>PXBG01000057.1 GCA_003566995.1 Syntrophobacteraceae bacterium
CTGTAGCATTTTGAAACAGTTGAGATCTCTTCCCGTATGCGCGCGAATCATGTCTGCAAGACCTTTGAAAAGAAGACTCCTTTTGTCCTGGGCGAAACGATGGCGCCACACTTTATGGAGAGGGGTCTTTCGGCAGAGGTTTATGAGCACCAGGCTGCCCAGGTCCAGCTTCAGAACCTCCCCTTTCCCCTTCAACGGATGTTCCCCGCAGATCAGAACCCCTTTACGTGTTTGCCAGTTCCAGAACCTGGAAGATTTGAGAGGCGCTTTGCACACATGACATTGGTCGAAGGCGGGCAGGTACCCGCCCACATCCAGAAAACGAAGGATGAACAGAAGAATGACATTGAGAGGTTCGCGATCCTGGGAGAGGCTGCTCAGGGTCAGCTCCAGAAGATCAAACCATTTTTCCTGAGGTTCTCCTTCAGGAGACATTTCCAGGAAGATCTCACTGGCCAGAGAAGCCAGAAACCAGCGTTCCAAATCCATTCGCAGGGCCGAATAGGGCTCTATGAGCTTGCTGGCCTCAATCCAGACCAGAGAATTTCTCATTCTGAAAGTGATTTGCACAAGAGTGCATGCTTCAAGACTGTTCACAAAGCGCTTGCGGCTTTTTCTTGCGCTTTTGGCCAGACCGACGAGACGCCCTTCCGACCGGGAAAAGAAGGTCACCACCCTGTCCGCCTCGCCCAGATCTCTCGTCTTCAGGATGACTGCCCTTGTGGTGACTGCCTTCATGGCCCGGATGGGAAACGCTCCTCACCGCCACCGCCCATGATGAAGGTCTTCTGTGCCAGGGAACAGTGCGTTCCGAGGGATTGATTTGCGTATCCTTCCACTGCGTCAAAGAGTTTCAGCCGTTCCCCGGCAGCGCACTTCATCGGTGGTCCAGAAATTTCGTGTCGGGCAATTGAAATCGCAACACACTCCCTGCCCCTCCGGGCAAGTTCAAGGCTTGTCCGTTCCATTCCATTTTCACTCCCCCCACATTCCCCAAGACAACCTGAACGGTTTCTTCCGCCGCCCATTCCCTGCTGTCTCCGGCTTTCATGAGAACGCTTCGGGTGGTGGTTTCATCGATTCTCACCTGTATCCAGGTTTCCTCGAGGGCCTGAACACGCAAGAGATTTTCCGCCTTTTCTTCCCGGCGGTCACTTTCCTCCCCCGAAACAGCCAGGGAAGCTTCCCCATTCATGGGGGACACCCCCTGAACTCTTTCCGTGTCTGCCGTGTCCGTGCCCTGGCCGGTCGATCCATTTTCATCCATCTCGCTGGCCGGCGCGTTGGCCGACACCTCCGCCAAAGCCTGCCCCTCCAGGGGAAGTCCCCCGGTTTCAGAACCCGCCCTTTCGTCTTCCCCTGCTGGAAGCTCATCCCGGACAGAAGAATCCGCCCTCTCTGAAGAGGTTTCATTGGGCGCGTTATCCCGTGCACCCCCCGTGGACTTTTCAGACAAATCGGGGGGGATCTCCTGTTGAGGATACCCCTCCCTTTTCAAGGACTGATGACCTGCCATGTTTTGACGGGTCTCATACAGCCACACGCCCGCATAAATGGCTGAAGCGACCAGCGCGAGAGCAATGACAAAAAGGATAGGCCTCCAGGGAGCTTTGGAACGAAAGGCCTCCTGTGAGCGGCTGTAGCGCTCTATCCCTTCCCGCTGCATGTTGATGGAATTGATTTCCGCGGCATACTTCTCCAGAAGTTCGGTGGGATCGATCCCCAGGGCAGAACAATACAGGACAATGAACCGCCGAATGAGCAGGGGAGTTCCTATTTTTTCAAAAGCTCCCTCCTCCATAGCCCCGAGAATGTTGCTGCTCAGACTCACCTTCCTCGAAACGTCATCCAGCGTCAGTCCCCGCTTCAATCTTTCCGATTTCAAGTATTCAGCCAGCTCACGCATAAAATTCCAGTTCCTCGCCCATGAAGATCACAGGCGAACGTCCACAAAAGCCCTGCTTTCCAGATCACGAACCCAGTTCTCAAACTTGCGCGTGACCTCCTGCTGGAACAGTTCCCGCTTCACTTTTTCACGGGCTTCCATCTGGGACGAACTCATCTCCTCCCGTCTCACATCCAGGACCTTGAGGATGTAGTGACCTCCTGCCCCTTCAACCACAGGGGACACATCGTTGGCACCCAGTCCCTGGACCGCCGCTGAAATATCAGAGGCCAATTCATGGGAAGCCATGTACCCGATATCTCCCCCCTCGTCAGCGGCAGGGCCCTTTGAATACTGAGCCGCCATGCTTGCAAAGTCTTCACCCCGCTTCAAACGTTCGTGAATTCTTTCCGCAGCCACCCGGTCCTCAGCAAGGGTCTCCGGAGAACCGGAAGTGAAAGGCAGAAAGATGACGGCGAGACGGTATGTTTCCTGGGAGGAACCTGCCGCCCCCGGATTGGACTTCAAATAAGCATCCACCTGCTCTTGCGTGATGACGGTTTTGGACTTGAAGACGCGGTCCACAAGGCGTGAGCGTTCCAGCTGCCTTCGAATGTCCTGGCGGAACTGATCCATGGTCAGGCCCTGCTGCTGAATGAGATATTCCAGCTGATCGTCTGTGAACCCATTTTCCCGTTTGATGGATGCAATGGCCTCATTCACTTCCGATTCGCTGACAGCAATGTTCAACCGCCTGGCCTCCTGTTCCGCCAGTTGCTCCTGAATCATCTGGTCCAGCACCGCCCGCTTGACCTGTCTTCTGGAAGAGGGATCCGACAGATCCAGGTCAGGAGATTCATGGGCGACAAGCTCAACCCTGCTCTGCAGCTCGCTCAGAAGGATCAAATCCCCATTGACCACGGCCACAATACGATCGATGGTGTTGGCGCTCGCTGGAACCGCCAGCAGCATCATACAAAGAAACAAAAACATGATCCTCATGCACCGGCACATGAAATGCTCCTGCATTCGTTCATTGACAAAGCCCATCCGCAGAAAATCTCCTGAAAGAATCAGATGGAGTTCTCAGTTTCATCAACGGCATCAAACACTTACAAAATCAGTTAAGATGCTGAATTCACTCGATATCACTATCATTTTTCAGGGACTCCTGCAACATTCTTTTGAGGCGGGCCACCCTTTGCGGCATGTGCTTGCCCCAGATTTCCATTTTCAGTTTTCCTTCCGAGTCCAACCGAAAATCGCACCTGTTCCGTTCCAGAAAGGGCAGGATCGCCCGCAGCTTGTCAGGACTTTCAAACTGGATGGCAAAACTGTTTTCAGCGCCATCCACTTTCGCCACTCCCAGTTGTCTGCACAGGAGGCGAAACTTGGCCATGAGCACCAGGTTTCTTGCGCTTTCAGGGAAAGGGCCGTATCGGTCCCGCCATTCCCTCGCCAGTTGCTCCACCTGGGAGTCCTCGTGAGCCGTGGCCAGCCGCTTGTAGCTCAACAGCCGCTGATCGTTGTCAGGAATGAATGAGTCGGGCAGGAACGCCGATATGGGAATGTTGATTTCGGGATCAACGGCCTCTTTTTCACATTTTTCTCCTTTGAGATCCTTGACGGCCTTTTCGAGCAGTTCGAGGTAAAGTTCATAGCCCACGGCGGCGATGTGACCCGACTGGGACGCTCCGAGGATATTTCCTCCCCCCCTGATTTGGAGGTCGTTGAGAGCGATCTTGAAACCCGCGCCCAAAGCACTGAAATCGAGAAGGGCCCGAAGCCGTTTTTGCGCATCTCTCGTGATGAGGTGCTCATCGGGTATGAGCAGATAGGCATAAGCCTGCTCATTGGAACGTCCCACCCGTCCCCTGAGCTGATAGATCTGGGCAAGACCGAATTTGTCCGCCCGATTGATGACTATGGTGTTGGCTGCCGGAATGTCAAGCCCCGACTCGATGATGGTGGTGCACACGAGCACGTCGACCTTCCGCTGAATGAAGTCCAGCATGACCTTTTCCAGTTCACGCTCTTTCATCTGTCCGTGAGCCACGGCGATGCGGGCTTCAGGAACGAGGCGGTTGAGAAAGGTGGCGGTCTGGTAGATGGATTGGACATGGTTGTGCACGAAAAAAACCTGGCCCTGCCGGCCCAGTTCGCGATGAATGGCCTCCTTGATGGTGAATTCATCGTGCTTGCAGACAAAGGTTTCTATGGCCCGTCGATCTTCCGGTGGAGTTTCAATGGTCGAAAGATCCCGAATGCCCGAAAGGGACATGTGGAGCGTTCTTGGAATGGGGGTGGCCGTGAGGGTCAGGACATCCACTGACACACGGAACTGTTTGAGCTTTTCTTTGTGCTTGACACCAAACCGGTGTTCCTCATCCACGATGATCAGCCCCAGGTCTTTGAATGTCACGTCCTTTTGCAGAAGGCGGTGCGTGCCAATGACCACGTCCACAGTGCCGCGGTTCAGTTCCTCCACCAACTTCTTCTGCTGAGTGGACGTTTTGAACCGGCTGAGTGAGGCGATTTGGACCGGGAAGCCCTGGAACCGTTCCTTGAAAGCCTGATAGTGCTGCTCCGCAAGAATGGTCGTGGGAACCAGCATGGCCACCTGTTTTCCATCCATGACCGCCTTGAATGCCGCGCGCAAAGCCACTTCCGTCTTGCCGTACCCCACGTCCCCGCAGATGAGGCGGTCCATGGGCCGGGGAGAAGACATGTCCCGCAGAACATCCTCGATGGCATAGCTCTGATCGCGAGTCTCCTCGTAACCAAACTTGGTCTCAAATTCCTGGTAGAGTTCATCGGGGGGCGAAAAACGAAACCCTTCCTTCACGGACCTGGCGGCAAAGATCTGCAGGAGCTCTTCAGCAATCCGCTCCGTGGTCTCCTTGGCCTTCTTTTTGGCGGCTTCCCATGATTTCCCCCCCAGTTTGTCCAACCGGGGCTCCTGCCCTTCCACTCCCAGATACTTTTGCACTTTCTGGAGTTTTTCCACGGGAACGTAAAGACGATCTGACTCCTGGTATCCCAGGAGGAGAAAGTCGCTTTCATTTCCCCCCACATTGAGGTGCACGAGATCTTTGTAGACGCCGATGCCATGGTCCACATGAACCACATAGTCTCCAACCCTCAAATCTTCAAAAGAATTGAGGAAAAGGCCAGACATGGGTTTCCTGTGGGAGCGCCTTCGATGCCTTCTGCGGAATATCTCCTCCTCCGCCAGCACCGTGAGCCTCTCCGCAGGCCATGTGAACCCTTTGGTCAAAGATCCGCTGAGAACCTTCACGTCCCGTGATCCATAGGATTCCTGCCCAAAGGGCTGATCACTGTATTGAGCGTCCACCCCATAGGCAGGAAGCAACTCGGACATTCTTCTGGCCCGTTCCTTTTGCCGGCACACCAGAAAGGCATTGACCCCTTCCTCAGCGGAATGCTTCAAATGATCGGCAAGAGGTTCCAGAAGACGCTCTTTATTGCCGTGCGATCGCAGGGACACCGCCAGCTCCTGATGACCCTCCGTTTCAAGGTTGAAAACAGCGCCCGTGGCCGAAGAGGATGAAAGGGAACAGGCACGAACGTGCTGAAGGGGACTGGAGGAAAAAAGAGCATCCAAATTTTCAGGCTCAAAAAAAAGCTCCTGAGGAGGACGATGCCACTCCTGCTGAGACATCCTCTCTTTCCACCTCTGCAAAATCTTCCAGTGTGTTTCGGTCAGTTCCTTTCGAATGAGACTGTCTTCCGACCAGAACACCAGGGCGTTGGATGGAAGGTGATCCAAAAGGGACGTCAACTCTTCATAAAAGACGGACATGACTCCTTCGAAATCGCCAAACTGGTGCCCTTCCTGGAGCTTCTCAAGCCAGACGTTGGCCGCTGCGGGGGTCAGATTCTCCCGCTGCACGTCATCCAGAAGAGACTGTTTTGCCCGCTCCAGGGCGGGACCATTCAAGATGATCTCGCTGGCGGGGATGAGGATCAAGTCCTCCAGAGTTCCCAGGGATCTCTGGGACGTGGGGTGAAAAAGCCGTATGGACTCCAGTTCGTCACCAAAGAATTCGAGACGGCAAGGCCATGGATGAAGGGGGCTGAACACATCCAGTATGCTCCCCCTTCTGCTGAAGTCGCCGTACTCGGTCACGAGAGAAACCCGGTAGTACCCGCGCTCAACCAGCCTTCTTGTGAAAGCTTCCAGGTCAAAGGTTTCCCCCACCACCCGGTACTCGACTTCTTTGTCCAGAATTTCGGGAGGAGGAAGTTTCTCCATGAGGGCCAAAGCGGAAGTGACCACAATGGAGGGAGACGAACCCATGCGCAGGACATGGAGTGTCTCCATGCGTTTTGCAACCGCTTCACTTTTGTTGAGCGATTGGGATTTGCGGGTGGTCCTTGAAGGAAAGCAAAGCACTCTGGGCTGAGAAGCTTTCCGGGGTCCGTCGGGATCGACCCCCAGGAAAAAACTGATGGTCTCTGCAAAAGCCTCGGCCTCCGCATCGGTGGTGGTGATGAAGAGAACGGGCCGGTTTGAGTGCCTGAAGCACTGAGCAGCAAGATAAGCCAGTGCGGACTCCCGGGCTCCACGTACGACCACCGATTCCCTTGTGTTTTTGAGGAACTCCCACACATCCTTTGAACCGTGCATGGCCGAGTTGCTTTTCCCCTCTTTTTTCATATCCGCCGCGAAGGCATGACGTTCCATGACTGAATCCATTGCAATCCAAAATCCTTCTGATGGTGAAAATCCCGCAGTGTTTGCCTGCCAACGCCTTCCACCACAGTGGGTCCTTCGTTCCAACACTCCCCGGGATTCAATGGCTGGCCGCTTTGCACTTTTCAGCAAAAGCTGTAAAATCGATCCGCTCACTGGAAAACGCTGCCACAGAAGCAGCAACAGACCACGTTCAACAAGAAAATATAGCGAAGGCCTGCCAATAAAGAAAGTCACCACTCCCAGTTTTCTGCTGACGACCTGGGCCTGCACACTGAACCAGAGGGAGACACAGCAACATGTCCCATACTTCCATTCAAAATCTCATGCGGCGCATACCCGGCGTGGACGTTTTGCTCCATACGGATGATCTTCAAAAGGCTCTCGGCACACATCCACGCAAAATCGTTCTGGAAAGTATCCGGCAGGTTCTGGAGGAGACAAGAAAGGGGCTGCGGGAAAACACTCTCCCGGACCCGGAGGAGGAGCTCCAGATCCACCGGCTCGTGGGTCATGTCATCCAGCGCGTGGAGCGCCTCAGCAGCCACACACTTCGTCCCGTGATCAACGCCACAGGGATCGTTGTCCACACCAACCTTGGGCGTTCCCTGCTGCCCAGGGAAGCCCTGGAACGACTGCAGCTCATGGGCGAGCGTTTCAACAACCTGGAATACGATCTGGAACTGGGAAAAAGGGGTTCCCGCTATGTGCATGCGGAAGCCATTCTCCGTGAACTGACGGGGGCTGAAGCCGCCCTGGTCGTCAACAACAATGCGGGCGCCGTCTTCCTGGTCCTCAACTCTCTCGCCCAGGGCAGGGAGGTCATCGTCTCTCGGGGGCAGTTGGTGGAAATCGGCGGATCCTTTCGCATACCCGATGTCATGCGTTGCAGTGGAGCCATACTCCAGGATGTGGGATGCACCAACCGCACTCACCTTCACGATTATGCCTCAGCCATCAGCCAATCCACAGCACTCCTCATGAAAGTCCACACGAGCAACTATCGAATCGTGGGCTTTTCTTCCGAAGTGACCCTCGAAGAAATGGTCTCTCTGGGACAAAAAAACAACATTCCCGTGGTGGAAGACCTGGGGAGCGGCTCTTTCGTGGACTTCAGCCCTTACGGCCTCACGGGAGAGCCCACTGTGCAGCAGGCGGTGAAAGCCGGGGCGGACGTGGTGACATTCAGCGGTGACAAGCTGCTGGGCGGGCCTCAGGTGGGCATCATTCTGGGCAGGGAAGACCTCATCGCCAAGTGCAGAAAGAATCCCCTCACCCGTGCCCTGCGAGTGGACAAAATGGCCCTGGGAGCCCTGGAGGCCACCCTCAGACTTTACCGGGACGAAAGGGAAGCTCTTCAAAAGATTCCCACACTCCGCATGATCACCATGCCGTTGAAAACTCTCGAAGAAAAAGCGGACGCGCTGATGGCGGCGATCAGAGCCGCCGATGCAAAAGACTGTCTGGAAGTGCAAAAGGTGGAAAGCAGCTCTCAGGTGGGCGGTGGCGCCCTGCCCGCACAAAATTTCAGGACATGGGCAGTGGCCGTGAGATCAGAAAAAGTCACCACCCCGCACCTTGAAATTGCCCTCAGAAAAAACAAGACGCCCATCATAGGGCGAATCGAATCGGATCGCTACCTGATGGACGTTCGAACCCTGCAGGATGGAGACATGAAGATCATTCAAGAAGCCTTCAAAAAACTGGTTCTGCAGCTTCCTTAAAATAATTCCGAGCCCTTTGAACGAGCCTCAGGTGACCTTCAGATCAAGATACACGTCACCCCGGCGCTGGGTGCTTTCGGAAAGGAGCCCGCCCTTCTCTCTGAGCCTCAGCCTGGTGCCCGTTCGGACACCGGGTGGAATGCGTACGGACACACGGCCCCCTTCGGGCATGTGGGGAAGATCGACCTCCACCACGGCGCCGCTCTCGGCATCATCCCGGGAAATGGCGAGCTGATAGGTGAGATCAGCGGCAGTTTGCCGGCCTTCCACCCGGGAACGCCGGGAGCTGGTGGAACCTCCGAGCCACCCCACCGCTTTGTCCAATATGTAATGACCGGCCTTTTTGACCGCTTTTCCCAGCAGCCTGGCGCTTTCTTCCAGAATCCCTCTCGGCTGCTGCTTTTGCATGGAGGGGGCTCTTTGATAGAAAGAGTCCGCACGGGGCTTTTGCATGTGAGACCCGTTGCCGAATCTTGCTGTGTAGCGGTACACACGCGTCGATCCCGGACTGCCCCAAAAGAAACCCTGGAAAAAGATATTTTTATTCCCGAAAAAGACTCGGTTCACGAACCGGTCATCGAAACGGAATCCCATCCGCTGAAATTCCTGCTGCATTTCAGCAAAAATGTCCTGAGCGTAGCGGCTGTTGAAGAAATCTTTGAAGATTTCCTCCTGGCTGTAGCCGAACCCTCCATGACCCTGAGTTCTGCCCCCGTATTGGGATTGAGCGCCCAGCTGCCTGTACTGGTCATACTGCAGGCGTTTCTGAGGATCTATGAGCACGCCATAGGCCTCGCTGATCTTCTTGAAGCGGTCTTCCGCAGCACGGTCGTTGGGGTTCTTGTCCGGGTGTGTCTCCAGCGCAAGCTTCCTGTAACTTCTCTTGATCTCTTCAGTGGTCGCATTGGGCGAAACACCCAGTGTTTCATAATAATCGTGTTGAGACATATTCGCTCACATCTCCTGGTCCACATGATCCATTAAAGGAAAAACCCTTAATTCAGGAAGAATGTTTCACGGCCTTTGAGGCCAGGGCTCCATTCTCCTTTCAACAGATCAATATAAAAACAATGTGAAGCAATATCAAGGACCCAGTCAACCGGCGTGCCAGTTGCCTTCAAAGGTCATCAAAGGTATTTTCGGCCTGCTCTTTCACTTTGCGCATGCGCCACAGCGGCTGCAACCGCTGTCCACATCACAGGGGGGCGTTTCCACCGCAGCCAGGGATCTTTGGTATTCTTCCCAGAGGTATGCCCTCTCAATGCCGTGATCGATGATCTCCCAAGGGAAAAACTCTTCCCGCTCACGCTCTCTCATCACCCAAAAGTCGGCATTGACGGCCGTCTGCTTCATCGCCTTCGTCCAGGACCACCCTTCCAGGGCAACCTTATCAAGAATGGCCGACACGCGGCGATCCCCACGGGCAAGGAGAGCCTGAATGTGGGACCACTTGGGAAGGTCAAAATGCACCCGCACATTGGGCACTTTCTGCAGAGCCTTTCGAATCCAGCGCGCCCGATCCTTGAGCTCCCTCACTCCCGCAAAGGGAACCCATTGAAAGGGAGTGAAAGGTTTGGGAACGAAACTGTTCACGCTCAGGGTGATGTCCCCCATTCTTTTCTTCCCGCGGCTGATCTGCAGCACATGGTGCTTGATGCTTTTGGCCATGTCCACGATGGCCTGCAGGTCATCGTGCGTTTCCGTGGGAAGGCCGATCATGAAATAGAGCTTGAGGTGCAAGATGTCCTTTTCCGTCAGGAGATCCACCGCACGCAGGATTTCCTCCATGCGAAGGTTCTTGTTGATGACCTGCCGGAGTCTCTGGGATCCCGCCTCGGGTGCGATGGCCACGGACCGGTGTTCGCTGGACTGCAGGGCCAAAATCAGTTCAGGCGTGAGCCCGTCCGCTCTCAGGGAGGAAAAGGACAGGGCCCCTCCAAGATCCAGCAAATTCCGGCACAAATCCGCGATCTCGGGATGATCGGATACGGCCGCACTCACCAGCCCCACGCGGGGAGTGTGGGCCAGTTGACCCTGAAGGGAAGCCAGCAGCGATGGGGCGCTGTGGGTGCGCATGGGGCGATAGACAAACCCCGCGGCACAGAACCGGCATCCCCGGCCGCATCCCCGGCCGATTTCCAGCAAATTGACGCTTTTAAACTCGGCATTGGGGGTGGTGATCACCGTCCTGCAGGGCCTGCAGGTGGACAAATCCGCCTTCTGGTGGACAACGCGCTCCGGCGCTCCACTGCCCGGAAGGGGCTCCATGGCCGCCAATTGCCCCTTTTCCTCGTAAGTCACACGATAGAGGGAGGGCACATAAATGCCCGGCACATTTCGAACCAGATGGCCGAGAAACCGGGAACGGGAAGACAAATGTTTTTTCGCTCCCTTCATGAAATCCACAAAAGGAGGCACAAGGGCTTCCCCTTCCCCCACAAGGATAAAATCCATGTAAGGGGCGAGGGGCTCGGGATTCAGAAAAACCGCAACCCCTCCCGCGGCCACGAGAGGATGCCGGGAATCCCGCCCTTCGGCCTTTGGGGGAATGGAGGACCACTGAAGCATATGGAGAACATTGGGAATGTCGTTTTCAAAAGAAAGGGAAAAAGCGAGAAGGTCAAACTGGTTCACGGGAGTCTGCGACTCCACGGAGAGGAGTTCACGCCCTCCCTTTCCCAGGCCTTCCAGGTCCTCATGTTCCGGGTAGAACACGCGCTCGCACAGCACCCCCTCGTGAGCATTGAGGGCCGCATAGACAGACTGAAACCCCAGGTTGGACATGCCCACGCCATATCGGTTGGGAAAAGCGAGCGCAACGGTGAACCGGCCCCTCCAGCTTTTGAAAATGGTGCCCTTTTCCTGGGAAAGCCACAGAACCTGGCGTTTTTTGAATTTTCTGGTCATGGGCAGTGGAAAAAGCTCTCACGGAGCCATTGACGGCAGACTTTTCGCCACAAGGTGCATGAATCAAAAAGGAATGGGTGCAGGATTGAAAACATCGCGGTCAGGAATCTCGAAGGTTGGGCCGTCCGTTGCCGTTGATCAATTGACAGGGAGCTGTCTCAGGAGGAAACCCTGGAAAATTGAGTGAAATTTTTCAATTTTCTCCCGGGACAGGCAATGATTCACGGCTTTGCAGAACCCCCCTTTTCCGGGCCATGGAGCCTGGGAAAGGGGGGTTCTCCTGCCATGGTAAATCTGAGCCAGTTCAGGACATGCAATCCATCAGGCTTTTTTTAACCTCCGGTGGAGAAACTTTCAATCGGCCTGGCGGCGTATGAAAGTGGGAATGCTCAGATCTTCCTCTTCCAGATTGGATCCAGTAATTTTCTGAAGGAACGTCTTTCTTCTTGATTGGCCCTCCTGAGAGGGTGTTTCCCTGGATTCCCGGGTGGATCCATGTCGGACCACTGTGGGCACCTGAAGATAATCATAATTCAAATCAGGCACGATGCCGTTATTCCTGGCTCTTTTGATGCGGGAAGACACATCCGCCTTCTGAGGCTGCTCCATTTTTCCAATGCCCGTGGCTATCACCGTCACCCGGACTTCTTCGCCGATGACGGGGTCCAGAGACATGCCCAGAAAAATATTGGCATTTTCGTCCATTTCTTTGTGTATGAGGGAGGCGACCTCTTCGAACTCATGCATTCCCAGATCCACACCGGTGGTGATGTTGATGAGGGCAGCCCTGGCTCCATGGATGGAGATGTCTTCCAGAAGGGGGCTGGAAATGGCCTGCTGCGCCGCCTGGGAAGCCCGGTTCTCTCCATTTCCCACACCTGTTCCCATGAGCGCCAGCCCCTTTTCCCCCATGACCGTGCGCAAATCGGCAAAATCCACATTGATGTAACCGGGATGCACGATGAGGTCGGAAATGCCCTTGACGGCATACAGAAGAATGTCGTCGGCACGCCGGAACATTTCAAGAAAAGTGGCCCTCTTGTCGGCCAGGCAAAGGAGGCGGTTATTGGGGATGGTGATGAGCGTGTCCACCACGGCTTCAAGGGACTTGAGGCCTTCATCCGCATTTTTCTGGCGCACCTTGCCTTCGAAGGCGAAAGGCCTTGTCACGACGGCAACGGTGAGGGCTCCCATTTCCCGGCAGATCTCGGCAACCACCGGCGCGCCGCCGGTGCCTGTTCCACCGCCCAGTCCCGCGGTGATGAACACCATGTCACTGCCCTCCACCGCCTGACGGATCTTCTCCAGATCTTCCTGGGCCGCCTTGGATCCCATTTCCGGATTCCCCCCTGCACCCAATCCTTTGGTCAGGGTCACTCCCAGCTGAATCCGGTGGGGAGCCAGGCTTTTTTCCAGAACCTGAAAGTCGGTGTTGGCCGCGATGAACTCGACGCCATCGAGGCCGGCCTGAATCATGTTATTGATGGCGTTGCCACCTCCGCCCCCAATTCCCAATACTTTGATTCTGGCTCCATTGGAGTAGCTTTCCAACGCTTCTCTTTTGTCTTCGTTCAGTTTTTCCATCTCAGCACCCTTCACCATCGATTAAAGTCTCATCACACAGGCAAAATCATCCAATCACAAGGCAATGGAAATATTTGCTCGGTTTCAGCCAACCCCTTCTTCCGACGGGGCGTTTCAGTGAGTTCATTCAACCCCCAAGGGCTTTTTCTTCAGCCTTTGGAGAACTGTTGGCGACGCGTGATCAAAAAAGTTTTTTTTCATGAGAAATCACCACATTTCCTTGAACCACCGTTTCATGGTCACAAGAATCCTCTCAAAGAGTCCTGGGCCGCTTTCCAGGGAGACGGTGCTCTTTCCGTGTTCCAACCCATAGATGAGCAATCCCGTCGCGGTGGCAAACATGGGGTTTCCGACCAATTCCTTGAGGCCCCCGAAATGATAGGGTACCCCCACGCGCACCGGAAGGTCGAAGACGTTCTCCGCCAGATCACGAATGCCGGGAAGAAGGGCAACCCCCCCTGTCAAAACAACCCCCGCGTGCAGGGATTCCATGTAGGACGAACGCACAAGTTCCCATTCGATGATCTTGACGATCTCCTCCGAGCGAGCTTCGATGATCTGGGCCAGCACGGAGTGAGCCAGCTGACGGGGCTTCTGGCCCCCCACAGAGCCAACCTCGATCACTTCCTGCTGGCTGACCTGTTCCACCAGGGCACAGCCGAATCTCTTCTTGATCTTTTCCGCCTCTTCCATGGAAGTCCTCAAGCCAACGGAAATGTCCGAGGTGATGTGATTTCCACCGAGCCCCACCACACACGAATAGCGGATGGCATGATCGAGAAAAACAGCCACATCACTGGTGCCACCACCGATGTCCACCAAGGCCACTCCAAGATGCTTCTCGTCCTTGTCGAGCACCGACTCACTGGAAGCCAGAGATTCCAAAACAACGTCTTCCACAAGCAAACCGGCTTTTTCGCAACACTTGACTATATTCTGGACAGCGGAAATGGCACCAGTGATGATGTGAACCTTGGCTTCCAGGCGAACCCCTGACATCCCGATGGGGTTCAGGATCCCCTCCTGCTCATCCACAATGAACTGCTGAGGAAGAACGTGCAGGATCTGCCGGTCATAAGGCATGGCTATGGTTTTTGCCGCATCCAGCACACGATCGATGTCGGCCTGTGTCACTTCACGGCTTTTGACCGCGATGACCCCATGGCTGTTGAGGCTCTGGACATGAGTCCCCGCAACTCCTGCCACCACTGACCTGATTTCGCACCAGGCCATCAGTTCCGCTTCCGTGACAGCCCTTCGAATGGAATTGACCGTCTGGTCGATGTTGACCACCACACCGCCACGCATGCCAATGGAAGGATAGGTTCCCACTCCGACAATATCGATGCCCTCGGAGGTGATTTCACCCACGACGGCACAGATCTTGGTTGTTCCCAAATCCAGACCTACGATGAGTTCCTCTCTTCTGCCCATTGTCTCCCTTTCACCTGTCGACTCTTGAAATGGTGCCTCCAATTGCCGGAAATGGTCCTGATCAAGGCTCATGCATTGCCGCCGTCCATCTTTTTCCCCGGGGTTCCATGCGGGGAAGGCCCATGGAGCGGCCTCCTTCAGCTGTTTTCCGGGCGCGGAAAGTTCCCTTGCACATAAGCCCTGCTTTTATAATCGAGGTCGATTCGCCTCACTTTTTCCAGCCACTCCTGTTTTTCCAAAAGGAGCATGATTCTTTTGAGACGATGGAACTTGGACTCAAACGCATGGGATCCCAAATGAATGAGGATGGGCTTTGCGTTCAGCAGCTCAAATGAAATTCCCTCCACGGGATCCCAATGGTATTCCACCACTCTCCCCCCTTCCGCCATGACATGGTAGCGCTCCAGTGCGGATTTCAATTCCCGAAGCGTCTCAAAAGGTTCCAGGGGAAGGTATTCCCCCTCCTTCAACCCAAGCCCTGAAAAGCCATCCAGGTGCAGAAGTTCCGGGTATTCCTGCCGCTCCACATTCAGGAAAAGTTTTCCTTCACCATCCACCAGGTGAGAGGTCTCACCGGTGATGATGCCCAGGGCTTCCCGCTCCTCCACCTCCACCACCAGGCAACGGGACAGATCCACCCGCACAACAGCGGCGTTCACCCATGGAAGCGTTTCCACCCTTTCCGCCAGTTTGGTCATTCTGAGTCCCATGAGGCTGGCGTCCCTGGGAACCTTCATGGCGTTGAGCACCTCAGCGCCCCTGAGATGGTGAACCCCTGAGATTTCTATTCCCTGCACTTTGAACCAGGAAGAGCCCATCAAAGCATGGTAGCTGTGAGCCAGGCCCGCACTGAGCAGCATCAGTCCCAGGAAAAAGACACCGGCTCCAAGAGCACATTTGACCACCAGGCGAATGAGTCCCCTTCCCTGGCCGTTGCCCGCCGTGTATCGGTTTTTCCTTTTTTTGGCCAAAAGCTCACCTGCTCTTTTCTGTGGAAAACCCATGGGTGAAAGCCAGAGCAGCCCTTTTCTGATCGGGCAAAAGGGGACTAGAAAAACCCCTTTTCACCGGGTTTTGGAGTGGCGCGCCAAACCCGGACCTCCCTTTCCAGGCGAATCCCAAAACGCTCCATGACCGTGTTCTCCACGCGTTCCATGAGTTGAAGGATATCCCGGGCGGTGGCAGAACCCGTATTGAGTATGTAGTTGGCATGCTTTGCACAAACCCTGGCGCCTCCCACCCCGGCCCCCTTCAGTCCCGCCTTTTCGATGAGTGCTCCCGCGGCGTGTCCTTCCGGATTTTTGAAAACACACCCCGCCGAGAAGACTCCATGGGGCTGGGTTTTCCTCCTCAGGGCCACGTTACTCCTCATGTCCATCTTGATGCGCTGGGCCCCTTTGGGCCTCATTTCCAGAGCCGCTCCCAAAATGATCTGCCCGGAAGTCAGCCCCATGGATCTATAGGAAAAGGCCAACTCCTTTCTTGAAAGGCTCTGCCTGCGGCCTTTGTCATCCATGAGCTCAATCCAGCGCAAAATGTCAGAAATGGCCCCTCCAAAAGCGCCCGCGTTCATTTGAAGAGCACCGCCCACAGTGCCGGGAATTCCTGCCAGGAACTCAGCCCCCCCCAGCTCCTCGTGCACGCAGAAACGGAGAAAAGCAGACAAGGGAACCCCAGCACCCGCATGAACCAAAATTATTCCATGACCACCCCCTTCCGTGGAGGGCGTAGGGAGAATGCTCAGGTCGGCGCAGGCTGATGTGAGTTGAATGGCCACCACATCCCACGGATCATCCGGCGGCAACACATTGCTGCCACCCCCGAGGATCACCCAGGGAATTTTGCGCCGATAGAACCCGCGCACAAGAGCTTCCAGGGTTTCAGGGTTTTCAGGTGTGGCCAGGCAGGCCACGGGACCTCCCACCTTGAACGTGGTGTGCCTGCGAAGAGGTTCTCCCCACTTGAGGCCCACGCCATCGAGAGAATTCAGCCATTCTCTGTGCTGGCCCACGAGGGGGAAAGCCCTTTCCTTCGGTCTTCTTTCCCGATTTTCTTCGGGCATGGCGCCCCTGGAAGTTTTCATGCTCTTCCCAATCCTCCGGAAGACAGTTTCCCAAAAAGCCTCACGTCTTAAGCCTTTCCAGAAGGGATTCCCCCAGTTGCCAGATGTTTCCGGCGCCGAGTGTGAGGACCACATCCCCCGGCTGCACCCTATGTGTGAGCACGTGAAGCATTTCCTCCGGATCGGGGCAAAATTGAAGATCATGGTGCCCATAGGCTGCAATGCGCTCCGCCAGCGCCTGCCCCGTCACACCGGGGATGGGCTTTTCGCTGGCGCCATAGATTTCCGCGAGCAAGAGGACATTGGATTCGTAGAAACAACGGGCAAACTGCTCCATGAGCCCGTGAGTGCGCGAATAGCGGTGAGGCTGAAAGATCACGATGCGTCTTCGATCGGGAAAGCATTGAGCCAGGGTTTCCAGGACCACGCGGATCTCGTTGGGGTGATGCCCATAGTCGTCGATGACGAGGACTCCCTGCTCTTCCCCCTTCACCTGAAACCTTCGCTGCACGCCCGTCATGTCCTGAAGGCCCTCCCGAATGTCGTCCCACTTCATGTCCAGTTCGAGGGCCACGGCAACGGCAGCGAGGGAGTTGAGCACATTATGCCGGCCGGGAATTCGAAGGCTGATTTCTCCCAGCTCCTTCCCTTGCCACAGGGCACGGTAGGAAGTGATGAAACCCTCGTTTCTCACATCCCTGGCCTGCAGGTCCGCCTGCGAGGAGAACCCGTACGTGACAAAACCCTTGCTGATCCTGGGAATGATCGTCTGAATGTGCTCGTCTTCAAGGCAAAGAACAGCCTGTCCATAAAAAGGAATTTTGTTGATGAACTCCAGAAAGGTCTCCTGAATGTGCTCCAGGTTCCGATAAAAATCGAGGTGTTCCAGGTCGATATTGGTCACCACGGCAATGGTGGGCGGCAACAGGAGAAAGGTGCCGTCACTCTCGTCCGCTTCGGCCACCATGAATTCACCCTGGCCCAGCTTGGCAGTCGTTCCCCAGGCATTGAGCTTTCCGCCTATGACCACCGTGGGGTCGAGGCCTCCCCGGGCAAGCACAGTGGCAACCATGGAGGTGGTCGTGGTTTTTCCGTGGGCTCCGGCCACCAGAACGGAGTATTTGAGACGCATCAACTCGGCGAGCATTTCCGCTCTGCGAATGACGGGAAGCTTGCCCGCGGTTCTTGCGGCGCGCACTTCGGAATTGTCCTCGGAAATGGCGGAAGAGAGGACCACCACATCCACTCCCTTCACGTGCTCCCCGGCATGGCCGATGAAAATCTTCGCCCCGAGCTCTTCCAGCCTTCGGGTGGTTTCCGTTTCCCGAAGGTCGGAACCACTCACTGAATAACCCAGATTGAGAAGAAGCTCGGCAATGCCACTCATGCCGATCCCCCCAATTCCCACAAAGTGAATGTTCTTGTATTGTTTGTACATTTTCCCTATTTCGCCCGCCCGCCTCTGCGTGCAATGTTGAGGAGGATGCCCGCAGCCAGGCAGTTGGCTGTGAAGGCACTGCCACCATAAGAAACAAAAGGCAGGGTCAATCCCTTGGTTGGAAAAAGACCCAAAACCACACCCATATTGATCAGCGCCTGAACGGTGAGGAGCAACGTCAGGCCCAGTGCCATGAGACTTCCCATGAAGTCCGGAGCATTGCGTGAAATGGTCATTCCTGTGTGAAAAAGAAGGAGAAAGGCCAGGCAGATGAAAACAAGGCCCACAAAACCCATTTCCTCTCCGATGACGGCCAGGATGAAATCCGTGTGAGCCTCGGGCAGGTAGCCAAGCTTTTGGTGACCCGCACCCAACCCTTTTCCCCAGAGGCCGCCGGAGCCCACGGCAATCCAGGCTTGAATGAGTTGATACCCGGACGCCAGGTGATCCGTCCAGGGATCGAGAAATGCGGTGACCCTCTCCCAGCGATAGCCCACCAGATAGACGAACTTGTAGGCCGCCACTGCGGCGATGGGGACGGCAGAAAAAAGATATAAAAAGGGCACGCCTCCCGCCAGGAGCATCACGGCCGTCATGAAGGCCACTATGACGGTCATGCCAAAGTCTGGCTGCTGGAGAAGGAGAGCGGAAAAAATTCCACACAGGGCAACATGGGGCAGGTACCCAACGCTGAACTGGTCAATTCTGTCCTGTTTTTTGGAAATGGAAGCACTCAGATAAATGATCCAAACCACTTTTGCATATTCCGCAGGCTGCAACTGAAAGGAACCGAGACGGAACCATCGGCGTGCGTTGTTGACCTCCGTGCCGATGGAAGGGATCAAGACAAGAATCAAAGCCGCCAGAGATGCCAGGAGGAGAGGCCCCATCCATGCCTTGTATTTTTCGTAGGGAATTCTCGAAAACACAATCATCATGCCCACACCGAGAAAAACCCAGATCATCTGACGCTTGAGAAAGTAGGCTGAATCTCCGTACCTTTGAAGGGCCATCGTGGAGCTGGAGGAGTAGATCATGATGAGCCCTGCAAGAATCAAGAAGGAAACCTGGAGCCACAGCTGAACGTGAGTCGGCAAAACAGGCCACATCCTTTCCCCCGTTTCCCGGGCATCCCTGCCTTTTCGGGAAACAGCCGCGGATTTTTCCAATGCCTCTCTGGCCGGACTCATGTCACACACCCTTCTTCATGGACTTGCCTGCAGCGTGACCCGGGGCAGGCTTCTTCCTTCCATTGCCCCCTACCCATGTGCATCACGCGCCCAGTTGCGCCGCTAGCTTCTGAAAGTGGTCGCCTCGCTCCTTGTAGTCGGAATACTGGTCGAATGAAGAACATGCGGGAGAGAGGAGCACCACATCGCCCCCCCGGGCCACTTTGACAGCAGCCTGAAAGGCTTCTTCCAGTCCCCGGAAAGAACGGGTCGTCACAGCCCCCTGAAGGGCTGACGCGATGCGGGCCCTCGATTCCCCGTACACAAAAGCTCCCCTGCACCGATCTTTAAGGACCCGGGCCAGCGATTCATAGGAGCCCAGCTTGTCCCTGCCTCCCAGAAGGAGCAGCAGGGGCCGGTCAAAACTCTCCACTGCCTTGATGACCGCCCCCACATTGGTCCCCTTGGAATCATCATAAAAATCAATGCCTCTCCACCGACGAACCCATTCCAACCGATGGGGAAGGCCCCGGCAACCGCCCAGCACTTCCCTCAGGGCCTGAAGGGGCACCCCCATGGCGAGACACGTCAATGCGGCAGCCAGCATGTTTTCTTCATTGTGGACTCCGTGAAGCCGGCAGCCCTGCAGATCAATCTCCACGGACACTTCACCCGGAACGGCAGCCACCAAACGTCCGCCTTGAATTTTTGCGTGGGCCCGGGGGTCATTTCTGCTGAAAAGGAGCACGGAACCCGGAACGGAAGACAACATGCGCCGACTGACGGGATCGTCCCCGTTGAGGATGGCACGGTCCCGGGGGCGCTGCCTTGAAAAGAGGGAGAACTTGGACGCTGCGTAGGCCTCGAAACTTTCATAACGGTCCAGGTGGTCTTCCGTCACATTGAGAAGCACGCCCACGCAAGGGGAAAAGCTCGTGGCCGTGTCCAGCTGAAAACTGCTCACTTCCAGAACCAGGACTTCCGCCGGCTCCCCATGGAGGATCCATTGACTCAACGGCGTGCCCATGTTTCCCCCCACAAACACTTTCCTGCCCGCGGCCCTGAAGATCTCCCCGATGAGGTGAGTGGTGGTCGTCTTGCCGTTTGTCCCCGTCACCGCAACAGTGGGCAGATTCACCTGTCGCCAGGCCCACTCCAGTTCGCCCACAATGGGGACTCCCTGCTGCCGGGCTTTCATGAGGGGCTCGAGGTCCAGGGGAACTCCCGGACTCACAATGATCAGGTCTGCGGACAAGAAGTCATCCAGGCAATGCTCGCCCAGTCGGAACGCGCAACCCAGTGCTTCCAGTGAATCCAGCTCTCCCCGAAAATGTTCCCTTTGACGAAGGTCTGTGGCGATCACCGGCTCCCCCTGACGACGCAGGAGTTCGCACACCGAAAGGCCGGAAACACCCAGACCCACCACCAGGGTGTATTTTCCTCCCAGGCTTTTTTGTGCGTGACTGAAACTCATTGCGCCAGTATCCCCTCCACAACACGCTCCATGCGCATGCCCCGTGAACCCTTCACCAGCACCCAAATCCCATCCATGCCCATGCTCTTCAAATGATTCAGTATGGCCTCGTGACTCTCCGCATGGATGCAGCGGGAAGAATCCATTCCCGCTGCAATGGCTCCTTCACCGATGCATTTTCCCAGTTGACCCAGAGTGATCAGACGCTCAATTCCCAAACGGAAAACGTCATGCCCCATTTGAGTGTGCAACGCGGGGCCGGTCTCTCCCAGCTCGCGCATTTCACCCAAAACGGCCACCGAAGGCCTGGATCCACTGCCCGCGGCCAAAGTCTCCAGAGCCGCAAGCATGGATGCGGGATTGGCGTTGTAAGAATCATCAATGAGAAGACCCTCACCCGGAAGACGATGGGTCTGCATTCTCTGTCGCACGGGCTCATGGCCATGAATGCCCGCCACGATGGTGTCGGCGGATTCCCCCAACGCGGTGCAGGTGGCGGCAGCGGCCACGGCGTTCCGCACCTGGTGCAGCCCGAGCACCGAAAGGGAGACTTCCATTGATTTCCCCAGTATTTCCAGCGAGAATCGGCTTCCCTTTTCATCCATGTTCACTTTTCCCCTGAGATGAACATCCGCCCGGGGATTGTTCAGAGAAAAAGTGACCTTTCTGCAGCTCAACTCCCCGGCCAAAGGGACGAGCCTTTCATCGTCCAGGTTCACGATGGCTGTGCCCTCAGGAGGCAGTTTCTTCCACAGGAGCCCCTTTTCCCGCACGATGTCTTCCAGAGAACGCAGCCCTTCCAGGTGCGCGGGATGCACATTGGTGATCAGCCCCACAGAAGGTTCAGCCATGGCTGCCAACCGGGACATTTCCCCCGGGACATTGATTCCCATTTCCACGACCGCTACGTCGTGTTCAGGCGTCAGGGACAGAAGGGTGAGAGGCACACCCACGAGGTTGTTGAAATTCCCATGATTTTTGAGCACCCGATGATTCCGGGACAAAATAGAGCTCACCATCTCCCTGGTGCTCGTCTTTCCATTGCTCCCCGTGACGCCCGCAACGGTCACGGCATGAAGGCGGCGATGGTGCCGGGCAAGGGCTCCAAGGGCTTCCAACGTATCGGAGACCTGGATGACGGCCACCTTCCCGTGGAAGAGGGAGGGCCCTTGCCACCCCCTGTCATCCACCACCAGGGCTCCCGCCCGGCGATTCACCGCTGAAGCCAAAAAATCATGGCCGTCATGGTTTTCACCCCTGAGAGCAACAAAACACTCGCCCTTTTCCAGAGAGCGGGAATCCGTATTGATGCCCGTGAGGACCTGCCCTGCATCCCCTTGGAGCAAACGCCCTTCAGTGGCGGCGAGAACGTCTCCAACAGTCCATGTCATGACTTTTTCCACCTCAGGAAACCTTGCGCTTGAGGGAGTTGAAACAGCTCACCACAACTTCCCGATCGTCAAAGGAAAGAACCTTGTCTCCCACCAGCTGATACGTCTCATGCCCTTTTCCGGCGATGAGGATCACATCGTAGGGCCTGGCGCGGGAGAGGGCGAACTCGATGGCCTTTCTTCTGTCCCCTTCCATCACATATCCCCTTGCGGCGGTGAATGCATCGCCAGGATCGAGCAGGGGCATCCTCTCCATTTTGATTCCGGCTTCTATGTCACGGAGAATTTGTTCAGGAACTTCACTGCGGGGGTTGTCGCTGGTCAAAACCACCAGGTCTCCCGCCCTGGCTGCGACCTGTCCCATGAGGGGGCGTTTTCTGCGGTCACGGTCACCCCCGCAGCCGAAGACCACCCAAAGCCTTCCCCGCGTCATTTCCCTCAGGCACTCCAGTGCCTTTTCCAGAGCGTCAGGCGTGTGGGCATAGTCCACCACCACCACACCGTCAAAATCCGGGGGAACGGCAACCCTCTGAAGCCTTCCGTTCACATGGGAAATTTTTTCAAGGCCTCTCCGGACATCCGCCGGTTTCATGCCAAGGGCGAGGGAGGTGGTTGCAGCACACAAAAGATTGTAAAGGTTCAGCCGTCCGAGCAGAGGCGAAGCCACTTCCATCTCCATGCCGGGCATGGAGAAAAGGGCACGAATTCCCCTCCCGCTCAGTTCCACCTGGCGGGCCTGCACGGTGGCATTCTCCGAGGAAACGCCGAAGCTCCACAAACCCGACTCCAGCCATTGGGACAAACGGCTGCCAAAAGGGTCATCTTCATTGACCACGGCCACGAACCCCTCGCCTCCCGCGGGCAGTATTTCCTTGAACAGCAAGGCTTTGGCTGCAAAGTACTCTTCCATGGTTTCATGAAAGTCCAGGTGGTCCTGCGAAAGGTTTGTGAAAACTCCGGCCTTGAATATGC
Source organism: Syntrophobacteraceae bacterium (assembly GCA_003566995.1). Lineage (GTDB taxonomy): Bacteria > Desulfobacterota > Syntrophobacteria > Syntrophobacterales > Syntrophobacteraceae > SLCH01. The sequence goes on from PXBG01000057.1 coordinate 22,758, forward strand.
ATGAATCCACGCGCCCCAAAGCCAACGCATGGGAAGAAACCTCCATCAGCACATGGGTCACTCCATCCTGAACCATCTCATGCAGCAGAGCCTGCAAATCCGGAGACTCGGGAGTCGTCATGGGAGCCGGCAACTCCTTTCCGCCCCAGCGGTATGCCAGTGTTCCGATCACCCCCACTTTGCAGCCCGCTTCCCTGAGGATGCTCTCCAGGAGCAGGGTGGTGGTGGTTTTTCCATTGGTTCCCGTCACTCCAATGAGACAGAGACGCCTGGAAGGGTGATCATAAAATTTTGCTGACAGGGTGGATAAAACGCGTCGCGTGTCGGGGACAAGCACAGCGGTCACGGACAGAGGCTCCCGTGGCAGCTCCTCCGCGACGACCGCAGCGGCACCCTTACGAATTGCCTGGGCTATGTATCGATGGCCGTCCTGCTTCGCTCCCCTGACGGCCACAAACAGATCCCCCTCCGTGACCTTTCGGCTGTCATAGGCCAGGCCCCTCACGGGCACATCCATGTTCCCGTCAGTCTCCGCAATTTCAACATTTGAAAACAATTGCTGCAAAGTTTTCACTGTCCGCACACCCGGTTCCCTCAAAACCCAGGGGGAGACCAGCTATTCCCCCGAAAGGCCCCTGTCCTTGTCTCTTTTATAGCTGTACACAAACGAGGGCATGGGACGGCTGATCCTCGTCCTGCCCCATGATTCCCTGTCCTGAGAGCGGGAAGTTTCCTGAGACAGCTCCTCCTCACCCCTTCCTTCACCACCGGCAACTGAACCGGCCCACTGAAACCCCTCTGCCGGCACTCGCTCAAAATTGGAAGGCATCACTCCCAAATAGGGCAAGGCCTTTGCGGCAAACTCGCGAAACACGGGAGCAGCCACAGCGCCTCCGTAGATGGCCCCCTGCGGCTCCTGAATCACCACGGTGATGACCAGTTTCGGGTCTTCTGCGGGCACAAATCCTGTAAAAGATGACGTGTAGCGGTCTGAAGAATAACGACCCGTTTCCGGGTCCACCACCTGGGCCGTTCCCGTTTTTCCGGCCACGGTGTATCCCTCGGGCACCGCATTCACGCCCGTTCCTCCCTCTTCCGTGACCAGGCGCATCATTTGTGTCACCTGCCGGGCAGTCCACGGGCTGAGCACTCTCCGTCGCGACCGGGAGTCGCGGGCATCCAACACTGTCCCGTCAGAATTCACGTGGCGACGAACAAGGACGGGCTCCGAAAACTCTCCCCCGTTGGCTATGCAGGCAATGCCCACCGTCAACTGAAGCGCCGTCACACCTATGCTTTGTCCAAAGCCGGTGGTGGCCAGATCAATGGGGCGCCATTTTCCTTCGGGGCGCACCAGTCCCTTGATTTCTCCGGGCAAATCGATATTGGTCGGACTCCCGAAACCAAAGGACCGGATATAGCCGGCATATTTTTCCCTGCCCAGTTCCAGTGCGATCTTGCTCGCCGCTATGTTGCTCGAGTACTTGATCACTTCCGGCACAGTGAGCCAGCCGTGAGGGCGAACGTCCCTGATCGTGTGCCCTGCGACGCGACCCCTCCCATTGTCACAGAAAATGCGGTCATTCACGGTCACGACCTTTTCTTCCAGCGCGGCCCCCATCAGAAAAACCTTAAAGGTGGATCCTGGTTCGAAAGCATCGGTGATCGCCCTGTTCCTCCAGTGAGAAGCACTTGTCCTGCCCGGCAGATTGGGATCAAAGGACGGCCAGTTAGCCATGGCATAGATTTCAAAGGTGCGGGGATTGAGCACCACAATCTGACCGGCTGCAGCTTGGTATTTGAGAGCCGCCTTCTCCAGTTCATGCTCGGCAACGTACTGGAGAAAAGCATCCAGGCTCAGCTGAAGCCCCCATGACTCGCGAGGCTGCGGAGGCGGCTCAGGAGCATGCCAGAGGCTTTTCCTGCCCCCATCCCTCAACTGCCCGAAAACTCTGTGGTCTTTTGTCAAAAAGTCATCATGAATCTTCTCAAGCCCTTCCAGGCCTTCCCCGTCCAATCCCACAAAGCCCAGGACCTGTCCCCCAAGCTGGCGGTAGGGATAAAAGCGCTTGTATTCTCTGGTGAACCCGAGCCCCCGAGCCCCGAGGGCCTCCACCCGCATGGCATCCCCATCGGTCATTTGCCTTTTGAGCCAGACAAACCGTCGTTGCGATTTGAGTTTAGCCGCCAGATTCTTTTCACAGTCTCCCAGAATGCCGGAGAGGCTCCTGGCCAGTTGCAAAGGATCTTCCACATGCTGAGCATCCGCATAGAGAGAGGGTTGCGGCACCGAGTAAGAAAGGAGACGGCCGCGGCTGTCGTAAATGGAGCCGCGGTAGCTGGGAACCTTGAGAGTGGTCTGAACCTGCGCCCTGCTCCGTTCCGCCCAGGTGGCGTGCTCCATGATCTGCAGACCCACCGCTTTCCAGATCACGAGACTGAAACCCGAAACCACTGCCGCATAAAAAAACCAATGACAAAGCCAGTAGCGGCGGTTCAGAATTTTTTCGGCCTTGCGGGCACTCACGTCGTCGCATCCTTCCAAAGCGCTCGCGCATGCGAACCAAACCAAGCTGACACAAACCCTCGCCAGGATTTCTCACCCCTTGGAGAGCAAACCTTGCGGAAGTTTTCTGGTGATCCCTGAAACCCGGGTCGCGGACTCTCTTCGAGAAACGCTGTTCACAGGACGAGGCGAAAAAGGAGAGTGAAGGAATCTGAAAATCACATGGCGCTGAATCAGGGGTTGACTCCATTTTGCATCATGAATCTGCGGCTCTTTGGGGGAGGGCTCAGTTCAAACCTCTCGCGGCCCAATTCTTCCAGCAGATAGGGATCCCCAAACTGTGCCCATTCCAGGCGAAGCTTCCTCTGAGTTTCAAGCAGCTGCTCATGCTGCCCATACAAGCGTGCCAGCTGATAATTGAACTGGACCTGCTGCACATGCAGCCACACATAGATCAGGGAAAAAATGGCCAGTCCGACCCCAAGAATGCCCAACAAAAGCAGACTTTTATGGGGAGAACTCTCCCGAAAAGCGACCGTCAGTCCCTTCATGTGCTCATTGCTGTTCGCTTTTCTTTCCCCCATATGTGACAAAACCCTGTTTTTTTTAAAATCTGTGCACAAAAAACATCCGGCCTGGCGCTGGTCCCGCCGAAAGAAAACAGAAGGCAGCAACGCCCCTTTCCATCACAGCTTTTCCACTGCCCTGAGCCTGGCACTTCGAGCCCTGGGGTTGCGATTCGTCTCTTCTTCGCCGGGCTTCACCGCCTTTTTCGTGAGCAACCTCGCGAGGGGACGCCCTTCACACTGGCATTGAAGAAGGCTCACGGGGCACCGGCAATCCTTGCTCCATCGTCTCATTCTTTCCTTGACCAGTCGATCTTCCAGCGAGTGAAAGGCCACGATGCAGAGCCTCCCTCCCGGCTTGAGGAGCTCCAGAGCATGCTCCAGAAAATCCTCAAGTGCTTTCAGCTCGTCATTCACAGCGATTCTGAGAGCTTGAAAGGTACGGGTCGCGGGATGGATTCGCCATTTTTTTTCTGTTCCTGGCACCACCCCCCTGATCAGTTCTGCCAGTTGCAGAGTGGTGGTGAAAGGCTGAGTTTTCCTTTGGGACACGATGGCTCTGGCAATGCGCCTGGCCCAGCGGTCCTCTCCCAGGTGAAAGATCAGCCTGGCCAGTTCCGCTTCTTTGAGCGTGTTCACAAGGTCGGCCGCAGATCGGGGAATTTCCGTGTCCATGCGCATGTCCAGAGGCCCCTCCCTGGAAAAGCTGAATCCGCGGCGGGGATCTTCCAACTGAAAGCTTGAAACCCCCAGGTCCAGCACGACTCCATCGGCCTGCCCCAGCTCCAGCTCGGGCAGGATTTGGTGCAACCGGGCAAAACTCGCCTTTTTCAAAATCACCCGCACTGAAGGCTCATCAAGACTCGCCCGCACCCTGGAAACAGCGTCAGAATCCCAATCCACACCCAGCAGGACTCCTCCGGGCCTGATGCTTTTGACGATCCTTCGGGCGTAGCCCCCTCCCCCCAGGGTGCCATCAACGTAGAAGCCACCCGGACGGCAGTTCAGGTGGTCCATTGCCGCATTCACAAGGACGGGCACATGTTCTTGGGCAGAGGTTTCTCGCATGGCATCCTACAGGCCAAAAGAAGCCGCATAATCAGTGTAGCGTTGATAGTTTTCCTTTTCCTTCATTTCCTCCCTGTAGGCGCTCCACAGGACTTTGTCCCAGATTTCAAAGCCCTTGAGCGTTCCAAGAAGAACCACATGGGTGTTGAGGCGCCCTTCTGCCCTCAAGGCAGGAGGAATCAGGACACGACCCTTGCTGTCAAATTCGCATTCCTCAGCATAGGAGATCTGCATTCGAAGGTAGGCGTGAGAGTCGGGAGAAACCAGAGAAAGTTCGCTTGCTTTTTCTTCAATGAGCTCCCATGTTTCAGGCGGATAAGCCACCAGACAATGGTCCCTCTTGGTGATGATCAGCGCATCCGTATAGTGCTGCTGCAGGACTTCACGGTACTTGGCAGGGATTCTCAGCCGCCCCTTGGCGTCCAGCCGGTTTTCTGACTGACCTCTGAAAAATGGCTTCTTGAGGATTCCCACCTTGCCCCCTTTTTCCCACTTTTTCCCACTTTTTTTCCTATCTAGCACCCCCATACTTCACTGTCAAACGCTAATCCTGCTGCAATGCAAATAATCGGAAACTCATGAGCTGGCAGAAAAATCCAAGAGATTCTGAAATTTTAGTGCCGCTAAAAACATTGAGGGAGAACAGGGCCACATGAAGAGGGTGAAAGGGGCTTGTTGCTTCGAGGGGCTTTTCGTGCTACTAAATCTCTGTGGAAATGGGGATGCCTTCAAGGGTATTCCAAAAAACTCCACCGAAAAGCCTCTGCTGAAAACCACGGCCTTCCCCAAGGAGCAGAGGCTTTTTCACGCTGCAGGGCCCACCCCTCAGGATATTCCGGGTTCCCGTAACCCATTGAAGGACCCCTTCTGGAAGCATCTGCATGGGCGGGCTTCAAGGGCCCGGAAGGTGACCTGGCCACAGAGACATGACAGCCGGAGGTGAAACAATGCATCCCGATGATGAAAAGCTTCTGCGCCTCTCCAAAGAAATCATCATAAAATTCATAGAAATGGGCAGGGTTTCTCCGGGCAACTTTGATGAAAACTTCAAAAGTGTTTTCTGGACACTGAAAAGCACCCTGGTCAACTCCAGAGCCCCCGACCTGGGGGAGCAGGCGCAGCACGAGGAGAAAGAAATCCTGAGGTGAGAGGATGTTTCGGGGGAAAAGCTTTAAAAGGCAAAACATGTGGGACAAAAGAACCTTTTCTCCCACATGTCTTTTCAATCATTTGGAGTGGGATTCCAGATAGTCGAAGATGTCCTTGACGGTTCTGATCTTTTCTGCGTCCTCATCGGGAATTTCCAGATCAAACGCTTCCTCCAGGGCCATCACCAGCTCCACCACATCCAGTGAATCAGCCCCCAGGTCATCCACCACACTGGCTTCGGCAGTGATGATTTCCTTTTCGACACCCAGCTGATTGGCAATGATATCCACAACTTTTTTCTGCATTTCGCTCATTTGAATTTAACCTCCCAGAGTTTTTGACAGTTGCTGTTCATCTTTGGATGTGTTGACAAAACCATAGAATAGCACTTCCACAACCCCTGGCAGTTCATCCACCAGGGAATAGGAGCACTCGCGGGCCAGCCACTTCTGAATGACCCCATGCATGAATCCCATGACACCGTAGAAAACGGTGTTGAAGTCGATTTCCTTCAAAACCCCCTGCTGGCTTGCCAGGTGTATCTTGCGCTTCAAAACAGGAATGCGGCGCATGACCCGCCTGAAGTACAGATCCTCCACCGCATTTCCCACCTCCATGCGCTCCTGAACGATGAGCCGGTACAAGCGGCTGTTACGGTCAAAAAACTCAAAATAAATGCGAAGATATTTGGTGATCATGGTGAGAACGTCGTCATCCCCATTGAGCACTTCCATCGCACTTCTTTCAAGCTCCTGAAGACGCACCTGAACCAACTCATTGAAAAGCTTTTCCTTGTTGGCAAAATAGCGATAGAGGGTTCCCTTGCCCACTCCTGCACGCTCGGCGATTTCATCCACCGTCGACAGGTGAAAACCTTTTCCGTAGAAAACATCCAGCGCCGCATCAAGGATCTTGTTGCGGGTGGCCGCTTTGGGCCCCGGGTGGGCCTCGAGGGCTCCCCGCTCCAGGGTCACTCCCTCCATCACCCGGGAGAAAAAAACCTCCCCGTCGATGCCTCTGCCCTGTGCCACTTTCAGAAAACAGGAGTTCACATGGGAAAGGGAGAAATCGGAGGGCAGTTCACCCTGACGGGACAGCTCCCGAATGAGGAGGTACCAATGGATCATTTCTTCCAGAACACTCTCGTGATCCCCGTCCTGCCCAAGCATTTCCTCACAGAGCCCCTGAAGCCCCTCTGCCAGCTTCTTGCCCTGGCCACTTTTTTTGCAAAGGCTCCTCAGCGCATGGTGCCTGCTCTCTTTCGACACGCTTTCCCCTTCTTCCTTTTTCGTGACGGACTGGTCCGTCATAAACCACAGACCACTCCCAAAGTCAAGAAAGTTGTGTCCCCCATGAAGGCGAGAGCAAAGAAGCAAGGGGAGGAATTTCCTGCTTCCAGAAGATGAGCCACTGTAAACCCGGCAAGCTCAAAAGGCTGTGGCAAAGGGAGCAGGGAAAAGGGCGGAAAGAGGAAACAGTAAAAGACCGGGAGGGCATGGGGTCCGGTGCTTCCAGAAAGGAAGAACCCGGTCACCGGTCACAGGAGAGGATCATAGACGGGGACCGACTGGCCCCGCGTTCGCTCGTAGACCCTGCGAATGACTTCCTCCGTCCCTTCCGTCATGCCATATTCATGAAGAAGGGACAGGGACACGAACTGGCAGGCCAGAACGTCACTGGCGGGGACCGGCTCTCCCCTCCCGGCCACACACAAGAAATCCAAAAGGATATAATGGTATTCGATCTCGTTCCGGGGATCCCTGATCACCCGGTCGAGGGCGGCCACAAGGTCTTGCACCCGAACTTCGAGGCCAACCTCCTCAAACACCTCCCTCTGCAGGGCGTCTTTCAGGGATTCACCCAATTCCACCAGTCCACCGGGGAGAGACCATTTTCCATATGCGGGAGGACGCCCCCTCTTTATGAGGAGCACACGGTCTTCCCTGAAAATGACAGCCGCCACTCCCACCATGGGCTTGTCAGGATAGCGTCGATTCATTTTCTTTTCCCAAAGAAAAGTTTTTCCACCTCTCACAGGGCACGCCCGCAAATGATCCCCGGAAAAGATGAAATGGGGCCCAAAAACGAGGGGTCGGCTCCAGGTTTGACGTTTTCAGAGCCCGAAAGCACACTCCACCGTGACTTGTCCCCACTCATGACCCGGCAATGGAGGTGACCTCTTCCCCATGGGGGACCATGTGGCTCTGGCCCACCGTGCGCATGAACTTGCCAATCTGCCGGATTGCCTGGCGAATTCGATGCTCATTTTCCACGAGGGCCAGGCGCAGATAGCCTTCCCCCTCTTCCCCGAATCCTATTCCGGGGGCAACGGCAACATTGGCGTGCTCCAGCAGCTTCATGGCAAATTCCAGCGAACCCATCTGATCGAAAGGTTCCGGAATTTTTGCCCAGACAAACATTCCCGCCCTGGGAACATTGATGGGCCATCCCAGCCGCTTCAGCCCCTGACACAGAACATCCCGCCGTTGCTCGTAAATCCTGGCCTGAAGCTCCACCTCGGAAGCGCAGTCGCGAAGGGCCACAATACCGGCGATCTGGATGGCGGAAAAAATGCCATAATCATAGTATCCCTTGATCTTGGCAAGGCCCGCGATCATTTCCCGGTTGCCCACACAGTATCCGATTCTCCAGCCGGCCATGTTGTAGGATTTGGAAAAAGACCCGAACTCAACCCCCACCTCCCGGGCACCTTCCACCTGCAGGAAACTGGGGGCCACATATCCGTCGAAGGTGATTCTTGAGTACGCAAAATCATGGATCACCATGAACCGGTACTTTTTGGCGAGCTTGACGACCTCACGAAAAAGGTCGATGTCAGCCACTGCCGAAGTGGGGTTGTGGGGATAATTGAGAATGAGGACTTTGGGAGTGGGGTACAGGGACTGACACATGGTGGCAATCCTTTCGAGAAAGGCCTCCTCATCGGCAAGAGGGACGCGGATCACGTTTCCACCGGCAATGATGGCTGCGTAGATATGAATGGGAAATGCGGGAGTGGGAACAAGAACCGTGTCACCGGGACCCAGCAGGGCCAGACAGATGTGCGAAATGCCCTCTTTGGATCCAATGGTGCACAGGACTTCCGACTCACTGTCCAGTGAGACCCCGTAATCGTGGCGATAGTACTTGGCGATTTCCCGCTTGAGGTTTCGCAAGCCAGCTGCGACAGGGTAGCGGTGGCTTTTGGGATCCTGCACGACCTCGCAAAGTTTCTGTGTGACGGCATCGGGTGCCGGATCGGTCGGGTTCCCCATACCCAGATCGATGACATCGTGCCCTTCGGACCGCTTTTGCATGCGAGTGTTGTTGATCATGCCGAAAAGATAGGGCGGCAACTGGTCCATGCGCTGAGCAAAACGAACGATGGAATCTTCAGACATAATGAACTCCCGTTTTTGAAAGTCCTGTGCGTCCCGAACAAAAAAACCCCCGGCCCATCGGCTCAGGGGTTAAAAAACACCATGAGCGATGTCCCGGCCCATGGCGTCGAAGAAGTCTCCCTCTTATGAAGATGCGATTCCGACCGTCACACAGGCTGAGATATGTGCGGCGGCCGCTGCTGCGTTCAGTGGCATTTCTGGATTCATCCTTGTGCAGACTGTTTGCTTAGTTTGAAATTTCTTAATAATCCATGCACATGAACAAGTCAACCACTTGCAAGGACAGAGTGAAGACATGGGTCATGTTTGTCAAAAAAAGAACGGAAAACGTCCTGAGAACCCCTCCAAACACATCCCCTCAACCAGCGGCTTTCGGGTGTTTTCCCCAATGGATTGCAAGGTGGCAAACAACAAAATTTCTTGACGAACCTAGGGGGCATGCTATTCTCTAATGGATTCAAGATCAAAATCCAAGACTTTGATGAACATCAGCTTGAAAACCCCACTGCATTTTCGGTCGGCTTGTCTCATCCCGTCTTGAAAAAACCCACCGATCACATAAAGCTGTTCCGGAGGAACACTTGGAATGTTTTGGAGAAGATGGTCTCTAGTCTTTTGCTTGATCCTTCTGACCTTCATGCCGGTGCCTTTCAAAGAAGGTCCATCGGCCGGGGCACAAAACGAGAATGCCGTTGGCTCTCACGAGAGTCAAACCAACGAAGTGGCCCGGCAAACCCTCACCCTGGCTCAATCCACCATGTGTGAGCGCGTGGAAAACCTGAAACCCCTTCGGCCTGCCACGATTTTTTCCGCTTCTGTGGGCCAGGTGTCCGCATTCACGGCTTTCGACCCGGTGCCCGAACCCACGATGATCCACCACCGCTGGTACCATCGGGACGAACTCAGCACCCAAACCCGGCTTCGCCTCTATCCACCGCGGTGGTCCACTTACAGCATGATCCAAATAAGGGAGACGGACAAGGGACCCTGGCGCGTGGAGGTGACCGACGAGAACGGTCAAGTGTTCAAAGTCCTTCGATTCAGCATCACAGACTGATCCATGAGCAATCTTCTCGAGTTTCTCACCACAGTCCGCTGGCAAGACGTCGTTGACATCCTCATCAACAGTTACATCCTTTTCCGCCTTTACGTTCTCTTCCAGGGCACCAATGCATTCCGTGTTCTTGTGGGAATCGCTTCTCTCTGGATTCTCCAGGAACTGGCCGCCTCCCTGGGACTCATCCTCACCAGCTGGGCCGTGCGCGGCATCACTGCAGCTGCGGCGATCATCATCATTGTGGTGTTTCGAAACGAAATCCGAAGCGCTCTTCAGGCCCGCAATCTTCGCACTTTTCTGTGGGGATCTCCCCATCCCCAGGAGGTTTCATCAATGGAACTCATTGCTGAAACCGCTTTTCAAATGGGGAAAAAACGCATCGGAGCCCTGATCGTTTTTCCCGGCAAGGACGATCTTTCCGAGATCATCCATGGTGGCATTCCCTGGAACGGAACCATCTCCCGTGAAATGCTCACCAGCATTTTCTGGCCCAAAAACCCAGTCCATGACGGCGCCATCATCATTTCGGAAGACAAAGTGGCAGAAGTGGGGGCACTTCTTCCCCTCTCCCAGAGACAGGACTTGCCCACCTTTTATGGCACTCGCCACAGAGCCGCGGCGGGACTTGCGGAAAGATCCGACGCCCTGGTGGTGGTGGTTTCGGAAGAGCGCGGCCGGGTGACCGTTGCCAAGGACCACTGGATCAAGCCCATCGCCCAGCCTGAAGAACTTTGCCAACTTTTGAGACAACACTTCAACCTCTCCGATGGCCCCTCGGAAAAACAGAAGCATCGGCAAAAACTGAAGCTCTCCCTGGCCGCAGCCCTTTCTCTGATCATTATAACGGGGGTATGGTTCGGCTTCACCCGCAGCCAGCACACCATCATTGCCCTCAACGTGCCCCTGGAATTCGTGAACCGGCCTCCGGGTTACGAAATTCTGGACACCTCTGCCGATGAAGTGCGCGTGCAGCTTTATGGCTCCAGCGCTCTCATAAGATCCCTGCGTCCGGGCCAGGTTCAGGTGCGCATTGACCTGGGAAAAGCCACTGAAGGGAGAAACACGTTCCGCATAACCCAGGACAACATCACCATGCCTCCCGGCGTGTCCCTCAACAGAGTGGAGCCTTCTGTGGTGGAAGTGACAATGGATGTTCCCGTAACCCGGGAAATCCCCGTGCAGGTGGATTGGGTGGGAAAACTTCCGGAAAACCTCATCATGGTGGACACACGGATCAGTCCCCCCACGGTTCAGGTCATCGGTGGGAGGAAGATTTTGGAGAGAGTGGACACAATTTACACAGTGCCCGTTCGCTTGAACACGCTCACCCGTTCGGGCTCCCTCACGGCCTCCCTGGACCTGGACCCTCCCTCCCTTAGGCTGGCACCCGGCTCACCGGAAAGGGTCACAGTCCACTACACACTCGATGCGAGAAACTGAAGAAGCCGTTCAACTTTGGCAGCTCTTGGATGTGCTGCCGTTTTTCAGGGAGAGCATGATCCGGTTGGCCCGCTCTTCGATTTCCGGAATGATTTCCGCCAGAGCTTTGAGGGCTGTCAAAATTCTTTTGCTCTGATATTTGTGGGGAATTTTCAGGTCCGGATGGTTCAGCAACTGAAGGATGTCCTCCAGCACGGTGAGCTCATCCACATTGAAGTCCACATAGGCTATCCTGGACCAGAGTGTCCTCAGGTCTTCGGGAAGGTGCACGATCTGGTCTGCCATGGCCTTGTCCGAACCCAGCCAGATCCAGCGTTCGAGCTTTTCGAGAAGATCGGAAACTTCTCCCTGACTCTCTTTCCATGTGTCAGATTCCACGAGAAGCTTTTGCCATTTGGGTCTGATTCTATTTTCCAGCCAGTTGCTGACCATTTCCGGCAACAGGGGGAGCTCGGCCAACTCCTGTTGTTCCGCCAGCAGTTTTCGCCCCAGATCCGCGGAAGGCAATGAACCGTTGCTGCTGGCCAAGCCGGACTGTATGAGGTCGTTGAGCCGCTCCAGTATGGCCTTTTTGCTGGCAATGTGTGGAAAAGCCCGCTCCAGCTCCGCTTCCCATTGCTCACGGAGGTAGCCGATTTCCACGCTGATGGCGGAAAAGATGAAACCCAGTTTGATGAGCGTGTTTCGCAGATCATGAGCGAGGACATTGCAGCTCTGCAGCCTCTGCCGGGCCAGAGCCTTCTGCTCTTCCGCCAGAGTTTCACGAATGTGAAGGGAGATGAGTTCCGTGCCCAGGGTTCTCGAGAGTTTCTTGATGATTTTGGTGGAAGGGTCACCCCGCTGAATGGTGTTGGGCCTGAAGTGGATCTTGACCACTGCCACCACCACATACTCGCAGTCCCCCCAGATGGGATTTCCCTGGAAATCAAGAGGGTAGTTCAGTGCCTCGAAATCATCCTTGTAGAGGTCGGACTTTTTGGCCAGCACCGGCTCCATGTGGTGGAAATCCTCCACCCTGCCATGGAGTTGCTTGGTCACACTTCTATAGTCTTCATAGGGGTCGTCCGCAGTCCAGCTCTTTTGCCTTTCCACACACCAAGCCATGGCCTCGAGGGCGCGACCGGGCAGGTCGCAGTAATCCTCCCAGGATTTACCCGGCATGTTGTAGCCCGAGTCTTCCCGAAGCCCCCACTGAATCTCACCCGTTTCTTCTCTGCGAATGCCGGACGTGACCCGAATCACATGGAGCCGGGGCATGGGGCCGACCAAATACACAGTGCCTTTGGTGGCATTGGGCAAGCAAAAAAGGATGGTTTCAATCATATCCTTGCAAGTTTTCTCAAGGATATCATTGTCAATGATCATCGATATGCCCCTTATGATTCCATTTTCCCTGAGGAGTGTGTGTCCCACAGAGGCTTGTATCTTGAAATGGTCCCCCGGTCAATACCTCATGTCAACCTCGTGACTCTTATAGAACTCCCAGCGAGGACTCCTCGCGGAGATTCCTTGAACAGCAACCCACAAAGGCCACTCCCCCCGTCAGCAGATGGGCCATTGGCCCTGCGCAAGTGCCGAGCACAATCCGCTGAGGTTCACCAGTTCCTCTTCCACCACCTCTTCGATGGAAGAGAGAACATCCACCAGAGCCACACCATCCTCCAGAACAACCTGGACACTGACCATGGCAGGCTCATTGACGGGATCTCCAATGCGGCTCACAAGAAAAACATTTGCCTGAGTGAGTCCGCCCACCCTTTCATAGATTTCTTTGGCCAGCTTATGAGAAAGGACATTGTAGATTTTGCCCACGTGGCTCACGGGATTCTTACCCGCTGCTGCTTCCGTTCCCAGGGGACGGGCTATGGAGATGAGCCCGTTCACACGATTCCCGCGACCCACCTGGCCCGAATCGGCATCTTCTGCCGAAGTGCCCAGAAGGCTCAAATAGACGCCGTCCATTCCCTTTCCCGCCACATCCAGGGCATTGACATTGAGGTGGCTCAGCCGCAAATGGCCGGGCAGAAAAGCGTTCAGCCAGCTGTGAATCTCCCGGCGCACCAGTTCTTTCTTCTGAAAATACTGCTTCTCCGAACCAATGAAGACAGCCATGAGGGGCATGGCCACCGTGACTTCCACCTCATGCTCCCGGCGAATGGCCATGATCTTCACATCTTCCCCCGTTTCGGGAAATTCACTCTTGAACGCGTTGGAATTGAGGTGTCCTTCCAGCTCCAGGACCATGGACTCGGTGGGAGTGAGAGGATAATAACCCACCGCAGCCGAGGTGTCATTGGCAGACCTGTAAAGGCCGGGTTTATGAAAAATGGCCGACAGCTCCTCGGAGCCCTTTCCCAGAAGCACTTCACACTTCAGATGCCGGCCTGGATCAACGAAACGCATGTGCTTTTGAAACCAATTGCGTGCCGTCTCCACAGCGATCTCATCCACGGCTATGTGCTCGCCACCGGCCAAAAAGGTGGCGCGGTCTCCGATGAAAAGCCTCATGGGACTGATCACCTCACCGCCCCCAAACTCCTTGGAAACGCTCCCTGCGCTGAGGAGGGCTTTGTCGATGTTGTGATGCAGCACCTCCCCAAAACGTTTCAGGTACTCTCCGCAAAGGGCCACAGATATGGCATCACAAAGAGCGTCACAGATGGAATCGGGATGCCCCCTGCCCTTTCTTTCCACTATTTCCAGTGTATGGTCCACCATGGGACTTCCCGCATAAGGTTCAACAGTGACCACCATGCACGACCTCCCTCTTCATCAGTCAGGAATTTGCCCATTGGATTCGGGGCCTGAACGGGTTGCCTCCGCCACGGCAATGGCAGAGATCACCACCCCCCGGAGTGCGGTTTGCAAAGCAAAAATCCCATCACAGCAAGGGAATGCCCGCTGCCCCGGAGTCAGCCCTCCTGAAAACGCCCACTCGCTCCTTTCAGACCCCATTGTTTCTCAAATGATAACATTTCAAAAGAATATTCAGGATGCCGTGTTTTTTCCGCGGCCAAAAGGGCTTTCCCCCTGCTGAACACGCTCGATGCCTTTCAGTCAAATCATTATCACAATCCACCCATATGAAAGGAAAAAGACTCGCCGCCGAACTGGAACTGATTTCCTTCCCGGCTGAGAGGGCCCGCAGCAAACTACCGATTCTCAACCCGGTCACATTTGTGTTAATAGTGTTTTATGCTTACGGGGCAAAGGCTTATACGGCCAGACAGGGAGAAGAGGTGTGTGTCACAATTCACGGGCATGGGCAAATGCCTTGTTTCGGGCCTCTACCTTAGGAGAGTCTTATGGATACCCTCGACACGATTTTCACCCGAAGGAGCATTCGAAAATATCGCTCCGATCCAGTTCCCCAAGAGTTGATCGAATTGATGCTGAAGGCCGCCATGAGCGCTCCTTCAGCGGGCAATCAGCAACCATGGGAGTTCATCGTCATCGATGATTCCAACATTCTCAAAAAAGTCCCTCAAATTCATCCCTATGTGGCCATGTGTGCGGAAGCTCCTCTGGGCATCGTCATCTGCGGAAACACGCAACGGGAAAAATTTCCCGGTTTCTGGGTCCAGGATTGCTCAGCCGCCACCCAAAACCTTCTCCTCGCCGCCCATGAAAAGGGACTGGGGGCCGTCTGGACAGGAATCCACCCCTTGCAGGACAGGGTTCGCGCCTTTCGGGAACTTCTCGGCATACCTTCAGCCATCACTCCCCTGGCGCTGGTCGCCATAGGCTATCCTGCACAGGAATCGAAGCATCAGGACAGGTACAGGCCGGAGAGGGTGCACCACAATGGATGGTGAAAAATTCCGCACACCTCAATCCAGTGGATTCACGCATCTTTCCGCCGGCACCGAAAAGAATGGTGCCACCAGACAACCCGTTTACATGGAGAATGGACCGTGAAGAAATCTTTCGGACCCAAAACACTGGCCTATCCAACCCCCGTGTGGTGCGTGGGATCTTATGACGGAGAAGGCAAGCCCAACATCATGACCGTTGCCTGGGGAGGAATCTGCTGTTCCAGCCCCCCCTGCGTGACCATTTCCCTGAGAAAAGCCACCCACACCTATGGCAACATCCTGGAACGGGGCGCTTACACCATCAACATTCCCTCGGAGAGGTTTGTCCGGGAAGCGGATTTTTTTGGCATGACCAGCGGACGGGACACGGACAAGTTCACTCACACGGCGTTGACCCCCGTGCGCGGTGCCCATGTCGACGCCCCCTATGTGGAGGAATTCCCCATGGTCCTGGAGTGCAAATTGATCCACTCACACGAAATCGGTCTGCACACGCAATTCATCGGGGAAATTCTGGATGTCAAGGCCGAGGAAACCCTCCTCAATGAGAAGGGTTTGCCCGACATGGCCCTGATCCGGCCCCTGATCTACTCCCCTGAAACCCGCTACTACTATGGTGTCGGAAACACCCTGGGGGAAGGCTTTTCCATTGGCAAAAGCCTATGAGTGAAGCAGGGGGAATCTTTTGGAAGTTTTTTGAGGAAGGAGGCGATTTCCATGAAAGTGGTTGCAATCAACGGCAGCGCCAGAAAAGAAGGCAATACGGCCAAACTGATCAACACGGTTCTGCAAGAACTGGAGAAGGAATCCATCGATACGGAAGTGGTGAATCTTGCCGGCAAGGAAATTGGAGGGTGCACCGCATGCATGAAATGCTGGCAGAAGAAGAACGGCAGATGTGCCGTGGACAAGGATTTTCTCAACAAATGCCTTGAGAAAATGACTCATGCCCATGGCATCATCCTTGGCTCTCCCACCTATTTTGCCAATGTGAGCGCGGAGATGAAGGCGCTCATCGACCGTGCGGGAATGGTGGGCCTGGCCAATGACTTCCTATACCGGCGAAAAGTGGGGGCCGGTGTGGTGGCCGTGAGGCGCGGTGGCGCCATTCACGTCTTCAATTCCCTCAACCACTTCTTTTTCATCAACCAGATGGTGGTTCCCGGCTCCATTTACTGGAACATGGGAACGGGTCTTGAAAGGGGTGAAGTGGAACAGGACGAGGAAGGACTCAGAACCATGCAGGTTTTGGGAGAAAATATGGCATGGCTGCTCAAAAAGCTGAACGCCTAGGTCCAAAACAAGGCCCACCCAGAGCGATCATCGGAAGGCAGAACCGCAGCCTCCCGGTGATCGCCGCTTAAAGGTTCGGCCCTGCTGCATCAAGGGCCGGACAGAGCCGCTGCCGTCAGATTCTGTACAGAAGGGAATTGAAAAAAAGGAAAATTTTCAGGGATAAGCCTTCCAGCCGACCTTGTTTTCAGCCTCCAGCCAGACTTTGCCCTGTTCCACGTGGCAAAAAGGCCTCCATGCCTCCTGACCCAGGAAAAAAATGCTGCTCCACAGGGCTGCGTTCCGGCCTTCCCCTGCGAGCTTTGTGAGCAGATATTCGCCCATTCCCGGCAGGCCGTGGGGCAACACAAATTCCGCCAGGACAGGCCTTCCAAAATCCACGGTTTTCTGGGTGATGCTCCAAAGGGTTCCACTTTCTGAAAAATCCGAATCGACCAGCCATTCACCCACGACTTCCGCGATGGTCTCAATCCAGTTTTCATTGGTCAAAACATTCATATTGATCTGTACCGCGGGATAAACGGCCACCGGTGGACGGCGAAGGTCCGGCAAAGCCAATGTGTTCTGTGATTGTTTCATGATTCGTTCTCTCGACCTGATTGGTGATCACCATCAAAAAGGCACTGAATGCACCGCGACCAGACCTGAAAAACTTCGCCCATGCTGTGTGGTGTGCACACCCATCGTCATGGGTTGTCATTGAGAAAGGCCCCGGTCGCAGGTCCCTCCTGTGCCCGCCTCATGCAAAGGACTGAAATATTCGCGGCCGAAGCAGGCCCGGCCCTTATTGAGAGTTTTAGCCAGGACGGCCACGGTCAGGGCGCTGGCCGATGGAGCGCCACCGCCCATGTGGCTTTTGGCCAGAACCTCGTCTGTCAGAAGCGGGTTGTCGCTTCCCCAGTAACCGATGCAAAAGATGATGTTGCTGCACAGAAGACCGATTTTTTCCGCACGCCGAATGGAGCGCAGGTAAGGCACCCCCTCCATCTCCAACCCTTCTATGCTGTATTTTCGCATGAGATACCTCAAGACCATTTCGTTTTGAATGGCAATTCCCGGCACCGTGAGCATGGGTCCCCCCGTATGAACACGGCAATTCACCAGCCCTTCAAAATCCTCCTTCCTGAGCTGGTTGCCATTGGGGAAGTCGTGCACCCCCGTCTCCAGTTCCTGGGGAATGAGGTAAGTGGGAAGCATGATGTCGAACCTGCTGCCGCACACGATGCCCGCCTTGCCGATGATGGAAATGCTTTCGATTCGCTTGGAAAAAGCCTCCGCCAGTTCACGCATGATCTCGGTGGCCTGAAGTCCAAAGGCATAATGGAGGTTGATGATGCAGGGCGCCCTCTCTTTCAGTTGATCCCAGTTCTCTATTTTGATCCGCTCGTCCACTCGGTGAGGATCGAGAGCGAACGTGTCGATGACTTGGACATCGATCCCCGTGTTGTGGACGTCGGGGATGAAGCGAATGCCAAATTTCTGCTCATGCTCGAGTTTTTCCTGAAACAAATCCGGATCGCCCTGGCAAAGCTTGTACAAGGCATAGTGAAGATTTCCGGGCTGGTCGAGATCCAGTTCCTGCAGCTCTGGATGCCCCTCGCTCATGTCCACAATTCTTTGCTTGTGAATGTGGGAAAAGTCCGTCAGGCAGCTGACCACATTGTACAAATCACTGGAAATGATGACTATGGGACGCGTTTTGCTCAACTGACCGCTCTGCTCAAGATTTTCCCGCCACAACCGCGCTTTGGTGGAATAGTTGGTTTCTGCAAACTCACTGGAGAATTCGACCTCCAGTTCGTCGAGATCGTTCCGCATGATGTTCCAAATGAGATCGAACAAGCCAAAGCGCAAAAAAGCATCCAGACTCCTCAGCTCTTCAAACTTCACACTGAACCTTCCAGCGATTCTGCAGAGGACCTGGTTCTTTTCGGCGGAATGCCTGTCGTGGCGGAGTCTTTCCACGTCTTGGAGCAGGGAGCTTCCCGTCAGCAGACGCTTGATCTTGCCCGACTCGATTCCGTACATGAGAAGGGATGTGAGGATATCAAAGACATCCGTCTTCCCCTCGAGGGCAA
>PXBG01000090.1 GCA_003566995.1 Syntrophobacteraceae bacterium
CATGAGTAATAATCTCCAATGGTCCGCCCGAATCCGTACTTATTACCGGGACCCCCGCTTGCATTGATTCCAGAATGACATTACCAAAGGCCTCATTAATGGACGGAAACACGATGATGTCAAACAGATGCATGTAATTCCTTGCGTTGGGTATGTTGCCAAGAAATTGGATATCATGATTATTCCCTGCAGATCTGACATGCGACATCAGCTTTTCTTTCCTGGGACCGTCGCCAATTATGAACAGGCAACATTCTTTCAACTCTTCTGAATTGCCAAGCAGGGTATCAATCAGGAACTTTTGGCCCTTCCCGGTATTTATCCTTCCAATGCAACCAATCTTGAACTTGTTATTATCTGTAATCTTGTTCACATGGTGTTCATTAATCTGATCGGTATGGATCGGGTTCACTGCATTGTGAATGACTTGAATTTTTTCTCGTCCAATTCCCCAGTCGCCTGCCCACGATTCTTTAACTGTGCCAGAGTTGGAAATAAATGCATCAATCTCATTCTCCACAGTTTTCCTGAAGCCGACCTGATTGAAGATTGATTTTTTGTTCAGCAATCTGAGGTGACAAATTTTCCTGGCTGGATATCCTACTGATGATTTTATATGTAAATGATCCACATAAGGTGTGTTATTAAAAACGATCACCTCTGGATTGATACGTCTGATATCAGCAGCGTGTTTCTTTATGATATTCTTTTCAAATAACGATCCCAGCCTTTCAATAAAGGGAGAGTCGAAATATCTGTTCAATTTGTACAGTAGTATGCTAATAAAGTGATTTATTAATGAGTTTTTTTCAGCAATTGTATGTGGGTATTCCAAGCTGGATTTTATCTCCTCATTTCGGTAGTAGGAATATATAATATGTACATCATGATCCTCTGATATCAAATCAGCAATCAGCTTCAGCGACTGAAATGACCCCCCCTTTTGAAAACTGTTTTCAACGAATAAAATCTTCATACAATGATATTGACTCTCATATCAATTTTAAATTGTCAGTTAACATCATAAATACCGTCAAGAACACTGTGTCTTTCACCCTCAAATATATTGTCAAATACTACAAGTGCCTGCTCTTCTTTAAACACATTTTCTACAACGCCCATCCAGTTTTTACTGTTTTCCCTGTAATAAACTTGTTTAGAGTTGATTTTTATCTCTATGTTTTCGCAACCTAAATATGACAGTACTGCAACACGATGGTGCCCGTTTTTAATACGATATACCGGTTCATTTTTAGATACAAGTACGTCAGCGGAAATCTCGTCATTCATGAAATCATGGCTTTCGTAGCTTTTTTTTTCAAACAAATCCTTCAATTTCAGCAGCCGATCAATATGTTTTTTGATGTTTTCAGCAGCCTGTGGACCAAAATGTTGATCATTTAAAATTGAGTCAGAAACATTGTTTTTCTTATAACGTTTTCTTCTCTTTTCCAGTAATTCCATACTGGGGTAACCCTGCCAGGGATATTTATAGGTATTTGCGGGATACAGGAGTTTTTCTGAAACCGTACCTTTGATATCGAAAAGTTGAGCTACATTTTCCGGAGTGAACTTCCGATAATATTTCTGTAATGGCAAGTCATTCCCATCAGTATTATTGCCATCATGCAGTTGCATGAGCGTTTGAATAAACGGGTTTAGTGAGGATGGACTGCATTTAAGCCCCAAAGGACCGAAGCTCCGGCACAATGCAAGTGGAACGACAATCAGGCACGGATGAACACCTGATCTTTGTAAGGCATCAATCGGGTTGTTCACCAACCCCCGGAAGTCAATGGCCCTGTTTGGCCTGACAAATCCTTTTTTATTCAGGTACTGCTCGATTTTCTTCTTAATCAGAATCATGAAATCATCGCTTTCTCATGATACAGTGCATCTGCTTCAAGCAATTGTACTTTGCCATTCTCAACCATTTCCATATCCTGGCTATAGATGTTTTTCTTCAGACGTTCAGGCAGGGATCGGAAAAGATATCGATCGATACGTCCCCGGTGCGAACTCAGCTCGCCGGCCTTGTAGAAATGTCCTCCACCCTGCAATCCAATACCGCAGGTTATAATCGGTGTGTCCGGGTATTCCCGGAGAGCCATTATAATTCCAAAAACTCCGGCGGAAACACCCCTGGGATATCTTTCGCGCAGGATCGTATATAGTTGTTTCATAAAGCGTTTTGGGTTCAACAGTACATCTCCGGACATCAACTTAATCCACTCTGCCCAGTAAACCCTGGTTCCGAGGAGTTCATGCTGCATCAGGTATGCCTCTTTATAGGACAGATTCCGGGTTTCAAGAAAGTTGTCAAGCTCTTGAAAGAGTTCTTTAATGGAACAGCTGCATGGATTTTTTGTGATGATACGATCGGGCTTTGCAGTAGCAATCCTCTGCCGTATATGATCCTCCAAAATGGCCCTTCCACCGGCTATGGACGTAATTTTGACATGGGGGTTCTTCTTTCTGTATATCATCGACTTCTCAATAGCTGCATTTGCTGCATAAATATGTTTTGGGTTGACATCGGGCAGCACAGAATCCGGTTTGGAACCCAAAACCAATACGGGACCCTCGATATCCTGTGAGCGATCACTGCTGAAAGTCTGTGATGAAAGAGCAAATGAGTAATCCACCATCTTAATCTTTTATTCTTTGAAGGTACCAGGGTAACACACTGAGATACAGACTTTTAAGATACCATAATCTGATTACCCCATTAACTTTTTTTTCTTCTTTGAATGCCTTCATGATCCGGTTGTTGGCAAACAATTTCAAAAGTCTTGCCGTCTTTCCCTTATGGTTCTTTAAAAGGTTTTTAACGGTATCACGTTCCGCTTCCGCGGTGTTAAGGTTGGCTTTTGTTGCCATGTTGACCGAGTCTTTGTGGTACCGGGCTCCAATATGTGCACTCCAGGCCATACCGTCACTCAGGGCAGTGCATCGCAACCAGGTGTCGATGTCGCCGCCCCTCTTGGACTTGCCTTCAGGAAAGCCACC
>PXBG01000004.1 GCA_003566995.1 Syntrophobacteraceae bacterium
CGAAACCCACCTGAGAACCGCCACTCAATGGGATCATGTTCGTCGCCTGGTGGAGATGCTTGGCTATCATCCGTCTCCGCCCGCATCGGCGCAAACCCCCATCGCTCTAATTGCCAAGGAAAAAAAATGGGGGGTGGTGGAAAAGGGATTCGCCTTCAAAAACAAACCGGAAGACGGCAGCAAACCCTGCGTCTTCGAAACACTGGAGGATGTGGAAGTCGACTTTCGCATGAATGTGTTGCGGCCGGCCCATTGGAACAGATCCCAAAAGTTGTTCACCTATGAGGACACCACCCTGACCGCCGCATTTCCTGTGGATGGGGTCATGGAGGGTGTTTCTGTGGGGACACCGGGAGTGCTTCTTGTTGACAAACCCGGTAGTGAAACGGTGGGTGTGGCTGTCAGGGTCACGGGCATGACCGAACAGGAACTGGAACTCCAGGGAGAAGGCAGACCCGCCGCATACCCTTCGCAAGTGCTTTTGTGCGAGGTGCGCCTTCTGCTCAAACCCCATTTCAAGCAGGCGGTGCGTCTTGTGGGGGATGACGTGGCAGTGCTCCATGGTGATCATCAGCTGAGTGTGGGTGCTGTGGTGACCTGGCAGGACGGAGATTCCTGGCAGCCGGCGCGTGTCACGGAGGTGGAACGCGACCGGGTCCGATTGTCGGGCGCGATTCCCCCCGCCGGGAAGGAACTGTTTCTGGCTGTTCGCTCCGATGCCCGACAGGTGAAAGATGGGGAAAACACCTTCCAGCGAGTCATTCTGCCGGCACAGGAGTCGGGAGATCGCGAGGGCCAGGCCCTGTTCAGTGCCAGTCTTCAGAGAATCAGCACCGTGAACACGCAAAAGTCTGGAATTCACACCATCTACGATTATGTCCCGGGAACCGCTCACGGGCATGTCTTCTATCTCCCCAAGGCAGGGGGCGCAAAATCTGCTGCAGGCAAAGTGAAGTCGTCCAAGCCCAAGGAACTGACGCTGGAGGGCACCCCGGAAGGGCTGGCTTCAGGCTTTTGGGTTCTGGGCGAAACACCTTCGGGCATTCGTGCCGCATCCATCCTCTCTCTTGCCGAAGGGGAAAAAGATTTCACCCTGAAGCTTTCCAGGGAATTGAACGGCGTGGGGACCCTTTACGGGGATTTTTCCATGGAAATTCGTCCCGCCGGTCACGATGTGAATGAAGAGCCCATATTCCTCACGTCCCCCTCAATGCGCTCCGATTCTCACTCCATCCTTCCCCTGGATCGGGACCATTTTCCAAAAGCTCTGAAGGTGGGCCGCACTCTCCTGGTGGAAGGCCTCAAGGAGGCCATGACGGTGACCGTCAAAGAAATCAATGTCCAGGATGGATGGGTCAAAGTTTCTCCCGCCATTCCGGGCAGTGAACTCTCCGCTTCGGGAACGACTTCTGTCTACCAGCGCTTCCACACCATTCTGTACGGCAATGTGGTTCCTTCAGGACATGGTGAAACCCAGAATGAGAAGATTCTGGGTTCAGGGGATGCTACCCGGGTCAATCAGGAGTTCGATCTGGAAGCCGAAAGGGTCGCTTTCGTGGCTGATGGCAATTTCCCCAGTGGTGTGCGCGCCGCATTGGAAGTGCAGGTGGGTGGACGCACCTGGAAGCAGGTGGCTGCCCTGAACAACTCCGAGCCGACGGACCCGCACTATGTGGTGCGCATGAAAGAGGACGGAACACTTCGCCTGTGCTTTGGCGATGGTCGTCATGGTCGTCGTCTTCCCAGTGGCAGCAACAACCTGCGGGTCCGATACCGGTTGGGTTCCGGGCTGGAGGGCAATCTGCAGGCGCACAGTCTTCAGAAGGAGACCAAGCCTCACCCCCTCATCCACAGTCTTTCTCAACCCGTGGCGGCCGGTGGCGGCAATGGAATGGAACCGGTCGAATCCATGAGAGAAAACGCTCCCGGGAGCGTTTTGGCTCTGGACAGGGCCGTTTCCCTCTCTGATTATACCCATCTTGCGGTCAACCACAGCGGTGTGTGGCAGGCGCGCGCATTCAGAAGACAGCCGGGGCCGGGAAGAACGGAGCAGGTCGAAGTGGCGGTGGTGCCCGCAGGAGGAGGCGCTCCCGGTGATCTGGCCAAAACGCTTGAAGGATATCTTGCGGCTCGCGCCCTTCCCAACGTACACCTTACAGTGGTCCCCTACCAGGCGGTCATTCTTGACCTCCAGCTCACCCTGCAGGTCAAGGAAGATGAATATGATCCTGACCTGGTGAGTGCGGCCGTGCGCCAGGAACTGTTCAGAGCTTTCTCCCTTCGAAAGATGAAGCTGGGGGGGTCTTTTTTCAGGAGCGGGGTCTATGCCGTGGTGGAGGCCGTGGAGGGTGTGAAAAACTGCCGGTGCCGCATCAATCCCGCGGGATTTCGGAATGACTGGGGAGGTCCTGCCGCCCCCCGACAGGTGGCATTTGGGCACGAAGGGCATGTGCGCAGGATTTCCCTTCGGGAAAACCAGGTGATTCACATGGATGAGGACCAGTCCCTACTGGAAATCACCATTCAACCATTTCATTCATGAGGATCGAATTCCGGGGGATGGATTCATGAAGCAGGGTGAAGCTCTCTACCAGATTCTGCCAGCTCTCTACCGAACCAGAGATACGGGTGATCTCAAGAAATTTCTGGATGGATGCGGCGTCCTTCTGGACCAGTTCCATGAAACCCTTCTGCAGCGCCTTGCCGATTCTTTTCCCGACAATCCCTCAGATGGTACCCGGGCATGTCAGGACTGGCTTCTTCCTTACTTTGCAGACCTTCTGGACGTGCGGCTGGTGTCGCCCCTTGTGAAGGGGCGGCGTGATGAAGTGGGCAACGCGGTTCGATGGCGGCAGGGGAAGGGGACTCTTCGGGTGGTGGAAGAGGTCGCGCGAGCCGTGGGGCAGCTGGAGGTGGTGCTTCAGGAGGGTTGGAAACGGGTGGCGACCACGCCCCGTCTCAACATTCCTCTCATTCCCTCCACGAGCCATGGCTATGGGAAAGACTGTC
>PXBG01000069.1 GCA_003566995.1 Syntrophobacteraceae bacterium
AAGCATGATATTTGCCCGGACTGAGGGCTTGCCCCGCATCGTTCCTTCCGTCCCAATTCACCTGGTGGGTGCCCGATTCCTGCGCTCCCGGATTCATGATCCGCACCAGGGTTCCCTGATCATTGAAAATGTTCACCGTCACGCGGGCGGCCACCGGAAGCTCATACGAACTTTCCGATGTGCCCCCCTCGAAGAGTTGAATGCCCCCATCCTCGCCCATCACTTCCTTGCCCACCATCTGAGCCATCTGCGAATAGTTGATGGAGGTCAGGGAGCTCAGTTGCTCCACCACATTCTTGTTGATTTCCGACAACCGCTCCACGGTGGTGAACTGTGCCAGCTGAGCCGCCAGTTCATGAGATTCCATGGGGTTGGTGGGGTCCTGGTTCTTCAGCTGAGTCAAAAACATGTCGAGGAATGCATCCTTGCCAAGAGGACTTTCAAAGGAACTCTCCTGGAACCGGACTCCACCGAATAAATTTCCTGTGTTTTGAGCGGAACTGATCATGTGCGAGCACCCCCTTCCCGATGAATGGGCTGAGCAGATTTTCCTTGTTGCGTGTTCTTCATGCAAAAAAGCTGATTCCATTCAAACGGTCTGTGATTTTTCCATTTCCATGGGTATTTCCCAATTTGCCACCCACTTTGCCTCTGGATGAATTTTTCTGCCCCTTCACTCCCCTTGAACCTTCCTCCCGGTTCTGACCTCTCCGGCGGCCACCTTCTCCCTGCACATCCACCTGAAACTGTCCCAGCACCAGTCCCTGAGTTTGAAGCTCCTGGCGCAAGGATGCAGAATTCTGCAGGATGACACTGCGCGCCTGTTCCGTTTCCGCCGTCAATCTCGCAGACACTTCCTGGTGCTTTGTTTCCACCTCCAGCATGAGCCGTCCCAGTTTCCTGTCTTCCAGGTCCAGCTTCAGAAAGTTTCTCTTGAGGGAAGGAAAATCCTCGGAAGAATCCTCTCCGTTGGCAGGAGACCCCTCAAAAAAAGACGGGTCCGGATTTTGTCCCCGATGCTCCCAGGTGCCCTTTTCTCTCCCCAGGAGTGAAGAGAAAAAAGACTGGCCGCCCGACGGGGGGACTCCCGAGTCTTTCTTTTCATGGCCAAAGTTCGCTGAATCCTCAGCCCCCCCCCTTCCGTGGTCGGAAAAGGAAGCCCCATCCCCTCCCTTCTGCTCCGCAACCATCCTCACTTTGCCTGAACCGATGCTCTCCGTCGTTTCATGGCTGGCCGACCCTCCATCCACCACCGTCACTTTGCGCACCCGCCCTTCTGCAGAGGGATTCAGCAGGTGTCCCAAACTTCCTTCGGAGGAGTCCCCCCCGAGCTTTTCACCTTTTGAGAGCGCATTGAGATTCCAATCCATCGGTGAACCCTGCGGCAAATTTTTCCCACTGGGAAGATTTCTCCCCTCCCTGGCCTTGGATAAAGGGCGCTCCTCCGGTGATACTTCCCCTTGATTGGAGCCACTCCCCCTGCTTTGGCCTTCCTTCTGTTGAGCGGTGTCCTTTTCCCGGCCTGAAACATTGGAATTCTTTGGTGAGTCCGGATCCCGCACAGAATCAAAGCCCCCATTCCCCCGCTTCCTGGTTGACAAAAGGGGCGTCTCAGCCTCTCCTTCACCCTCTTGAGCCTGGGACTGATTTGAAAGGACCGTCGATGCCCCTTCACGGGAAAAGACACCCCTTGCTTCTTTCTGATTTTTTTCCTTTGCCGCAAAGGAAGGAATCATTTTTTCAATCCTGGGAGCCGAGTTTTCCGGCGAGAGGGGCTTGTTCTGCCCACCGCTGTCTCCCTTCACGGAAGAGATGGCCTCCCCCTCCGCCACTGCTCCGGCTTGCGAAGAATCTTTCGGGGGTGCGTGCGGGGCCAGGCGTCCGGCGACTTCCCCCAACAGGTCGCGAACACCGGCCACATCGTAATGTTCCGCAAGAGAAGTGTGACGCACAACATCCCTGGCCACCTGACACTGTCCCGGAATGCTGAGGGTGCCGAGCACTTCTCTCACCGCCCCTCCCGGCACGCGCGCACTTTCTCTCATGCCTCCTTCAGAGGTTTTTTCACGTCCCAGGAGTCCATGGAAATCCCGCAGGCTCAGCATTCCATCCCCATCAGCCAGGCCCATGGCCGCTTCACGGGTGTCTGCGTGCGCTCCAAGGCGGGCGAGGAGCGCTTCCACCAGGGGAAGGTTGTCCATGCTGATGCTTTCAGGGATTTCTGCGGTCTCCAAGGGCCCGGAGGAGCCGGAGTCCGGTTTTGCCTCGGAGGAGAGCTGACCGGTCAGCTCCGACTCGAACATTCCTCCCCGGACATTTTCCCTGATTTCCTGGTTCGCACCGGACAGGAAACTCATCATGAGTTGCGCCGCAAAGAGTTGACTTCCCATTCTCGTCCACCTTCTCTTGGGAGTTTTTTTTGGAACCCTTCGATCTTCACGGATTTGTATTACAATTTAAGTGCCAATTTTTAAGTTATTAGTTTAAGCTGAGATTTCGAATTGTTACACGATCGAAGGAAGGTTTTGACAGTTTGTGAAAATGTCTTGAGGGGAAAAAATTTCTTCTTTTCTCAGGGGGAAAGCCTTTTCCTCAGAGAGGGGAAGGGATACCAGGCTCTTGATCGCACCCTCCCGTTGGCGTTCTCCCCACAAGGAGAGGGGTGAAGGTCTGCTGCGAGGGGGCAGCAGATCCCCTTCAAAAGCTTCACGGGGATCTGCTGTCACACGGCATGGGGGCAAATGAATGACGAATACGCAGAAAAGAGCGGGGGAAGGTCACACCCGAAGGACCGCCCGGAATCTCAGGGAGCACTCAGCACCTGGGATATCCTGGCGGCTTTCTGGGTGTCCATGGTGGCAAGGATGTTGGCGGCCACCTCCGTGTTCATGGTGGATATGATGTTCACCACCAGCTGTTCTTCCATGTTTTCCAGAAGCTGGGCAGCTTCCCGGGGTTTCATGCTTTCGTATATCCTCACGAGGGAGCGAATCCTGGCGTTTCGCTGAGAACTTCGCTCTGCCTGAAAATCCTGAATTTCCTTCTGGATGGCCGAAAGCGCTTCAAACTTCTGCTGAACATCCTCCTCCATTTTATTGAGCAACTCCTCTTTCTGCTGCAGTTCCCGCTCTCGGCGCCTCAGTTCCGATTCGCGTTTTTCAAGAGCGCTCAAATGATCTCCGTAGGACAGAGAATGGGAAGAGGACGCAAGGGAGCTGTAAGTCTCCCGGCTTTCCAGGTTCGATGAAAGAACCTTGGCATCCTGCGTTTCCTGGTCGTTCTGGTTTTCTGCCATGACTTCCGTGGTGGCGAACCAGGCCGAATGGGTGTCCTTGATGTGGGAGAGAAAACCCAGGGCAGCGGCACCTTTGATGAGCAGCGTTCCCAAAATGATCAGCAGCAGGAAATTGATGGGCTTCTTCCAGGCACGAACTTTTTTTTGCTTCTTTTTTTCTCTCGTTTTCATTGTCTCTCACCTGACTTTTTGCGGAAAATGACCCTTTCATCCAGCAGCTTCTGCTCCCTTTGAGCGCGGGCGAAATTGAAAGCCCTCATATCCTTCTCTTCCAGAAGTTCCAGCATTCTGACCTTTTTCTCACACTCAATGAGGTGCACCTTCCGTTCATCCAGTTCCCTGGCCTTTTGATCTGCCTTGAGTGCCGCCCGTTCCAGCTCTTTTTCCAGGAAAAGGAGGTGATCCCTTGCCAGCAGATGCTGACTCACGGACATGCCATCGGCCTGGTCCCGCTGCCACGTTTCCTGCCAGAGACTGATTTTTCCGCCAAGCCGTTCCTGCGCCGCCAGGGCCTGTTCATGGTTTCCCTTGGCACGGGCCAGTTCCAGCTGAGCCTGTTTCAATTCATAGCGCCTTTGTTTCAACAGGGCGGCGAATCGAAAGAGGAAACCCATGGCCACCCCTATGCAAAAAGAGATTCAAGGTCCGTCTGAGCCACCTCAATGGTGCAACGCTCTTGCACACCCTGCCGAAGGTAACCGTTGAGCTGGTCTATGTTATTGACCGCCTCATCGGTTTTGCTGTCCATGCCTGGAGAATAGGCGCCGATCTGAATCATGTCTTCCCCCTCCTGGTACCGTGAGAGCATCTGGACAAAACGGCCCACCCTGGCCTTTTGGTCCTCGGTGAGCAAACGTCCACTGAGACGGCTCACGCTGCCCAAAACATCGATGGCCGGATAATGATGTTTGTGGGTCAGTTTCCGGTCCAGCACAATGTGTCCATCCAGAATGGAGCGGACACTGTCTGCAATGGGGTCTTCCATGTCTCCCCCCTCCACGAGCACCGTGTAGATCCCCGTTATGGATGCCTGCTCAAATTTTCCGGCCCGTTCGAGCAGCTGGGGCAGCTGGGCAAAGACACCCGGCGTATACCCCTTGTTGGTGGGGGGTTCCCCTGCAGCCAGGTAAACTTCCCTTGCCGCCATGGCAAAACGGGTCACGGAATCCATCATGAACAGCACGTCCCGCCCTGCATCCTTGAAATATTCAGCCACAGCGCAGGCGAGATACGCTCCGCGCATGCGCACGGTGGCCGGCTGATCGGAAGTGGCAACGATGAGAACCGAGCGCGCCAGCCCCTCCGGCCCCAGTTCCTGGCCGATGAACTCGTTCACTTCCCGCCCCCGCTCCCCGATGAGCGCGATCACATTCACGTCCGCAGTGGTGTATCTGGCGATCATGCCCAGCAAAGTGGACTTGCCCACACCCGAACCCGCAAAGATACCCATGCGCTGTCCCTTGCCCACGGGCAGAAGGCCATTGATACAGCGAATCCCCACATCCAGCTGCTCCTCAATGAGGGGCCGGTCAAGGGAATTGATCATGGTCCCCGCAAGGGGATAGGCCACTCCCCGCCCCAAAGGGCCTTTTCCGTCAAGGGGCTGTCCCATGCCATCCAGGATCCTTCCCAGCAAGGCATCGTTCACCTCCATGTGGCTGGCTCGCCGGTGCGTCTCCACCAGATCACCGGGCCCGATGCCTCTGAGGGGCGTGAGGGGACTCAGCTTCAATTGCTTTTTGTGAAATCCCACCACTTCCGCAAAGATGGGAGGATGACCGTTTTCGGGAATGATCCTGCAGATCTCCCCCAGCGAGGCTTTCAGACCGGACACCTCGATGATATTTCCCACCAGGTGAGCCACCTTTCCAAACCTTCGGCGGCAGTCGAGGGATGCCAATGGCTCCAAAGGGGGCATGTTTTTCCCGCGGTCCGGCTTCATGGCGACTGGGCCTCGCTGCCGTGCATGCTGGTGTTCCAATGGTCCTGGATCATTTCCAGCTGAGTCTCCACGGAACCATCGATGAGCTGGATGTCGCTTTCAAGGAGACAGCTTCCTGCCCGGAGGGAGGGATCCGTCTTCACGGAAAAGGATTCCCCATTGTTTGCGAGCCATTTTTCAAATTCCAGGTGGTTTTTGAGAAGTTCCAAATCTTTGGGGTTGACCCGAATCACCATGTTCTGATCCGCTTGCGCCTCCTGAAGGAGGCTGTCCATCATGCCCATGAGTATTTCGGTATCCATGGAGATTTCCCGTGCTATGATCTTTCGCGCCACCGCAAGGGATGCGGAGACAAACCAATCCCTGTGATCGCGATGGATTTCATGGGGAAGCGCACTCAAACCCCGGAGGAGGTTTTCCAGTTGCTCCTTCACGATGGAAGCGCTCTTCAGTCCATACTCGAATCCGTCCTTCTGCCCCTGCGCATAACCCTTTTCATAGGCGGTCTTTTCGATTTCCTGAGCCTTGCGGTCC
This sequence comes from Syntrophobacteraceae bacterium, assembly GCA_003566995.1. GTDB lineage: Bacteria > Desulfobacterota > Syntrophobacteria > Syntrophobacterales > Syntrophobacteraceae > SLCH01. The sequence goes on from PXBG01000069.1 coordinate 5,772, forward strand.
GCTTCCTGGAGCTTCTGACGAACCTTCGTTTCCACGTCCTTCAGGGGAGAGTTTTCAGCGTGGGCGTCATGGTTCAAAGCTTCCGGCTTTCCGGACTCCGGGGCTGCGAAGCGGCCTTCCGATCCCCGAGACGAAGCGTGTATCTCGAAAAAATCGTAAGGTTCGAACGCGTCGTCTTTGGCTCTTTTGATGACACTACACAAGGGAATCCCCCCCTTCACCGGTGGCAAGAATGATGCGTCCTTCCTTCTCGAGCCTTCTGGCCACCTGAAGAATGTTTTGCTGCGCTCCCTCCACATCACTCAACCGAACGGGGCCCATCACGGCCATGTCCTCCTGAAGCATTTCGCTGGCACGCCTGGAGAGATTCTTGAATATTTTCTCTTTCAGATCGTCGGACGCGGTCTTCAAGGCAAGAGTGAGCTCCTCATTGCGAACCTCTTTCAAGAGCTCTCGGATGCCCTGGTCATTGACGGATGCCAGGTCTTCAAAAACAAACATGAGCTTGCGAACCTTTTCCGCCAACTCCGCATCCCGCTCCTCCATGAGCTGCAAAATCCCTTCTCCCGTCCTTTTGTCACAAATATTGAGTATTTCCGCCACGGCGGGAACTCCTCCCAGAATGCGGTGGCTTTCCTGGCCCATGGACAACAGTTCCTTTTCCAGCACTTCGTCCACCTCCCGCACCAGGTCCGGAGGCACCACTTCCAGCTGGGCAATGCGGTCCACCACTTCGTACTGGAGGTTTTCAGGAAGGAAGTGAAGCACCTGGCTTGCCTTGTCCCGGCTCAGGTGGGCCATGATGATGGTGATCGTCTGGGGATGCTCACTCTTGATGAAATTGGCCAGAACCTTGGCGTCAATGTCCTGAATGTACTTGAAGGGAATCTTTTCCCTTTCCAGCTCGATCTTGCTCATCATTCCCTGTGCGTCAGCCCCCAGCACATTGGGCAGCAGATTCTTGAGAAAGTGCTGGCCCGGCATCACCAGGTCCGCCTCCTGTCCCAGAGATGCGATGAAAGCTGAAAGCAGCTCGTCGGCCACTTCCCGCTTCACGGAGGAGATGGAGGTCATGTGCACACCCAGCTTCTTGATTTCCTCGCTGGTCAGATGCTGCATCACCTGGGAAGACGCTTCCTCACCCAGGCTCATGAGCAGCATGGCGGTTTTCAGGGGACCATTGTTTTTGCCGGACATGATTTCAAGTCTCCTCGCGCAGCCAGGCCCGGACCACGTCACTGGCCTTTTTGGGGTCCTGATTGACCAGAGCAACGGCTTTTTGTTTCAAGGTGACCTTTTGAGCTTCCCGGTGATCCATGAGATCCGTCCCCCCCTCTTCGGAGCCGGGCAGAGCGGGAACCCCCTCCCTCCCGGTGGAGTCGCTCACCTGAAGATCCTGAAGCTTTTTCATGAAAGGACGGACCACGAAAAGGAAGACAAGAACGATGAGCAGCAGGTTGAGAAGAATCCTTTGATTGTCCTTGAGCATCTTGAGCCACCGGTTCTCAGGGGTGACCCCCTCCATGGCACCATAGTCGGTGGCAAAGGGCACATTGGAGACGGTGATCTGGTCCCCTCTTCTTTCATCATAGCCCACGGCCTTTCTCACCAGGTCTTCCAGGGTGTTCATTTCGTCTGCATCGCGCCCCACAAAAAAGGGCTTCATCTTGCCATCCTCGTCGGGTTTGATTTCATACGGGCCGTCGACCATGACCGCCACGGACAAGTTGCGCACACTTCCGGGAGCACGAACAGTCTGTCTCGAAACCCGGTTGATCTCATAATTGACCGTCTCCCGCTGACGGTTGTACCCTCTTTGATCCTGTTCTTCCGGTTCGAGGGGATCCGCCTCCATGAGCCTTCCCTCCAGGTTCACAGGCCTGTCCGGGTTCCCTCGGGGATTGAGATCCCGGTCCCGGGAACTTTCCATGCTCCGCTGCTGGCTTCTGACCACCGCGCTGTCCGGGTCAAAGAGTTCCTCGGTCTCCTGGAAGCGGTTGAAATCCAGGTCGAGGGAAACACGCGTGATGACGCGATTCACACCCAGCAATTGTTCCAGCATGGTTTGGACCTTGCGCCGGTATTCCTCTTCCAGCATATTTTTATATTTCGCCTGCCGATCGTTGAGAAAAGAATCGGAGCTGGAGTCTTTTCTGAAAATGACCTGTCCGTCGGTGCTGAGGACGGTGATATTTTCCTCCTGCAATCCCGGCACCGCTCCCGAAACGAGGTTCACGATGCCTTGCACCCGGGAGGAGGAGAGCCTGACGCCGTGCCGAAGCTTGAGCACCACGGAAGCGCTGGGAGGCTTCTGATCTTCCTTGAAAAGACTTTCCTCCGGCATCACCAGGTGGACCCGGCTTTGTTCCACAGCCTCCATTTTGTTGATGGTCCTGGCAAGTTCCCCTTGCAGTGCCCTTTGATAGTTCACCTTTTGCACGAAATCGGTGCTTCCCAGCCTTTGAGCATCAAAAATCTCAAAGCCTGATCCACCCCCCGAGGGAATGCCGTCTGTGGCCAGGGAGAGCCGTGTTTCATGGAGCACGTCACGTGGAACGCTGATGCTGCTTTGTCCCGCAATTTCGTAAGGGATGTTCTGGTCTTTCAGCTTCTGCACCACAAGGCCAAGTTCCTCCTGGGACAGCCCCGAATAGAGAACTGCGTACTCCCGAGTGTTGGCCGCATAAAGGAGGTAACCCAAACTGGCAACGAGAATGAGCACACTGCCCGAGTAGAGGATTTTCTGCGAGGCCGGAAGACCTCGAAAGGCAGATCCGACTCTCTGAAAGGTTTTCAAAAGGGAGTCCATTTGGCTCAAGGTCTCTCTCCGGGATTGGTGACCGTTCACCTCAAGGAAGAATCAAAGGGCACAGGGGTCGAATGGTTCCCCTCCCATGCCGGAAGAAACTTCTGCCTGACCCTTCAATGGAGCGCCATGCTCTTCAGAACTGCATGCGCATGATTTCCTGATAGGCCGAGATGGCCTTGTCTCTCACTCGGAGCATCATGCGCAGGCTCAAGTCGGCCTTTTCCATGTGGATCATGGTTTCGTGAACATTGGTGGCCCCCTTCACGGACCCCTCCTGCATGAGCCGATCCGTGCTGTTTTGAAGGGCGTTCACTTCCTGAATTTTGGTTTTCAGTTCGTTGAGAAACCCGTCCTGGGCGCCCTCGCCTCCGTCCGCCCCTTCGGGGGATCCAGGGGCCCTGACCTGAGGCTGAAAAGGTGAATTGGGATTGAAATGTACCATGGCTTAAACTCCCTTTCTTGATCACCTGCCGATTTCGAGAGCTTTGAGGGAGAGCTGCTTGGCCGTCTGCAGCGCTGAAAGGTTGGCCTCATAGGAGCGCGCAGCCGCCACCAGGTTGGCCATCTCCTCGATGGGAGTGATATTGGGCATGCGCACAATGCCTTTTTCATCCGCATCGGGATGGCTGGGATCGTACATTTCCCTGAAATCCCTTCCATCGGGCACCACATCCACCACCCGCACTGTGGAGATTTCATCCTGAAGCGCCCTGTCCACCGCTGCGTCAAAACTGTTCTCCAGCTGAGACGCCTCGTAAATGACCGTTCTTCGGCGGTAGGGTTCTCCGTCATGGGCGCGGGTGGTGTTCACGTTGGCCAGATTGGACGACAGCACATTCATGTAAACACGGTTGGCCGTCAGTCCTGACGCACTGATGCGCATGGAATGATCAAAATCCATCACGGTCCTCCTTCACCCAGGGCCAGTTTGAACATGGCGAATTTTTTGTTGAGCATGGTGACCATGTACTGGTACTCCACGTTGTTGCGAGCCAGGTTCACCATTTCCCGGTCCAGATCCACAGGGCCCGTGACTTCCAGTTCAGGCGATTTCATGGCTGCCCGCAAACCTGTGCTGTCCACATGCCCGGGGTCACTTCGAGTCATGGGCATAACACCCTCCTCCAAAGCTTCACGCAGATTCTTTTCAAAAGACACCTCCCTGGCCGCATAGCCGGGCGTGTTCAGATTGGCCAGATTGCCCGATATGACTTTCTGGTTCAAAGAGTTGAGGCTCAAGCGGTCCTGTATGAGGTCTATGGTCTTGTCGAACGGCTTTTGGACGGTCATGCGCATCCCCTCGCGGTTGAATTGAACACAAAAAAAATCAAATGCAATACAACAGCAGGTGAAAGCAACATGCATACCAGATCAAAGGAAAGGGATCGGGCACACCAGAAGGCAAAAAGCCTTGATCCAGCAACCAGAAGGAGCAAAAACTGTCAGATCCTTGACGATGAATGAAGGAATTCTGCGGCCGGTTCAGGCAACATTGGTCCCTTGCCCACGGTATTCGTTGAGCTTGTTGCGCAGGGTGCGCACACTGATTCCAAGAATTTCCGCCGCCCGGGTCCTGTTCTCATTGACGGTCTTCAAGGCTTTGAAGATGAGCCGTTTTTCCATTTCATCCAGACTCATGAGATCCAGGGCTTCTCCCCGGGCAGGTGAAGCCCTGTTTTCCATGTCGTCAAAAAAAAGGTTTTCCGTGGTGACCGTGTTTCCCGTTGCCAGGAGGACAGCCCGGTGGATCACATTCTCCAGTTCCCTCACATTGCCGGGCCACCAATGGGCCTCCAGTTTTTTCAGGGTCTCGGGATGAAGGGATTCTGCGCTTCCGCTGTACTTGCCCATGAAGTGCCGGCACAGGGGTGCGATGTCTTCCTTTCTTTCCCGCAGGGGCGGAATCTTCAGAGGAATCACATTCAGGCGATAATACAGGTCCTTCCTGAATCGACCTTCCTCAAGCAACTCTTCCATGCTCCCGTTGGTGGTGGCGATGATCCTCACATTCACAGGAACGGGGAAACGCCCTCCCAGCCGGTCCACTTCCTTTTCCTGAAGCACTCGGAGCAGCTTTGCCTGAAGGGGAACACTCATCTCCGTCACCTCATCCAGGAGCAGCGTGCCCCCGTCGGCAAGTTCAAACTTGCCCCCTTTCCCCTTGATGGCTCCCGTGAAGGCACCCTTTTCGTAACCGAAGAGCTCGCTTTCCAGAAGGTTCTCGGGGAGCGCAGCGCAGTTGAGGGCCAGAAAGGGCTTGTCCCTGCGGCCGCTGTTTCCATGGATGTATCGGGCAAAAAGCTCCTTGCCCGTTCCACTCTCTCCCTGAATGAAGACCGCCGCATCGCTGCCCGCCACTTTTTTTGCCATCTCCTTGAGCTTGAGCATCAGGGGATTGCGGCTCAAAATGGGGCGTTCGGGATTTCCCTGCTCCCGGGCCTTTTCCTCCTCCATCCCCCCCATGGACGCCAGGAATTCCATGGCCCTGGCGAGGCGCTGGCGGTCAAAGGGTTTGACCCAGAAATCGTGAGCTCCCTTTTTCATGCAAACCACCGCGTCCTCGAGCCTGGGGGTTGCCGTGCTGACGATCACGCAAAGAGGCTGGCTGCCCTCACGGTTTTTTTCAAGAAATGCCAGCACCTCTTCCCTTTGACCGTCCAAACACAGAAAAGCCACATGGGGCCTGTCCTTCTCCGGTTTGAGGGGAAGGGCCGGGAGCCGGGCAAGGGAGGTGACTTCGTGCCCCAACCCCCTGAGACATTTTTCGGTTTTTTTCATCTCCACGGAGTTTTTGTCCACCACCAGTGCAAGCATTTTTTCCTCATCTGCCCACGATCAGCAAAAGAAAGTCTTCCCATGGACTGTGTCGCCGGGCCGTCAAAATTCCAGCAAACCATTCTTCCTGAGACTGATATAGTCCAGCTGCTGCTCCGCCACACTTTGCCAGAAGGGATCGGAGGATTCCGAGAGGCTGGCAAGCCTTTCCAACGCGAGGGCTTCCATGCCCGCTTTCTGATAAATGCCGGAAAGGCGATAGGTGAGAGCCTTCTCCCGCTCTTTATTCAAGCCGAGGGCAAGAATTGCCTCAAGGTTTCCCGCAGCCTCTTCCCACCTCTTCAGTTGTTCCAGGGCTGCCACTCTCAGAAGGTTCAGCTCCATCTCCCTGTCACTGCCACCCTCATCCACCAGTTCGAGGCTTCCCTCGGCCCATTTGAGCGCCTCCAAGGGCCGTCCTGACTTGAGAAGACTGTCCGCGTAGATGGGGATCCATTGCAGGTCCTCCCGGGTCGCTTCGGAAACATCCCTCAGAATGCCTGAAAAAAAACCGACGGCCCGGGAATGATCTCCCCCGGCGGCTGCCATCTCACCCGACAGCCTCTTCTTGTCTTCTGCCCATTGTGAACCCACTTTGGAGAGGTAACCTTCAGCTTTTTGAACCCGACCCGTCAGAAAATTGTACCGGGCCAGCTTCAGGTAGCTTTCCTGGCAGGCGTGATCATTTTCAAGAAGCTCCTCAAGGAGAGCCACGGCTTCCGAATACAAACGAAGAGCTGCATGGCTTTCAGCCACCTGTGTCATGAGAGCGGGAGAGCCAAGCCCTTTCACGGTGGATTCGTTTTGGGAATACAAGGTCACCACTTCCTGGTGATCTCCATTGGAAAAGGCATCGCCAATGAGAGTTTCCAGAACTTTTTCTTTCACACGGATGAATTCGCCTGCCGAATTGCCTGCCTCTCCACCCGCAAGAGCTTCCCGTATGATTTGAAGGCTTTCCTCGAGGCATCCATGTTTCCAATGCCATGCGGCCAGTTTGAGCTTCGCCAGGCCGCGCAGCCGATGGTTGGGATGGCTTCGAAGGACCTCCTCGTAGATGGCCCGGGCCAGCTCCGGTTGAGCGGGTGCCCGTGTTTCGTAGGCTTCAGCCACACGGAGCTGGGCTATCACAGCCCCCTCCGTGTGGGGATACTCGTCGGTCACATGGTTTCTCAGTCGGTCGGCCAGCGAGGACTCATCCAGAAAAGTGAGGTTTTCCGCCACCCTTGCCAGAACCATGTCCAGATCGGGCACGGTTCCCAACAGGTTGAGATAGTGAAAGAGGTGGTCGTTGCTCTTTTGATGATTGCCCAGAGAAAAGTGGGACTCTCCCAATTCCCTCAGCAGTTGAGGCTCTTTCAGGTGATGGGAAGGCTCCTCCTGCAGGCATCGCTCGTAATTCTCAACAGCTCCCCCCGAATCTCCAAGCATGTAATGCCCCTTGCCCAGGAGGAAATACGCCTGAGCCCTCCGGGGCCGGGTCAGGGAATGATCCAGTGCCTGCCGGGCCGCCTGAAGGGATTCCACAAAGGATTCAGCGGAGGAATAGATCCGCGCCAGTTTCAACCAGGCCCTTCCCGCAAGGGGGTGCTGAGGATAGTCCTCAACAAGCTGCATGAAATAGACTTCAGCCCGCCTCCAGTCCCCCATGGCCATGCAGGTGCGTCCGCTGTAAAAAAGGGCCGGGGGAGTTCTCTCCGGAAGATGACCCGCATTGAGTGCGCGGCTCAGAGCGGCCAGCACTTCAGCT
>PXBG01000086.1 GCA_003566995.1 Syntrophobacteraceae bacterium
GCCCGTCAAGGAAAACCATGTCCCTTTTCAGGGCCTGGCGCATGGGCCGTCAGTCATGGGCTGAGCCAAAAGCACGGCAAAAGAACGCCCCAAAAGAAACAGCATCTTCAGGCGGCATGCAAATTGCTTCGAAATTGAGGCACTTGAGTTTAACAAGGCGGACAGCGGAAAAACGACGCTTCGCCGGGACTCCTTGGGGGTTTTTGCCCTTCTCGGTTCCGGTGCAAAACATGAATTTCAAAACCGTCATTTTTGAAGAAAAAATTTCACACAGGGAGACACCCGGTGAAAAGCAGCTTCGACTCAGCGCACCATTTCCGCAAGGGTTTTCACACCTTCCCCCATCCGTTCATGATTCAGGACATGGAGATGGAGGGAAGCCTGGATGTGAGCATCATTCTTCCGGCCATGAATGAAGGGGAAACCATTTCCCCGGTGATCTCGAGGATTCAAAAGGCCCTGCGGGGGATCGGCAAGTCTTTTGAAATCCTGGTGGTGGACGACGGGTCGGCGGACCGCACGGGAGAAGCGGCTCAGGAGGCGGGAGCGCGGGTCATTCGCCACCCTTACAACATGGGCAATGGTGCGGCCATCAAGACGGGCATCCGCAACGCCATGGGCAGGGAACTGGTCATGCTGGACGCCGACGGGCAGCATGCGCCCGAAGACATTCCCCGCCTGCTGGAGGGCCTTAAAGAATACGACATGGTGGTGGGAGCCCGCACCAGCGAGTCTCAGACGCACCTTCACCGGAACCTGGCCAACAGGATCTACAACGGTTTCGCCTCTTACGTGTGCGGGCGGAAAATCGAGGATCTCACGTCGGGCTTTCGAGCCGTGAAAGCCCACATCGCCAGGGAATTCGTGACACTCATGCCCAACTCTTTTTCCTACCCCACCACCATCACCCTGGCCACCATACGGTCGGGCTACAGCCTCAGGTACGAACCCATCGTGACCGCGGGGCGCCACAAGAACAGCAAGAGCAAGATCAGGCTGTTCAGGGACGGGTCGCGTTTTTTCCTCATCATATTCAAGATCACGACCCTCTTTTCACCCCTGCGCATTTTTCTTCCCATCAGCCTCCTCACCTTTCTCACGGGCATGGGTTACGGGCTTTTCAAGATCTTCGTGCTGGATGCCCGCTACGGACCCACCTCGGCCATGCTCATGATCATTGCCGTGCTCATGTTCCTCATCGGCCTCGTGTCCGAACAGGTGGCCCAGCTCAAGTTCGACAGGGGCGATCGGTGGCTCGACAAAAACTGCTGATGTACAAATTGCCTGGCCTGGAATGAACGCCAGCCTTTTCAAGAGAGCCACCATGGCCGATCCAGTTCAAGACACATGCATGAGCCGCGCAGAACAGCTGCCCAAAATCCTCGTGCTCACCTCCACCTACCCCCGGTGGGAAAAAGACTGGGAGCCCAGGTTTGTCTTTGACCTCTGTCGCCGCCTCGCAAGAGACTTTCAGGTCCATGTCCTTGCCCCCCACTTTCCGGGTAGCGCCCGCGAGGAGATTCTGGAGGGCACCCGGGTCACCCGTTACCGGTATTTTTTTTGGGAAAGGGGACAAACCATCACTTATGACGGGGGCATACTGAACCGGTTGCGAAAAAACCCCTTTCGGTTCGGACTGGTGCCCTTTTTCTTGTTTTTCCAGGTTGTGGCAGCCCGTCGGCTCATGAAACAACATGATTTCATCGCCCTGCATGCCCACTGGATCATCCCTCAAGGACTGGTGGCTGTCCTTGCCCAATGGGGCCGTCCCAGAATTCCCGTTTTGTGCACCTCCCATGGGGGGGACCTGTTTGGTCTTGGCGGAAGATTCCTGGAAAGGATCAAAAGATGGGTGATGACCCGATGCCGGTGTGTGACAGTGGTGAGCCAAGCCATGGGTGGGGAGGCGAACCGCCTGGCACCCCTCACACCCACCAGGATCATCCCCATGGGCACTGACCTGAAGAGCCTCTTTTGTCCCAATGGCACCGAGCGGTCCAGCAGCACCATCCTCTTCGTGGGCCGGCTGGTGGACAAAAAAGGCGTGCCCCAGCTCCTGGAAGCTTTCGCCAAAGTAAAAAAAAGACACCCTTCCGCCCAACTTTGCATTGCAGGGTGGGGTCCGGAAGAACCGGTCCTCCGCAAACAAGTGGAAGCGATGGATCGAAAATGGCTGGGTGAGGACGGTATTTTTTCGGGAAAGAAGGAATCCTTGGGGGAGTCCATTCATTTTCGCGGAGCAGTGCCTCACCATGACCTGCCGGATTTCTACCGCAGAGCAACGGTCACGGTCGTTCCTTCCATTCAGGAGGGATTTGGACTGGTCATCGTGGAAGCTCTGGGGTGCGCATCACCCGTGGTGGCCTCCAGCCTGCCGGCCATCAAAGACATCCTTCAGGATGGGGTCACGGGACTGCTGGCACACCCCGGAGACGTGAATCACCTGGCCGCACAAATCTGCCGCCTGCTGGAAAATGAAGATGAACGGGCGTCCCTGGCCCGGAAAGGGAGAGAACATGTGGCCGCCCGATTTGACTGGGAAGCCATAGCGGAATCGTACAAAAATCTGCTCCTTAAGCTGAACGGGACGACGGCGTTAAGACAAGGACGCACCAGCGTTCTTCAGGGTCAGCAAACAATCCGAAACGCAAGTAATTCAGACATGACGACAAGAATACGATTTTGAAAATCAGATGCTGAAAACCTATTTCAAAAACTTATACCGCAGGACCATGTCTGAGGCATACGGTCTCGCATTCAGAGAGATTACAAAGACCCTTGAAATGGGTGGCGACTGTCTTGACTGCGGGGCCAGTACGGGCAAATCTTTCGGGACACTTCATGAACTCATGAGTCTGGACAGCTCGAGATACCACGGCATAGAGTGGAACCCCCAGGCAGTCGAGCAGGCAAGAGGCAACGGCTTGAAAGTCACTCAGGGAGATCTCAATGGAGAACTCCCTTTTCAAAGGGAACAATTTCA
>PXBG01000127.1 GCA_003566995.1 Syntrophobacteraceae bacterium
AGGCTCGTGGAGTTCCCCCGCCGTGACGGCTGCCTCGTCCAGCAGGTCCGCGAAATGGGGCACCATGTCCCGCAGGATGCTGCTCGTCTGAATGACCACGTCCACGCGGGGCCGCGGCCTCTTTCCACCTTCTTCCATTTCGAGAGTCAGCTCATCCAGGTCCATGGGCTCCACTTTGGACACCCGGCCGTTGGAGCTCCAGGTGGGGCGCATGCCCATGAGGTGCAGAATCTGGCAGAACACTTCCCCATCGGATTTGAAGGCATCGATGCTCCAGAGGCTGATGCCCACGCTTTCGGGAAAACGCCCTTCGTCCCGGACAAACTTGCGCAGCAGGTTGTCCGCCAGTTCCTTGCCCACTTCCCAGGCGGCTTTGGTGGGCATGGACAGGACATCGCTCGTGTAGAAATTCCTTCCCGTGGGCAGGGCCTGCGTCTTCCCCAGGGCCAGGGAGCCCGACAGGCCCGGTTCCATGTAGCCACCGTCCAGGGCCTTGAGGAGCTGGGGAATTTCACGGCTGCTCATGGCCATGCGCCCACCCACATCCAAACACCATTCCTTGAGGGAATGGAGCCGGTGCGGGTCGGGACTTTCCATCTCAAGGGGCATGTCCGGCTCCAGGAGCGAACGGATCACATCCCTTGCGTCCTCGAAATGCTTGCCTGAGGGGTTTTTCGCCCAAAGGGCGATTTCTTCCAGGGAAGGCCGGTCTTCTGAAGGCTTCATGAGGATGGTGGTCAGCATGGTGGCCACACCCTCCGCGTCGGGCGCGGTCCCCAGCCGGTGCATTCCCCGGGAAGCCAGGGTGCGCTTGCCGCGGGCAATCTGGCGGGAAAGGAGTTCCACCGTTTCATGGAAGTTTTGGCCGTCGTCGTCCGGAGCCGTGAAGTGGAGGCGCTTCATGAGGGGGACCATCTCTTCCTGCAAAACCCTTTGCCGCCTGGTTTCCCCGTTTTCTCGGGCCTTGAGGTACTGGTCCAGGAGATTTTCCAGTTTGCTGGTTTCCCCATGGAACTCCGCGGGGCGCTGCACGGGAGTGAGGTGGGTCACCATGACACCCCGGCCCCGGCGCTTGGCCACCAGCCCGTCCCCCGGCACATCCATCACGTACAGGTAAATGTTGGGAAGGTCGTCGAGGGTGACTTCCGGAAAGCAGCCGCCGGAAAGGGCCGCGCGCTTTCCCGGGAGGAACTCCAGGGCTCCGTGGGTGCCGAAGTGCACCACCGCGTGGGAAGTGTCACGAATGTAGCGGTAGGTGGCCAGCCAGTGGGGAGGCGGGGAGAGTTCGGCATCGTGCAGAATGCGGCACACTTCGCCGTTGCATTTGGCGCCGTAGCATCCCCGCTTGGGCTGCACCATGACCTGAATGTTGCCGAAGCGAAGGCCGGTCACGAGGAGGGTCGCCTCCCCGTTCTCCCGGTACACCATGCCTTCTCCGGGAAAGGGCCCCCAGTCGTCCAGGATGCGGTCTCGGACCCTGGAAGGCAGCTCCGCCATGAAGGCTTCGTATTCTTCCCAGGTGGTGCGGTGCAGGACTCCCCCTTTTTTCACCATTTCGTCCACCGTGGTCCAGCGGAATTCGGAAATGGCCTTGCGCTCCAGAAAGAGGTTCAAAATGGCTTCGCCGTCTTCGGGAGCGTCGTCCACCTGGTAGCCCGCTTCTTTCATGGAGCGGATGAGGTCGGCGAGGCTCTGGAAGGTGTCCAGGCCCACGGCGAGCCCCAGGGTGGCTTCCACGCCCTTGCAGGGGTTGTTGTTCAAAACGATGGTCACCCGCTTTTCCCCGTTGGGAAGGTTCCGCAGCTTCACCCAGCGCTTCAGGCGGCGGCACAGGTGCTCGATGCGCTCCTTCACGGGAAGGGAGCGCCGGAAACCGAGCCCCGTCCGCGCGTCCGTTTCCCGCACGGAGCCCGAGAGGAGGGAGGGCTCGATGGCCCCCGACATTTCCGGCTGGGCCAGGGAGCTCACGATGCCCAGGGAGCCGGGGGCCAGCCCGGTGGTGTCCTGCTCCCATTCTTGGGGACTCTGCTGGTGAAGGCGGATGAGCTGCACCACGGGAACGTTGAGGGATTCCAGGATGGGGACGTCCTCGGGTTTGGACAAAAGTCGTCCCGCCAGCAGGTTCAGGAGGACGGACAGCCTGGGCCCGGCGTTTCGGAAGTAGGAAGCCCAGGTATAGCGCATGTTCGGGGGAAGAGTGCTGTCGGCGAAGCCATCCGAGTAGACGCACAGGGGCATGAGTCCGTGCTTCTCCAGGGAACGAATCAGGTGGTCGATCTCGGCGCAGTTCTTTTCCATGATCTGCCCGTAGTAGCAGAGAGCGCCCACCATGGGCCCGTTGAGCAGACCGGGGGCCCGTTCCTTTTGAAACTGCAGGTAACCGGAAACGTCTGCGAAAAAGGACGGCGCCTCCGGGTGATAGATTCCATGAGTGCGCACGGGTTCGGGTTTTTCATAGTTCACGGCCTTGCCCGCACAGGAAGCGAGGAACCTGATGCCGTTTTGAAAGTTTTGGGCCGATACCTCCTTGAGGTAGTGGTCGAAGGTGTTTTTCTGGTCGGGGGTGAAGGTGGAAAACCCCTGAGGGGCGTCCATTCCCAACCCCAGGCGGTGTGCGGCCTTTTGAGCATGGGTGAGGAGATCCTCGTAGCCGGGAAGATCGTGGAACAGGTACCCGATGAAGACGTCCACCTCGTGTTCGTGAAGGAAGTCCACGGCCTTTGAGGCCATGGGCATCTGGGAGAAGAGGCGGAGTTCGATGCCTTCGGCCTCGAGAAGCTCGCAGGCCTGGGACCAGGTTTGCACATTGAACAGATGGCCATGGACAAAAAGAATTCTCATTATCTCATTCACCTCCCGGCTGTGCGCAGGTTCGACACATCCTCCAGGATGTCCTGCATGGGCTGACGGCGGACGCGGTGGGGAAGGACCAGTTGGGCGGCTTCCTCCACGTGGTGCGGTGCCACCTCCCTGTGACCATGAAAGGCCGCGAGGGTTTTGGCGGTCTTCATCAAAATGATGTCCCCCCGGTGGCCGTCCACCCCCACTTCCATGCAGTAACGGGCGATTTCCTCCAGAAGGCTCCGGTCAATGGTCACCAGGGGGTAAAGTTCCAGGGCGCGCTCCATGGTCCGGGCCAGTTTCTCCGATTCCTTCAGCCATTGACCGGAGAAAGCGCCCGGGTCTTCATCGAAAGCCACGCGCCGCTCCATGACCAGGACGCGCTCTTCCAGGCTTTCGGCCCCCCGGACGGTTGCGCAGAGCCCGAAGCGGTCCAGCAGCTGGGGGCGCAGCTCTCCTTCCTCGGGATTCATGGTGCCCACCAGGGTGAACCGGGCCGGGTGCGAGTGGGAAACACCCTCGCGCTCCACGGTGCACACCCCCATGGCGGCTGAATCCAGGAGCACGTCCACCACGTGGTCGTCCAGAAGGTTGACCTCATCCACGTAGAGGATGCCCCGGTGGGCCGAGGCCAGCAGCCCCGGTTCGAAATGTTTCTCCCCCTCCTTCAGGGCATGCTCCAGATCCAGGGACCCCACCACGCGGTCTTCCGTGGCTCCCACGGGAAGCTCCACCACGGAAACCTTTCTCCTGGAAAGCTCGGGGGGCTCCCCCGCCTGAAGGCGCTCCCGGCATCCGTGGCGGGAACATCCCTCGCACGCCTCGCCCGGTTCGGAAGGGGCCAGCTGGAAGGGGCAGTCCCTGATCACCTCAATCCATGGCAGAACGTCCGCCAGGCCGCGAACGGCCGTGGACTTGGCCGTGCCCTTTTCACCCCGGATCAGGATGCCCGAAAGGGTGGGGTTGATGAGGGTGAGGATGAGTCCCGTTTTCATGCGTTCCTGGCCCACGATGGCCACGAAGGGGTACTGGGTTTTTTTCATGCGGTGTGTCCTTTCACGACATTCACGAGGTCTGTGGCGCGCAGGCCGTCGATGCGGAAATATTCCGCTCCAAGGGCCCCCGCGAGGCGGCCGGCCAGGTCGAAGCGGACGATTCCCGGTTCTTCCGTGTCCACCACGATCCAGTGAACACGGGGGTCTTCCCCCATGCGTGCGGCGATCCGCAGGGCTTCGTCCCGGGGGGACCCCTGCCCCAGGGCCACGTTGGATTTGCCGTCGGTGATGACCACGACCAGGGGGCGAAGGTTGGGTTCGTGGCGAAGCCGGGTGCGAACCATTTCGTAAGCTTTGCTCAACCCCGCGGAGAGGGGGGTGCGCCCCCCCACGGGCATTTCGCTGAGAAGCCGGGCTGCCAGCTCGATGGAAGAGGTGGGGGGAAGGAGCACCTCCGCTTCCCGGCGCCGAAAGGCCACCAGGGCCACCCGGTCCCGTTTCTGGTAGGCGTCGAGCAGAAGGGACATGATGGCCCCCTTGGACGCCCCCATCCTTCCCCGGGCTCCCATGGACCCGCTGGCGTCCACCACGAAGAGGATGAAGCATCCCACTCTTTTTTCGCGCACTTTCTGCCGCCAATCCCCCGGCTCGATGACGATGGTCGCTCCCCCGTCCCGGCGCCGTTTTTTCTGGTGCACGGCCGCCGCGCGCAGAGTGGCGTCCAAGGCCAGGTCGCACCCGCTTCCTCCCATGCGGCTGCGCACGTACCGTCCCTGTTTCTGGCTGGTGCGGGTGCGGGACCGTCTTCCCGAGCCCCGCCGGAGCAACCGGTCGTCGGGGGGGACGAGCTTCTTCACGGCGAAGGTTTCCCCCACCTCGAAGTGTTGGTCCTGCCCCTGCCCGCCGTCATGGTTCGGGGGCTCCTCTTCCCGGGAATCTTCACCGCCCCCCCTTTCCCCGCCATGGGATTCCCCTTGCTCCTCCTCCCTGCCGGACTCCTGTTCCGGTTCCCGGGAAGGCTCCTGGGGCTCCTGAGGCTCTTCGTGATCTTCGGTTGGCGGCGGTGGGGGTGGAGGTGGAGGTGGAGGGGGCAACGCCTCGCGCCTTCGATGGCACAGGACCATCTCCGCCACGGCGAGCACGTCTTCCACCTCCGGATGCCGTTTCCCGTTCCAGGCCGCATGGGCACAGGCGGCGCGCTCCATGACCAGGTCCGCCCGGTGGCCTGCAACGTTCTGGCTTTGGGTCAGCTCCCCGATGTAGTTGCGCACGCTGCCGCGAACCTTCAGGGAGGCCACGACTTCCCGGGCCCGGGCCAGGTGGTGTGCCAGCCGGGCCTCGTCCTGCGCGAAGCGCTCCAGGAAAGCCTCGGGGTCCCGGTCGAATTCCCCCCTTCGTTCCACCAGTTCCACCCTCAGGCTCACATCCCGCTCCGACTCCACCTCCACGCACAGGCCGAAGCGGTCGAGGAGTTGAGGCCGCAGGGACCCCTCCTCGGGATTCATGGTGCCCACTAGGGAAAAGCAGCTGGCATGGCGGAAGGCCGTCCCCTCGCGCTCGATGACGTTTTCTCCCGACACCGCCGCATCGAGGATGATGTCCACCAGGTGATCGTCCAGGAGGTTCACTTCGTCCACGTAGAGGATGCCTCCATGAGCCCGCGCCAGCAGTCCCGGTTGAAAAACGCGGCTTCCCCGCCGAAGGGTGGCGCTGAAATCGATGCCCCCCAGCACCCTGTCTTCCGTGGCGTTGAGGGGCAGGGTCACCACAGGGGCCCGGCGTTTCTCCGTGGCCCTGGATGGCCGGTCAAGGCAGGAGGAACACCACTCCCGGGGATGATGGGGGCTGCAGTTGAAGGGGCAGCCCCTGTGCACCGCCCCACGGGGCAGGAGGGCGGCCAGCCCGCGCACCGCCGTGGACTTGGCCGTGCCTTTCTCCCCCCGGATGAGCACTCCCCCCACGCGGGGCTCGATGGCGTTGAGAATGAGAGCCAGCTTCATGGGGTCCTGGCCCAGGATGGCGGAAAAGGGAAAGACGGGGGGGATTCCCCCAGGGCGTTCCCGGATACACGGATCTTTTTTCATGGCGCCATGGCCTCTGCCGTGGATTTCATGTTCTCCCCCTCCTCGGGGCCAAAAGGGATCTCCCGGCTCATCTTGTGGAAAAGCCCGTTGAGCAGGGCGTTCAGGGACATGCGAAGGACGATGGGAATGTCCTCGCTCTTTTCCAGTTCTTTCCATTGAAAAACATGCACGCCCGAAATGTCCTGGACGATGCTGCGCGCCCAGAGGCCGAAAGCTTCCAGGTCGCCCACCTGGTTCCTCTCCCATGCGTCGCTCAGGGCAAGGGCAGATTCCACAAAGGCGGCATAGGGGGGCTCCAGAAGGATTGCCTCCAGCATCTGAAGGGCCTGCCCCTTGTGCTCCGTTTCCTCGTGCACCCATTCAGGGAACCCTTCGAGCATTCCGGAGGGAGTGATGCCCCTCTCTTTCAGGCGTGCCAGGACATGGCGGCCTGTCTGCAGGGAGTTCTGCAGGAGGACCCCCTCCTGCACCCCTTCGTACACGGCCCGCCCTATGAGTTCACCCAGTTTGCTGTGCCCGCCCGCACTGTCCACGGGGGTACCCCTTCCCTCCACCACGATGATTTCATCGGTTCCCGTGCCCGTGGCCTGCCACAGAAGGGGGGCGCCGCGGCTTCGGATGTCCAGGTCCTGAAGGGCGGCGCTCTTGGCCTCCGTGGCGCTGATGACGGCCCGGGACATGGCCCGGGGGGAGAGGGCCATGTTGGTCATGAGGATCATGTTGATGGTTCCCGGTTCGTAGAAGCGCCCTTCATCGTGAGCGCTGCGAATGGCGTTCCCTTCCACTCCTGCCGTCACCAGGGCGTAAACGGTCATGTCCTTGAATTGAGCTTCGCCAATGGCCAGGTTGTCCATGTTGGCGCCCGTGAGGAGAATGCTGCCCTCTTCCCGGCTCTTGCCATGGACTCGAAAGATCCGCTCCAGGATAGCCTCCAGTCCCTCCCGGTGCCCCAGGCTCCAGCAGGGAGGGGGATACCCGTGGTTGCCCACGGCGGTGATGCCTTCCCGCTGCCCTTCCATGGTGGAAAGAATCCGCATGGGTTCATGAAACCGGACGACCAGGGTCTTGTTGGGAAAGTCATAGAGGTTGGACTCCACCACCCGGGCCGACCGGACATAGTCCAGGGGAAGGGGAATGTCCCTGGAACCCGTGGTTTTTTCTTCCAGCACCAGGTTGGAAGGCTCACTGAAGGCTTCGGCGTAGATGCTCGCCGAGAGCCAGGATATGAAGTCCCCCGTGTGATGGGAGGCCTGGCAGGCCAGTGCTCCGGGGAAAAACAGGATCCGGCCCTCGCGCACCGCCTCCGCTTCCTTCCAGCCGGGGCGGTTCAGGAGCGCTTCCGCGGCCTCCTGGTCCCCGTCGCAGCCGTAGATCACCTGGGGGTTGAAATCCTTCCATTCCTCCAGGGAAACGGGGACCATGGCTCCATTCCGTCCCAGCTGGGGAGCAATGCCCCCTGCCGCGCGAATGAACCCGTTTTGGAAGGAATCGTCACCGGGGGCCTTCACCCTGTCCCGGCCCATGAATCGGATCACCCGCTGCCGCTCATTTTCGGGAATCTTTTCCACCTTTTGAGCGATGAACTCAATCTGGTCCCGGATTCTTTCGTTCATGCGGGCGGCATTGGCCTCTTGCTGAAAAATCTGTCCCAGAAGAGAAATGTGACGATGAAGGTCCTCGAGGGAGTCGCTCTGAAGCTCCATGAGCAGGACAGGACTCTCCTCCAGTTGCTCCCGCACATGGGTGTGCAGGGAGGAGAGGAAGACCACGTCCGGTTTCAGGGCCTGAATCTTTTCAACGGACGGGCCCAGAAAGCCACCCACGATGGCCGGTGAGGAATCCATGTGGGGAGGGGGGGTGTCGTGCCAGGTCATGCCTTTCACGGCGCTTTCCGCACCCAGGGCAAAGAGGGTCCGGGTGATTCCCGGCACCAGGGAAACAACCCTTTCGGGCGGTTTGGAAAGGGCAAAACCGGTGCCGCTGGAGTCGGTGAACTGGAGCGCCTGGGAACGGGCGAAAGTGATGGTCGCGGGCGACAGGGCCCACACCAGCAACAGGGTGAAGATCTTCAGAATCCATGTTTTTTTGACCAGTGACATATCCAGCCTTCCTCTGTCTTTCTCAATCCTGCCCGTGGTGGGCGGCCTGCTTCACGAAGCGGTAGACCTTTCCGCGGCCCATTTGGAGGATCACCCTTTCTCCATCCTGTTCCAGGGTTGCCGTCCCCGGCAGTTCCCGGTGGTAGCGGCCGTCATAAAAGCGGACCACGTGGGTGATGCCCGGGCGGGCCTGCTCCCGGGGCAGTTGAAAAACCTGCACATGGCTCGCACGGCCCAGGTGCATGTTTTCCCCATCGATGGACAGGGCCGTGTGGTAATAGGCCAGGTAGCTTGCGGGATTGGTCATGAGGTTTTTCATGGGAACTCCTTGTTCGTGAGCCTGCGATCGATGAATCGGGAAAAGGGAAGGGCCCTTTTCAGCCAAAAAAAAACCTCAGAGCGAAAAAACGCCCTGAGGATTGCACCCTGGTTTCCTTGGTCCTTCAGCGAGCCACCGCATATGTCCCCGTATCGACGGCTCTTCAAGCACCAGGCAGGTCTTCTGACTCCCGGATCTTCCTACTTTCCGCGCCTTCCCGTTCCATGTCCATGAAACAGTGGCATCTTCGGATTTCGTCCCCGTTCACAGCGGCGGGACCGTTCCCGATTCGCACGGGATTCCCTTTTAAGCGGCAATGCACCTGTCAGCTGTATTCAATTGTCAGGGAACCGATAGCATGGCCATCCTGCGCCTGTCAATGACAAAGGGGGGGACAAAGAGGGGGTGAAGCGGGGAACCGGTGAGTGAGGAAGCGAAAGGCATGCGGGAAAAAATCCGGCCAGGGTGTCCCGGGAAAAATGAAATGAAGCTCCCGCCCCCGGGTCAAAAGAGCCGCTCATGGAGAGGGCAGGTGTTGCTTCCGGGCCTGTGAGGAGGTTAAGGTTCAACCATGAAACCGGGTGAGAAAGTGCTGAGTACCGTTCACGGGATTCACAGGAATACAGAGGAGGGCCACCATGTTCAAAGAAGGGAACACACCGAACCGGCAAGAGAAGGCGGCGCCTTGGGCGCTTCCCTCTTATGACTTCCGTGCACATGCCCTTCCCGTGAGGATTTCATCCCGGGCAGGCATCCTCCTTTTGCTCCTCACCGCGCTGTTTGCAGCGGCCGGCTGCGCCCCGGTCATCTCCTCCCAGATTCGAAAGGAAGCGGCCGTGGAAATTCCTTTCAGGGAGGTGCTGAGAGATCCCCAGCGCTACGTGGGGGAGACCTTCATTTGGAGCGGGAGCATCGTGGAGGCCAAAAACGTGCCCGAAGGCACCCGCCTCAAGGTGCTGCAGCATCCCGCCGACCGCCAGGGGCGGCCCAGGGATGTGGATGTTTCCGAGGGGCGCTTCCTGGCCCTGGACAGAAGGTACTTGGATCCGTCCATCTATTCGCCGGGCAGGGAGGTGACCGTCGCGGGAAGGCTTGCGGGCAAGGAGGTTCTTCCCCTGGGAGAGATTCAGTACACCTATCCCCTTCTGGATGTGGAGGAAATTCACCTTTGGCCCCGAAGAGCGGAACGGGTCTACATGCACCCCTCCCATCCCCGTTCCTACTGGTGGTGGCACAGCCATGGATGGGGCGCCCGCTGGTGGTACTGAGCCTGAGGACCCGTTCATCCTGAGCCTGCCGCAGGCTGGAGAAGGGCGGCGGGGCCTCGCCAGGGGCAGGGGGTTTCGAGGGGGAAAAGGAACATTTTTCCCTGCGGGTCCCTTCCTCTTCAGGAAAAGAGGGTCCACTTCACCCATCGGTCGGCCATGAGAAGGCCCAGGCCTGCCCCTGCCCACAAGGCGCCCTTCAGCCAGTCTTCCCTGCGTGCCCGGAACTCGATCTTTTGGGGGAAGGTGTTCGCGTAGCCCCGGGCGAGCATGGCTTCGTGAACCCGCTGGGTGCGGTCGAAGGTTCTCACCAGGAGCATTCCCAGAAAATTGCCCAGGGTGCGCAGGGTTTCCAGGTTCGTCCTCTTCCTGAACCCCCTCGCCCTCATCCCTTTCCCCATGCGTTCCGCCTCGTGCTGAAACACGAAGATGTAGCGGTGGGCCAGGAGGATCATCTGGCAGACCATGGGCGGCACTTTCAGCCGCGCCAGTGCCTGAACGGTGGCGGGAAAGGGAGCCGTGGCCACGAGAGGCTCCACCAGGAGGGCGATGGCCGAGGCTTTCACCACGATGAGGAGAGCGAGTTCCAGCCCCCGGCCGTTGAATTCCAGAAAGGGCACATGAGCGAAGCTGACCATGAGGTCTCCGCTCTTTTGAGGCACCGTGAGAGGCATGACCACCAGAAACATGGTGAGAAAGGGCACCATGGCGCGAAGGCGTCTCAGGGGGCGGTGCAGAGGAATCTGCGCCACAAGGATGGAAAGGGCGGACACCAGGAGGGTGGCCAGGGCCCAGGCCATGTTCTGAACAGAGGCGGCGCAGAACATGAAAAACACCAGGGCGACGATTTTGATCCTGGCATCCCAGCGGTGGAAGAGGGAGTGGCCCTGTGCCTGGGAGTCGATGGTGGGAATAGCCCAGTCCCGCTCCTTTCCCTCCTCCGGGGATTTCCCCGTGGGAAAAAAACGGCCGCCGTATTTGACGGCCAGTCCCAGGAGGAGCAAAACTCCCAGGGCAATGAGCAGGATTTCAAGGGGCAGCTCGACCCGGGCTTCCCGTTCTTTCATGTCCGCATCATTCCCCGGGTCTGGAGGCGGAGGACATGCCCAGCAGCTGGGGCTTGACCTTGTAGAGGAAGGAAACGGTGAAGGCGCACACGGCCGATTCAATGGCCAGCACGGGAATGTGGGCGTAGAGGGCGATCAGGGCCACGCCGAAAAAATCTTCCCCCCCGCTGATGAGGAGCAGGGCCAGGAGCCCCACCGCCAGGAAGACGCCCCAGCCGCCGGCCAGGGCACCCGCAAACACGTGGCGGTTGAGGGATCGTCCCTTGAGGGCATGAAAAAGCCAGCCGGCGGTGACGGCGGGAATTCCCGCCAGGAGGGAATTGGCGCCGATGGCGGTGATGCCCCCGAACTGGAACAGGAGGCTTTGAAGGACGATTCCCAGGGCAACGGAAACAAAGGCGCTGCTTCCAAGCATGATTCCCACAAGACCCGAAAGGATGAGGTGGACGCTGGTGGGCCCCAGGGGCACATGAATGAGGGAGGCCACGAAAAAAGCGGAGGTCACCACGGCGATTTTGGGGAATTCCTCGGGGTTGATCCTGCGGGCGCTCCAGGTGGCAAGGGCCAGGCTCACGGCGTAGGAGCCCACGGCCACGTAGGTGGGAAGCACTCCATCGGAAATGTGCATGGGACCTCTCTTTCACCAGAACCTTGCGGCCTCCGCGGGAGGGATGGGCGGCCAGGCGCTGTGCATGGAAAATGCCTTGTCTCGCAAGGCCGGCCTTTGAAAGCAATCTCCGGGAATGAGCCACATGGCCGTACCCGGCACTGAAACCTATTAAGCCAGGGGGCAGGGGCTGTCAATGCTCAATTGAAGACGCGCTCCATATGGAGGGGCAGCCCCGCGGGCGGTTCCCCCATGCTGTTGATTTTGTGTGTGCTTGCCCCTTCTTCCCCCTTCCCCTCGCCGGGGCGGGGATCCGGAAGGTCATGAAAAAAATCCGGTTCCCGCCTTCGCGGGAATGACGTGCAGGGGTTTTCACAGGGGGAGAGGCAACTTGAGCCGGCAGCGCTGCAGGGGTCCCCGGCCCGCGTTCACAAGACCTGTCGTCACAAGGCTTGTGTTCATATGGCCTTTCTTTATCAAGCCTTGACAACACGCCGGTCTCATGATCTCCTTTTCTTCCTGTGGTTTTTCTGGTCCCCTGGCTGCCAGCGTTGAACCCATCATAACCCCCGGAGAGGAACATTGCCTCCCCTTTTTCAGATTCAATCCCTGTTTCACCGGTACGCCGACGGTCACACGGCCATCAAGGGCATCGACCTGGACATTCACGAGGGAGAGCGGGTGGCCCTGGTGGGCCGTAACGGAGCCGGCAAGACAACCCTCGTGAAACATCTCAACGGCCTTTACCGCCCCCATCGGGGACAGGTGTCCTACAGGGGCCGGTCCCTGGAAGGGGGACACCTCCTTCGGGCACGGCTCCAAATGGGCATGCTCTTTCAGGACCCGGACGATCAGCTCTTTTGCAGCAACCTGGACGAAGACGTTTCCTTCGGGCCTCTCAACCAGGGGCTCGACACCCGGCAGGTGGAAGCCCGGGTGCGGCATGCCCTCGACCGCATGGGTCTCGGCGAGCTGCGCTACAAGCCGGCCCATCATCTGAGCTTCGGCCAGAAGAAGCGGGCGGCCTTTGCCACCCTCCTGGCCATGGAGCCCCGGGTGCTCATCCTCGATGAACCCACCGCCTACCTGGATCCCGGCCAGGAGAGGTTTTTCACGGAACTTCTCGAGGATTTTCAGGGCACACTCATTTGCATCAGCCACGACCTTCTGTTTCTTTACGGCCTCTGTTCCAGGGCTGTGGTCCTGGAGAAGGGAGAGGTGCACCACGACTTTTCCATGGGGGAACTTGTCTCCCGGGGAAAGCGTCTCCGGGACCATGGGCTCGATTTCACCTTCCG
The DNA here is from genome assembly GCA_003566995.1 of Syntrophobacteraceae bacterium. Classification (GTDB taxonomy): domain Bacteria; phylum Desulfobacterota; class Syntrophobacteria; order Syntrophobacterales; family Syntrophobacteraceae; genus SLCH01. The sequence continues at coordinate 12,576 of PXBG01000127.1, forward strand.
CCTGAACTGCTGCACCAGGAATGGGCATGGGTGCGGCGGCCGGGGGCATGAACAGGAAAACCCGCCTCCCCCCGAGCCCCCTTCACCGGAACCGGCCCCTCCTTTGGAAGCTTCATCCCCGTCCCTTCTGCGCCTGGAGGATTATTCGCACCGGTATGCCGACGGCACGGTGGGCATCAGGGGCGTTTCCCTCCACATCCGCGAAGGGGAGAGCGTGGCCGTGGTGGGGGAAAACGGGGCGGGAAAATCCCCCCTGGTGGCCTGCCTGGCGGGCGTTCTGCATGGGGAGGGGGTGTACACCTTTCAGGGCAGGCCGGTGACCGGCAGGGTGCGCGCCGGCTTGTGGCGCCACGTGGGAGTGGTTTTTCAGGACCCGGCCGACCAGCTTTTTTCTCCCTCCTGTGAGGAAGAGACGGCTTTCGGCCTGAAGCAGCTGGGTTTGAGCAGGAAGGAAACAAGAACCCGCGTGCAGGAGGCCCTTGCCCTGGTGCGTCTGGAGGGATATGAAAACCGAGCCCCCCATCATCTCAGCGCGGGGGAGC
>PXBG01000134.1 GCA_003566995.1 Syntrophobacteraceae bacterium
CACAATGGCGAGGGGATTCGTGATCAAGTACAAAGGCATTCATCATTTGTCCATGGCCACCGGCGATCTGCAGGCTACCATTCATTTCTGGCGTGACCTGCTGGAAATGCGCCTGGTTGTGGGCATGGGCAAGCCAGGGTATCGACACTATTTTTTCGAAATATCACCCAACAATCTCATCAGCTTTTTTGAGTGGCCTGATGTGGAACCCACCGCAGAGAAAGACCATGGTTTTCCTGTCAAGGGCCCCTTCACTTTTGACCACGTGGCCTTTGAGGTTCAAAGGAAAGAAGATCTGTGGATGTTGAAAGACAAACTGGAGACAGGAGGGTTTTGGGTTTCCGAGGCCATTGATCACGGGTTCATCCATTCGATTTATTCTTTCGATCCCAATGGGATTCCCGTTGAGTTCAGCTACAGCGTGGACGGTTTCAATGTGAGGGAAAATCCCACCCTGGTGGATTCGTCTCCCCATGAGGCCGCCCTGGAAGGCCCCGACCCTCAAAGAGACCGATGGCCCTCCGTGCAGTCGTATGCCGAGCCGGCGGAGAGAGACTTGTTTCCCGGTGAAGGACGGGAACTCTTCCAGGAAAACAAGAAGAATTGGTGGAAACGATAGCGTTGTCCGCCCCTGGAGTGCATTGAAAGCGTGGCGTTCGGTCCGCTCTTCCGAATTCCCGGGCAGTGAATGAGGAAGCGGCCATGCACGCGGCGGCAGGGAGCATCACTCTTCTTCATCCATCTCGAGAAGCCAGTCGTTGAATGCCATTTCAATTTCCTTTTTGGAACTCTTGAGCCATTTTTTCCAGTCTGTCATGTCTCTGGATTCCTCAAGGGGACGTTTTTCGTTGGCTTCGATGACGATGGTCAAGATTCTTTCGAGGAGAAGAGCTATCCACTCGGCATCTTCTTCTCCACCGCGGCAATGTTCGCTCAGTTCGGCCACCACATTTTCGATCATGATGGTGTACACCGACTCCTTCCAGGAAAAAAGGGACTGGTAATGCCTTTCTGCAGCCGCCATTTCTTCCATGGTCGCAAACACCATGGCCCCATACTTGGATGCGGCGCCAAACCAGACAAATTCAAAGTCTGCGAGAGCATTGAGCCGTCCAATGAGAGACGTGGAGTAAAAAAAATCGTTGGCGCACACGCTCAGCTTATGCACTTCCTGGTTGGCATCGAAGAAAAAGAGGTTCCGATCCCTGTTCCACTCCACTATTCTTTGCACCAGGGAAGTGCGCCGCCGTCTGTTTTCCTCCTCAACAGCGTCAAGGATCCTCAGAATGTCATCTGGAATTTTTGCTTTGGTGCTCAACATAAACTCCGTGTGTGAATTGAGCCTGCCTGTTCAAAAGAAGGGCCAAAGGTTTCTCAGAAGTGCCAAGGGATCTTAGTTGAGGCATGTGATTTTGGCAATAGCCCCTTTCTGCTTTTTCCCGTTCCGACAACTGCCAGGGAGTATCAGGATCATGAATGATTCAGAACACAGAGTGCCCTTGAAAAAAGACATCTTGTCACACCTCACCATCATCACTTCACCCATCGGACTGGACAAGCTGCCCATGAACCTTCTTCGGGACTTGCATGAAGTCACGCGCCGTGCGGCATTATGGTCCAAAGCCTACAATGCGGATGAATTGGAGGACTGACCATCCGTCAGGCAGAAGCTTCCTTGAACTGCCCGCATTGACAAACTGGCCACTTCTCTTAAATCAGAGTCTGCTAACATTGCTTTGCAGGATCAGTTGCCTGGTGCCATGATGAACCGAGTGGGACCAAAAGGAGGTGTGCCTTGATCCTTGATCTTCAAAAATTACTCATTGCGAGACGTGCCCTCTGGGTGACTGAACTGGGCATTGAAAATAAAGCCGACATTCCGGGGAAAGGTGGAGATGCGGAAAAAGACTGGCTGCGGGATGAATGGTCGTTGAAGGCCGGTCAAGAGGTTGACACAAGGAAAAATCAATGACGGGAGAATGTCAATCCGTGAAGCTCAGAAAGCTGTTGAAAAAGTCCCGTGGATCCCCCATGGGTCTTTCCCGCCTTCGAAGACGGTTCCACGAATATTCGCCAGACCGCTTGGGGACCCAGGCAGTCACCACGTGCGGGGAGGGCCCACATCCACGTGAACAAAATTGCTGTATGTCCCTACTCCGCCAGCATTCAGTGAAACAGCCACATTCCTGATGTCCGCCAGGGAAACACCTTCCATGCTGATGTCTGCAGCCATGCCCCTGAGATGAAAACTTCTGTCTGACACAGCAACACTGCGGCTTCTCAGATATTCATTGAGTTCAGGTGACCGGTACCCCGAAATGAGCAGATAAGGCCGGTCAGTTGATCCGAGTTTTGACTTTATGGCATCGAGAAGCACATAAAGATCCCGGTCGATGGGGTGGGCTTCATGGTTGTGCCGGCAGCGGAACAGGTTGTTGAGTTTTGTGAGTGCCCTTCGGTCAAATTCTCCTTTGGAATTGAGATATCTGACGGAAAGAGCTTCCTGCGTGTGAACATTGAAAACGGAAAGTCTTCCGGAACAGAGGCTCTTCAATGTCGCGTTTTCATTCGCTGCCCAGGAACTTGTGCATTGGATGACCGGTGCCAGGGAGGTTGCGGCACCTGCAAACATGAACATTTTTAGGGCTTCTCTTCGGGTCATGAGCTCCACTCTTTCAAGGGTTGCGGAATAGTCTTTCAGGGGGCCATTAAAAGCTGGTCCCTATGGGTCAAGGTCACTTTTTTTTGAGAGAGCGATATGTGGGTTTAGCAACATCTGCGCCGGAAAAAGTTTCCGGGCTTTGACAACAAGCTCTGTTTCAGTGCTTTTAAAAAACCTGACGCCAGTTCATTTCTCTGGATTGATGGAAAGCGTCCTTTTTCAAAGCTCAGTAGAATCTACACATGGATGAAAATGTCAAGAGGCTGACGCCATTTTGTGGTGTTTTTTTTCTGAGCAACCTTCCTG
>PXBG01000059.1 GCA_003566995.1 Syntrophobacteraceae bacterium
CAGCTCGGCAAAAAACCTTCCGTCAGCACGAGGTTCGCCCGCCCTTTCATGTCCTTCGATACCTCGGTTCAGCTCTCTCTGCGCCTCTGCGAGAACCGTAGGTCTTGTCTTCACAAACCGCTCTCCTCTCTCAGGTGCCCGATGAAAGCGGTGCACAGAGGGGATATCTGGCGTTTTTTTCTTCGGGCCAGGTAGAAGGGGCGTTTGAATTCCACCCCCTTGAGGGGCACCACCACCAAATCCCCTCTTCGGGCATCTTCGGCCACGGCCCTGGCCGAAAGGATGGAGATGCCGATGCGGGCTTTCACGCCCTGGCGTACCGCCTCCGTGCTCCCCATTTCGGCCACCAAGGAAAGTTTCGCCGGAGGAAAGCCGCTTTTTTCCAGGGCCTGGTTCATGACCATGCGCGTTCCCGAACCCCTCTCCCTCAGAATGAAAGGCTGCCCCACGATGGATTCCAGCTGAACCGCTTTTTCCTGCGCAAAGGGATGATCGGGAAAGACAGCCAGGACCAGTTCGTCGGAAAAAGCCTCTTCCAGGACGATCCTTCGGTCGTCCCACCTGGCCCCGATCATGCCCATTTCCAGCTTGCCCTCCAGGATGCCCTGGACCACCTCCGCACTGCTGGAGATCTTGAGAGTGATCTGAATGTCGGGGTGCGTCCCCTTGAAAGACCCGATCAGGGAAGGCAGGATGTACGTGCCGGGAATGGTGCTCGCTCCCAGGAGCAGGTGGCCCGCCAGTTTCCCCTTGTATTTCTCGATGGCCTGAACGGCGTCGTTTCTCAGTTGAATCATGTCCTTGGCATAGCCGTAGAGGATCTGGCCCGCCTGGGTGGGCAGCACTTCCCGCCCGAGCCTGTCCACCAGCTTTTCCCCGAGTGAGTCCTCCAGGGCCCGTATGTGTTCGCTGACCGTGGGCTGAGTCAGGCGCACCGCTTCCGCGGCCTTGGTGAAACTTTGAAGTTCCAGCACTTTGCAGAAAACTTCCAGACGATGAATGTCCATGCCATTTTCCTTCGGGTAATCCGCCAGGGAGTGATTCATGCAACCACCTGATCAGTCTTCATTTTTTTCCAGTTCCTCCAGTTCCAGAGCCACCGTTTCCCACTCTTCCGTAGCGTCCTCAACGGTCTTTCGTGCATCCTGGTAGTCCAGCTGTACCTGTTGCGCCCGGCCGGAATCCTGGTAGGTGGCGGGGTCGGCCAGCTGTGCCGTGAGCTTGTCCAGCCGTTTCTGGGCTTGCTCCAGTTCTTTTTCCACCCGGTCCAACCGTTTCTGAAGGGGTTTTTTGAGCTGGTACAGGCGGTTCCTCCGCTCCGCTTCCAGCCGCTTTTTCTCCTGGGTTTTCACGGCCGGTGGGGGCGTTCGGGCCGCTCCTTCCCGCGAATCGCCCCCCTCTTCCTGCTCTTCCTCTTCCAGGCGGCTTTTCCAGATGCTTTCAAAGTCCGAGAAGTTGCCGGGAAAGGAATGGAGCCGGCCGCCCTGCACCAGGATGACCCTGTTGGAAATGGCGTCGATGAAGTGGCGGTCATGGCTGATGAAGCAGATGGTTCCCGAATAGTCCCTGAGGGCCTGCTCGAGGACGTCCCGGGACGGAATGTCCAGGTGGTTGGTGGGTTCGTCCAGGAGGAGCACATTGGGCCGCTGCAGGAGCAGCTTGCAGAGGGTCAGCCGGGCTTTTTCCCCTCCGCTGAGGACCCTCACTTTCTTGAGCACGTCGTCGCCGCGAAAGAGAAAGGCTCCCAGAAGACTGCGGACCTGAGTCTGGGACATGTTTCCCGACAAGGATGCGGCCTCCTGAAAAACGGTCCGGTCCCAATGGAGCTGGTCCCACTGGTACTGAGCGTAATAGCCCACACGGGCCTGGTGCCCTTCCACGCGCTGCCCCCCTGATAGGGGCTCCACTCCCGCCAGGACTTTGAGCAGCGTGGTCTTTCCCGCTCCGTTTTCACCCACCAGGGCGATGCGTTCTCCCCGTTCCAGGGTGAGGTCCACGCCATCGTAGATGGTCAGGTCGCCGTAGGATTTCCGGGCATGGCGCAATTCCAGGACACACTTGCCCGAGCGGGGCGGTTCGGGAAAGGTGAACTGAATGGTGGCCGTGTCCCCTTGAGGCGCCTCGATGCGTTCCATCTTGTCCAGGGTCTTCAGGCGGCTTTGAGCCCTTCTGGCGGTGGAGGCCCGCACCCGGTTGCGCTCGATGAACCGCTCCATCTGGCGAATCTGGTCCTGCTGATTGTTGAAAGCGGCCTGAAGGATCTCCTGCCTTTGCTCTTTTTGAGCCAGGTAAGCGTCGTAGTTCCCCGTGTATTCCTGGAGATGCCCCCCTTCCAGCTCCAGGATGCGCTGCACGGCGGTGTTGAGGAAGGCCCGGTCGTGAGAGATGAGCAGCATGGCCGAAGGGGTGTTGACCAGGTATTGTTCCAGCCACAGGAGGGAACTCAGGTCCAGGTGGTTGGTGGGTTCGTCCAGGAGAAGAAGGTCCGGTTCGGAAAGCAGAAGCCGGGCCAGCTCCAAACGCATGATCCAGCCGCCGCTCAGGGCCGACACGGACCCCTGGAGCTTTTCCTGGCGGAATCCCAGGCCTGCCAGCACTTTCTGGGCCCGTGCTTCCAGGTCGTAACCGCCCATGTGTTCAATGGCTTCCAGGATCTGGCTCTGACGAAGGGCCAGTTCATGGGTTCGCTTCGAATCTTTTTCTTCCTGAAGAGCTGCCTTTTCCAGGGTCTTTTCGATGGCTTTCAGCTCCTCCTGCATCTCCTGCAGTTCCGCGTGCACATCCATGGCGTGAGCCAGGACGGTCTTGTCCTCCCGCGGAATCCACTGCTGGGGCAGGTACCCCATGCGCAGGTGTTTGGCGTGGGAGACGATTCCCCCGTCCGGCTCCGTTTCTTTCAGGAGAATGTGAAAGAGGGTCGTTTTGCCGGCTC
>PXBG01000137.1 GCA_003566995.1 Syntrophobacteraceae bacterium
CGCTGGCAGAGCCGCCTTCTTCTCAGCGATGATTCGCGGCGACGAGCGCTCGAGATAGTGGGCGATGGGCTCCACGCGGATCTTCACCGAGCCGCCGGGCTTGGTCGAGTCGAGCTCCTGGAAGGAAAAGAACAGGGTGCCCGAGCGTTCCACGATCTGCTGCACCGGCGTGAAGGTCGGCTGGTCCATCCCGCATTCGTAGCTCGTCAGGCGAATCGCGCAAGTGATCCACGGCGGACATGGCCGTTTCAGAAAGGCTGCCCATGGTCACAATGATGGTTTCGGCATCTTCAGCTTTGTAGGTTTCCACCGGCTTGTAGTAGCGGCCGAACTTGTCACCGAATTCTTTCCACGCTTCAAGGATCACGGCTTTGGAATTTCTGAAAGCCGCATCCTGGGCCACCTTGGCTTCCGTGTAAACATCGGGCATGCCTACGGGACCGAAGGTCACGGGCTTCTGAGGATCGAGTCGAAGACCCGGTTTCAAAGACGGCAGGTAGGCATCCACTTCGCTCTTGTCCGGCATGTAAATGGGCTCGATCATGTGACTCAAAATAAAGCCATCCATGTTCACCTGGAAGGGCATGTAGACTCGAGGATCTTCTGCTACCCTGAAAGCATGAATGGTCAGGTCCACTGCTTCCTGACCATTCTCTGCGATGGTCTGGATCCAGCCCGAGTCGCGGCTCATCATCATGTCCGAATGGTCGTTCCAGATGCTGATGGGCGCACTGAGGGCCCGATTGACCACATTCATGACGATGGGGAGGCGGAGCCCAGAAGCGATGTAGCACATTTCGGAGAGGAGGGCGTAGCCCTGCGCGCTGGTCGATGTGTAGGTCCTGGCGCCTGCAGCTGAGGATCCTATGCAGCAGCTCATGGCGCTGTGCTCGGATTCAACCGGAATGAACTCCGCATCCAGATGGCCGTCGGCCACCATTTCCGAAAGGTGCTCCACAATATGCGTCTGAGGAGTGATGGGATATGCGGCAACCACGTCCACATTACACAACCCTATCGCCTCAGCTACAGCGATGGAGACTTCCATTCCAACTCGTTTGCCCATATCAATTCTCCTCCTGCACCATCGTGATGGCATCTACGGGACACTCTTTTGCGCAAATGCCACACCCCTTGCAATGGTAATAATTCTGGATGTAAAAACCTTCGTCGTTCTTGCTGTAGACCATGTCCGGACAGAAAATGTAGCACATGCCGCACTTGGTGCACGTTTCCAGGTCCGTTTCGGGACGCTGAGAACGCCAGTCACCCGTCCTGAGCTCGGCTGCATTGCCGGGGGTCGTGATGGCAACGCCCAGATTGAGCTGCTTCCAACTGATGATTCCCGTTTCCTTAGCCACTTTTTATCCCTCCACCTTGGTTTCTTCGAAGGCGCGTGCGCAGGCGTTGACATTTTTCTGAGCAATGGGGCCAAAGCGATTCTCGATGGGAGCCTTGAGGCTGTCCATCTTGATCAGACCCGTAGCTTTCAGGAGAGCCCCCAACATCGTCGTGTTGGTGATGGGGACCCGCATGGTGTCCATTGCAATGTGGGAAGCATCCACAAGGGCCAGGCGGGCCTTGATGCCCGTTTCCTTGCGGACCTGATCCTCACTCTTGGAGGTGTTCAGCACCACGATACCACCTTCCCTGAGCCCAGCTTCCACGTTCACGATCGAAAGAAGGGTGGGGTCCAGAACCACAACGATGTTGGGTTCGTAAACCTTCTCACGCGTACGAATGGGTTCATCGCTCACCCGCACAAAGGCCATGACAGGAGCACCACGGCGCTCCGGACCAAAGCTGGGGAAAGCCTGTCCGTACTTTCCTTCTTCAATTGCCGCCAGGGCCGTCAGCTCGGCAGATGTCACCGCCCCCTGGCCTCCACGTCCATGAAATCGAATTTCAACCATGTTTTGTCTCTCCACACTCAACGTTCCGGTCCATTAAAAGTCACCGGAGACAACCTCAACATTTTCAGCCTGAGACAGCTCACGGTGAATAACGCAGGGACTCGCCTGATACAAACTCGCTACCATATAGCAGGGTTGTGCAAAATAGGTCAAGCTGTTTTCCAAATTTCTTTCCACCAAACCAAAGGCTTGAAACTCAAGTGGAAAGCCGGACCCCCTTTCGCAAAAGCCAGAAACTAAAAATCCAGCCTTCCCTTCAAAGCCCGCTCCAGCGTGACACGATCGATGTATTTGAGGTCCCCCCCCATGGGAATGCCGTAAGCAATTCGGGAAACCTTCAGGCCCCTTTCCCTGAGAAGCTTGTGCAGGTAGTGAGCGGTGGCTTCTCCCTCGCTGCTGGGATTGGTGGCCAGAATGACCTCCTGAATTTTTTCACCTTCCACTCGCGCGAGAAGCTCCTTGATTCGAATGTCCTCAGGACCGATTGCCTCCAAAGGAGCCAAAACCCCCTGAAGCACGTGGTACCGCCCCTTGAAAGCCCCCGACTGTTCAATGGCCATGAGGTCCGCCGTGCTTTCCACAACGCAGAGCACGCCCGTGTCTCTGTCCGGATCCGCACAAAAGGAACAGAGGTCCTGGTCCGTGAAATGAAAACAACGGGAGCAGGTCTCAATGCGGCCGCGCATTCCTCTCAAGGCATCGGCCAGGGCAAAAACGTCCTCCCTGGAAGACTGCAAAAGAAACATGGCTATGCGGGTGGCGCTCTTTTCACCCAGTCCGGGCAGCCTGGCCAGCCTTTGAATGAGTTCCTTGACCGAGGGTGGATAAGCGTTCAAAGCCATTTCAGTGAATCCGGAGGGAGCTTGTCGGCACCATCCCCAAAACAAAGGGACCGGACGACAGGAAGTGTGTTCCGAGAAAATTTTTGAAAACCTTTTTGAAAACCGAAGAAGGGCCCCTGCCAGCCGGAACGCCATGTCCCAGCCTGCAAAAACCCCATACAGGAAATCCCCTTCGCCCTTGCCCTGAAACTTTCATCAAAAAAGACCAGGTATCTTGAGACCGGGAAGATTGAGGCCTCCCGCCAGCTTGCCCATTTCGCTGGCCGCCATTTCCTGAGCACGCCGCATGCCCTCGTTCACCGCTGCGACCACGAGATCCTGGAGCATTTCCACATCCTGCGGATCCACCACCTGCGGGTCAATGTTCAAGCTCAGCAGTTCCTGACGGCCATTCACCACCACGGTGACCATGCCTCCCCCCGAAGAGGCTTCCACCGTCTTGACAGCAAGCTCCTCCTGCACTTTGGCCATTTTGTCCTGAAGATCCTTCACCTGTTGCATGGGATTGAAACCCTTAGCCATGTTTTCACCTCCAAGTCGATGCCCTGAAGCGGCAAACCACATTCCCCGAAAACCATTTTTCCGGAGAAAATTCATGGGTGCCCCTCCATTTTTCCACATTCACTGCCCATTCACAGAGCCAACACTCACACGACAAAAAGAGAACCTTGTCACTCGGCAGACTCCCGCCCCTTTGTCCCTTTCCTTCCTGCAGGCCGGGGTGGCCTGATATCCACCAGTTCCCCCCCCAGAATCTCAAGGGCCTGCAGCACCACCGGGTTTTGCAGCACAAGGCGCTTGGAACCGGAGCGGGAAGAACCCTCCTGCAAACCCAAGTGTTTTCCAGAGTCAGCCGCCTTGGTCGTCACCGTCCACTGGCACCGGGTCCTGAAATACTCGGCGGCCGCCTCCTGAAGCTTCAACAATGCTCCCTCGGTTTTCAAGCCCTCCTCAAAAATTTCCAGCACATGAACATTGGCCTTCGCCCCCTCCACGGACAACACACTCTTGTCGAGCTTGGCTCCCATGACGGGGTCCCTGCTCTGAACCCAGCGCACAAAAGCCGGCCAGCGCTGTGACATGTCTTCCTCAGGAGCTTCCTCCTGTTTCTCCTGAAGGGGGCTGTTGTTTCCCTCCTTCGCCTGTGCGCTCACCGATGCAGGAGAGGTCACGACGAAATCCGATTGCGCTTCCTTCCCTGACTCCCCCTCCGCACAGCTGCCGGCCGCTGATTCCCGTAAAAGTTCAGGAGGTGCACTGCGGCCACTGTTCACCGCCTCCCCGGAAGACAGGGACCCTGCAGCATCGAAAGAATCCCGCAAGGCCCCTCCTTCCCGCATGAAGCTCTCCAGGGAATCGAGCTTTCCCGCGAGCGACTGCAATGAATCAAGGCGCGGCGCTTTCGCCAGGCGAAGGAGGAGCATTTCCAGCGTGATACGTGGAAGTGAAGAGCGCCGAATGTCTTCTTCACCCTTCAGCAAAACCTGAAAATAGAGAAACAGGGACTCGGCCGATGTTTTTTCAGCCTGCGCCGACAATCTCTCCCCTTCCTCGGAAGACACCTCGAGCCGCCCCGGCCCCTCCCCCAGGGCAAGGAGGAGGAGATTTCTGAAGTGGTCGCACAACTGCTGACAAAAGCGTCTCGTGTCAATGCCCCTGCGATAGACGGTTTCCACGGCCTCCAGGCATTCCCTCACATCCCCACCCAGTATGGCCTCCCCCGCGCGCAGAACAGACTGCCGGTCCACAACCCCCAGAATGTCAAGAATCTCCTGATCATCCAAGCCGTCCCCACTGAAGGCCAGCAACTGCTCCAAAAGACTCAGGGCATCCCTCACGCTGCCGTCCGCTTCCCGTGCCATGGCATAAAGGACCGTTTCGGAAACTTCCAGATTTTCCCGGGTGGCAATCTTCCGGAGGTGCTCCACCAGCATGGACATGGGAACCCGACGAAAATCGAATCGCTGACAACGGCTCAAAATGGTGGACAGGATTTTGTGGGGTTCTGTGGTGGCAAAGATGAAAAGCACGTGCTCAGGGGGCTCCTCCAGGGTCTTCAAGAGAGCGTTGAAGGCTTCGGAAGTGAGCATGTGCACTTCGTCTATGATGTAGATTCTGTAGCGGCTTTTGGCAGGGCGATAGCGAATGGTTTCCCGAAGCTCCCGAACATTGTCGATGCCTCGGTTGGATGCGCCGTCAATCTCCAGAACATCGGGCGAGTTCCCCTGAACGATCTCTGCGCAGTTGGAACACTCCCCACAGGAAACAGGGGACAGGCCCTGCTGGCAGTTGAGAGATTTGGCAAAAATGCGGGCCACGGACGTCTTGCCCACACCGCGAGCCCCTGTGAAAAGGTACGCGTGCGCGATGCGCCCCGAAAGGAGGGCATTTTGCAGCGTCCTGGCCACATGAGGCTGACCGACGACTTCGTCAAAGTTTTGTGGACGCCACTTTCTGGCCAGTACAAGATAGGACATGGACATCTAGGGAACAGGGGCGTCAGGGCCCGGTTTCTGGTGGGGCAAAAAATTGGCTGGAACTGGTCTGGCAAGGCTCCCGTCCGTGAGAACCGGGCATGGCCTGCCACACTGGACTCATCGACCATCGATTTGAAACTGGCGGAGAGAGAGGGATTCGAACCCTCGGTACACCTTTTGGGCGTACACGCGATTTCCAGTCGCGCCCCTTCAGCCTCTCGGGCATCTCTCCTTGTATTTTTCGTGCCTTTCCTTCGCTGCAACGAAAATCGTTGCTCATGTGGCCCTGGCTGGTGGCGGAGAGGGTGGGATTCGAACCCACGTGCCCTGCTCTTCACAGGACAAGTCGATTTCGAGTCGACCCCGTTACGGCCTCTTCGGTACCTCTCCCCTCATGCCTCAACCACCTTGCTGGCGCCGTTCCCCGAAAAACGTTTTCAGTATCCGGGAACTCTCCTGAGCACAAACGCCGCTCACAATTTTAAGAGTATGATTCAAAAAGGGGAGTCTTGTCAAGTCCACAGCACCCCCTGTCACACCGCTTTTGGGATCAAAGGCCCCGAAGACCAAGGTTTCAAGGCGCGCATGAACGATGGCCCCCAGGCACATGAGACAGGGCTCCAGAGTCACATAGAGAACACATCCCGGCAAACGATAGTTCTTCACCACACTGGCTGCACGGCGAAGGGCCAGAATTTCCGCATGGGCGGTGGGATCCACCATTCCCCGGGGAGCATTGTGAGCCAGGCTCAAAATGTGGCCCGATCGGGCCACCACAACCGCACCCACGGGAACTTCCGAAAGCTCCGCTGCTTTCCGCGCCAGACCCAAGGCCCTTCGCATGTAAAAATCATGCGATTCCACGCTGACAAAACCCTTTCATTCGCCCCCTCATTCCGTGAAGGAATGAAAGAGCTGAATCTTGTACCACAAATTTTTTCCAAGTCAAAAGATTTTTCCCTTCCAAAGCCACAGGGGAAACGAGCCAAAGGAAAGCATTGCCTCCGTGCATCGTGGGACTTATTTTTCAGTACCAAGCAATGGGACAAACTCTTAATCCGACGCAAAAACTGGCAACTTCTCTGGTCTTCACACGCAGAACCCGGGGAGTTTCATGGGGAGCTTGAACCATGGAAGAAAAAGACTCACAGAAGTGGGGCAAATTCAGAATGGTTTCGGGCGTGCAAGTCTTTGAGCCTCAGGAAGCCTGTGAAACCTTCAATGCCCGAAAACACCCCTGCGGCGACTGCCATTTCTGCCAGATGTGCAGCGATGCCCGGTGCAATGCCTGCAGAACAGCCCCGGGCACGAAAGACCACGGCAAAAAGCTGAGCACCAAAGAGCAGATCAGACTCTTTGAAGCCATCAACCGCAACCCACCTTCCTGATTTTAAACGGGACTGAACCCGTTGCGGGAAGCCCTTTCCACCCAACCTGAGAAAGTTTTGCTTTTTTTTGAGCAAGCTTTTCCCCGTTTTCACGAATGTGGCCTCCAAAGCAGGATGCATGAAAAACACCAACCCCTCAAAAATAATTTGACACGTCCATTTTTTTTTACTAGTGAAATTAATCTCAGTAAGGAATGTTTGCATTTCTCTAACATTTCCACTGCATGCGCAAGAGACAGAAAACACTGAACAAGCTCTGAAGAGGAGAATCTATGGCGAGACTTAACCCCTTGCTGGAGTTTAAGAAAGCCTGGCCCTTCATTCCCGCTCTAATGCTCACCCTGCTCCTCACTTTCAGCAGCTCTCAGGCCTCAAACATCACCGCCTCCATCGGCAAACCCTATCGCGGCTCCCTGGAAAATGGCATCCCCTTTCCCACCCAGTTCGAAGGTTACACCCTCAGGCACCAAGACCAAACCTATGCCACCCCCGAAGTGATCGGAGCCATGCTCGACGCCATCGAAGGGGTGCGGCGGGAATTTCCCGACACCTGCGACCTCTATCTGGGTGATTTTTCCAAACCGGGTGGAGGCCCCATGTTCCGGCACCGCTCTCACCAAAACGGACGCGATGTGGACATAGGTTTCTACGCCAAAGGCAACCGGCCCCTGCGGTCTCTTTTTCCCATGAACAGGGAAAACCTGGATGTGCCCAAAACATGGGCTCTCCTGGAAAACATACTTCAATCCCAGAAGGTCCAGTACATTTTCATTGACCAGCGCATTCAGAACCTGCTCAAGGATTACGCTCTCAGCCAGGGCGGGGACCCGGCCTACCTGAACAGGCTGTTTTCCAGAACGGGCATCATTCGCCACATTCCCAACCACCGCGACCACGCTCACGTGCGCTTCTTTGCCCCATGGTCCACCATGGCCGCCAAAGTCAGGGAGTCCGACGGGCAAAAGCGCAAGATCATAGCCATGGCCCAGCAGGCGTACCTGCCCAAGAGAGTGAATTACTACGTGACCGGCAACGAGAAAAACCTGGACGCCCTCGCAAGAAGTTTTGGGGTGAGCACCCGTGACCTCACCCGCTGGAACAACATCAGAAGCCAGGACATCTTAACTCCCGGCACTTCCCTCTCCTTTTATAAAAGAGGGTTTGAAATCGAACCCGTTCACCTGGCAAAATCCCTTCGTCCCGATTCCGTTCATGAGATCACCCCTTCGCGCTTCGCAGCCCTGCATTCCACCCGTTCCACGAGAACGGCCTCTGACGCCTCACCTCCCCCAAGAGCTGCTGCCAGCAGGAGCCAACCGCAGGGCTCCCAGGTCCAGAGTTACACGGTGCAAAAGGGAGACACCCTGTATGGCATCGCCCGGGCAAAGGGAACAAGCGTGAGAGCATTGAGGGATCTCAACGGGTTGAAGGAAAATTCCATCCTGCGCGCCGGCGAGAAAATAAAGGTGGCCCGGGGAAACGGGGCCGTCAGCCCCATCAAGAAATACAAGGTGGTTCAAGGGGACACGCTTTACAGCATTTCCAAACGCCATGGACTCCCGGTGGCCGAGCTTGCCCGAATCAACTCCCTTGACAGCAACACCCTACTCCACATTGGACAGGAACTGATCGTCTCCAGAAGGTGAACTTCGCACGCCCTCGCAAGCAGGAATCCCGGCCTCATACCGGTCAGGGATTCCTCAATGCCTGCCCGATGGCCGCAAGGGGCCTGAAGGGCACGCCATGAAAAACCTTCACCCTTGCAACACCCCATCTCTTCATGACCACCACAATTGACGGGGGCATCCTCGTGGACTGAACAGTCAGCGGCCGCCATTTTTGGCCGGTGATTTTTTTCATTGACTATTTTCACCGATTGTCACTTCCCATCCCCGTCTTATTTTGTTATGTACCGAAGCCGACCGGGCACCTCCATCGAGTGCCCGTTTTCTTTTTGTTATTTTTCACTTAATGGCCATCATTGCCCTGGGTTCTCCGCTGCATGAGGGAGGCCGAATGAAGCCCCGTTGAAATGATGGCCACATTGAGCGCGTCGAAAGGAGCTTGTGGTAGCAAGTCATGACAAGGGATCAGGAAAAAATACGCAACATCGGAATCAGTGCCCACATTGATTCAGGCAAAACCACTCTCACTGAAAGAATCCTTTTTTTCACTCAAAGGATTCATGCCTTCCATGACGTGAAGGGCAAAGACGGTGTGGGTGCAACCATGGACTTCATGGATCTTGAAAGAGAGCGGGGCATAACCATCCAGTCGGCGGCAACCTATTGCACCTGGAAAGGTTTTGACATCAACATCATCGACACTCCCGGACACGTGGACTTCACCATCGAGGTGGAAAGAGCTCTCAGGGTTCTGGATGGCGCGGTGCTCGTCCTCTGCTCCGTGGGAGGCGTTCAATCCCAGTCGGTCACCGTAGACCGGCAGATGAGCCGCTACAAGGTTCCCCGCATTGCCTTCGTGAACAAGTGCGACCGCACCGGCGCCGACCCCGCACGTGTGGTGCGGCAGCTGAGAGAAAAGCTCAACCTCAACGCCGTGCCTCTGCAGATGCCCCTGGGGCTGGAATCGGCCCATGAGGGAGTCATCGACTTAACCTCCATGAAAGCCATCACTTTCGGGGGAGCACTGGGCGAAGAGTATGTGGTGGAGGAGATACCCTCGCACCTTCTGGCGTCCGCACAGGAAAAAAGAGAAGAGATGCTCGACGCCGTGTCCCTCTTTTCCGATGAACTCACGGAGGCCATCCTGGAAGACCAGGTGACCGAGGACCTCATTCATGAGGCGGTGCGGCGGGGCACCCTTTCCCTGCGGCTCACTCCCGTGCTCATGGGTTCCGCCTACAAAAACAAGGGCGTTCAACTGCTCCTGGATGCCGTGACGCGCTACCTTCCCGAACCTCAGGACATCACCAACGAAGCCCTGGACCTGAACAATGAAGAGGCCCCGGTGACTTTGAACAATTCACCCGCAAGTCCCCTGGTGATGCTTGCCTTCAAACTGGAAGTGAGCCGGTATGGTCAGCTGACCTATGTGCGCATCTACCAGGGCACCCTCAAAAAGGGCGACACCATCGTCAACATGCGCACGGCCAAAAGGTCCAAGGTGGGCCGGCTCATCCGCATGCATGCCGACCAGATGGAAGACATAGAAGAAGGGCATGCGGGGGACATCGTGGCCCTCTTTGGAATCGACTGTGCGTCGGGGGACACCTTCACAACGGGTCAAGTGCGCTATGCCATGAGTTCCATGCATGTTCCGGCTCCCGTCATTTCCCTGGCAGTGAAACCGAAGGACAAAAAAGCGGAAATGAACATGGGCAAGGCCCTGTCCCGTTTCACCAAAGAGGACCCCACTTTCAAGACCTACCTGGACGACGAAACGGGAGACACTCTCATCTGCGGCATGGGAGAATTGCACCTGGATGTCTATGTGGAGCGCATGCGCCGTGAATACAGCGCGGACGTGGACACGGGCAGGCCCAAGGTGGCCTACCGGGAAACCATCACCCGGAAGGCTGACTTCAATCACACCCACAAAAAGCAAACGGGTGGCTCAGGGCAATTCGGCCGCGTGGCAGGATTCATGGAACCCCTGGAAGAGGGCGATTACCAATTTGTCAACCAGGTGACAGGGGGAGCCATCCCCACAGAGTACATCCCCTCCTGCGACAAGGGCTTTCAGGCGTGCCTGCCCAAGGGCTCCCTGGCAGGATTTCCCGTGGTGGGAGTCAAAGTCACCATCAATGACGGCACAAGCCACTCCGTGGACTCTTCGGACATGGCTTTTCAGCATGCAGCCATCGGCGCTTTCCGCGAAGCCTACAACAAGGCAGCTCCCATTCTCATGGAGCCGGTGATGCGCGTGGTGGTGGAAACGCCCTCTGAATTTCAGGGCGTCGTTCTCGGCACACTCAATCAGAGGCGTGGCATGATCGTCAGCACCTCGGAAGACGGCGTGTTTTCCACCATCGAAGCAGAAGTTCCCCTGGCGGAAATGTTCGGTTATTCCACCGTGCTGCGATCGGGCACCCAAGGCAAGGCCGAGTTCACCATGGAATTTTCACGCTACAATCCCGTGCCCAAAAACACGGCCGAAGAAGTCATCAAACGCCAGAAAGAGGAAGAAAAGGCTCAAAGGAAATAGCACCGTCAAAGCTGACACAAATATATTCATCATTATGAAAATCTTGGTGTATGATGACTTATCCATGGTGAAGGATGAAAACCTGTGCCGGAAACTTTCACCGTGGCCGGTCGCATGCTTCATGAGGAGATAGACGGGATGGAGACACAGCAAGGAAAGACTCCGAAAAACATGGAGATGATCAAAAGGGCCCTTGGGAACCCCCTGGCTCCGGGGGAACTCGGCGTGTTGATGGCTGGAGCCGGTGTGGGCAAAACGGCCTGCTTGACTCACATCGCCCTGGAGCAGCTTTTGAATGGAAAGGCCGTCCTCCATGTCTGCATTGACGACTCGCCCGAAAAGGCGAAAGTTTGGTACCATGAGCTGCTGAAAAACATTCTTTCCGAGGAACAGGGGGAAAGCCTTGCCGGTGTGCAGTTGAGGATCGAGCCCTTACGCTTCATTCAATCCTACCTGCAGCAGGTTTTCACCCCTGAAAAGCTCAGTGAAAATCTCAGCACCCTCAGGTCCAGTGCCGATTTTCAGCCGGTCATGATCGTCGTGGACGGACTGGACTTCAATGCGCTGGACCGAAAAATCATTGAGCAGATGAAAAGCATCGCCCAAGAAAACGGCCTTTCCATCTGGCTGTCTGCCCGAACCCCCCAACACATTTCGCAAGTGAACAGTCATGGCATCCCTTACCCCTGTCACCAGATGGACGATCTTTTCGCATCCATCATCCTGCTGGAGCCTTCTTCCAAGAGCATACAAGTGAAGGTGCTCAAGCACGGCCAGGACTATCAGCCTTCATTGCCACGATTGTCACTGAATGCTCAAACTTACCTGCTCAACGGCGACTGAGCAGCCTGGCAAGCCACCACCGACCAGAAGCATGAGGACCACCCAATGGAGTGAAACACCGCTGGAAGTGGAAAAACACAGGAGTTCTGCGGACACCTTGATCGTCGGCACCTCCCGGTCTGCTCTCCCCATGTCCACCACTATGTTTAATTTGAGGGAAGGGAAAGATGGAAGAGGATCTCATTGTCAGCCTGACGCGCCAGGTCAAAGAAGAAGTCGTTGAAAACTATTTGAATGAGCGGCAGCTCATTCACCTTCAACTGGAAGAATTCAGGGGCGAGGCGGAGCAGACCAGGGAGCTGGCCCGGGAGGCGGGCCAGCAGTTGTCCCGAATGGCTCAGCTGACCATTCACCCGCAGCCGCTCAGGAATTTTCTGGAAAAAACAGGTATTTCTTTAAATTCCTTCTGGGAAGAATTTCTCCACCAGAAAGCAGGGCGGGACATGCGTTCCATCAAGGTCAGAAGCCTCACGGACAGAGGCAAATACCGAAAAACCCTCCTGGAAGCCTACCAGCGCCTCCTCGAGAAGATGAAAAACTACGAAAAGAAGTATGAAGAGCTCCGGTCTCACTGCAATGCCATAAACCTGAACATCAAAAACTTCCAGAAGAACTACGACCTGCTCTCCATCATGCAGTTCCTGAGAAGCCTCGACACGCAGGCCCTGGAAAGAAAACATTTTCTGGGGGAAAACTTCACCGCCGAAGAAATGGCGTCCCTGGACACAAAACTGCAGATCAACACCCTGGACTTCCAGAAAATGGACGTCCCCCCTCCCCTTCCCCTTCCACCCCTTCCGTCCGTGGAGCAAAGGCTCGCGGAGCTTGCAGCGGAAACATTTCGCAAACACGAGCGGGAAGTGAGAGACCTCATGCTTCATGGAAAGACATGAGTTCTCGCGGGTGACTCCTGAATTTAATATTTCCTGTGGCCATTGGCTTTGTGATATGTTACACAATGCTTGGACACAATGAAGACGAAACAGTGACGGCTCTGTCAGGAATTTACGAAAATCCCTCATCAAATCGCCTTGTTTCGCTGAAAATTTAGGTACTTAGGAGGTGGATTCGCGTAAGACCCTACTTTTAAATTTCTTAAATGGGAAAAATTATCATAAATATTAATAATATGAAGACAATTTAATTGACATCAGTAAGACCCTACTGCTATTCTTCATTTTATGGCACACCTACACAAAAAAATGAAGAAGGGAAGGGCTTACTACTACATCAGGGAAATTGCCAGGGTTGACGGAAAACCCAAGGTGATCAGCCAGATCTATCTCGGAAGCCTGGAGCGAA
>PXBG01000107.1 GCA_003566995.1 Syntrophobacteraceae bacterium
CGAGCTCGCTGGGAAAGCTCGTGATATAGGAGTGTGCCATGGTTCCCACCACGGGGATGTTGTAGAGCTTTCCCGCCAGAACATTGCTGGTGCCGTCAAACCCGGCCAGGTAACTGGCCCGGGCCACCTTCACTCCCGCATCCACCCCGTGAGTCCTTCGAAGGGAAAAGTCGATGAGGGACCGGCCCCGGGCCGCCTGAAAGCAACGGGCAGCCTTGCTGGCGATGAGGGTCTCCAGTTGCAGGACGTTGATGACGAGGGTTTCGATGAGCTGGGCCTCCGTGATGGGCGCGGTGACTTCCAGGAACGGTTCCTCCTTGAAAAAAAGGCGCCCTTCGGGAATGCCCCTCACGGTGCCCGTGAAGCGGAAGTTTTCCAGGTAGCGGAGAAACTGCCGGGAAAACCTGTTCAGGGAAGCCAGGTACTCAAGGGACTCCCCGCTGAACCGAAACTGTGGAATGAGTTCCAGAAGATGCTCCAAACCCGCGGAAACAAAGCAGGTCCGGTCTCCGGGGTAGCTGCGGATGAAGAGGCTGAAAGTGGCCAGGCGGTCCATGCCTTCTTGAAGATAGCTCTGGGCCATGGTGAATTCATAGAGATCGGTCACCAGTTCGGGAGTGTATTCTTGCCAAAGGTTCATTTTCTCTCTTTCCTTTTTTCAAGGACTGGATTTGAAACACTTTTGACTTGAGCCTTTTCAGACAACGTGCCTTTTTCTTCGCGTCGTTCCCGTGCGGGCAGTCGCAGTCATTCGATCTTTTTCAACTTCCCGCGAGGGTGGCGGAGTGGACCTGCGGGTCACCCTTCTCCCTCCACGGCATGCAAAAAAACCCGGAGGGCCGCAAGGCCCCTCTCCCCCTGCCCCGCAATGCGGTTGACTCAAGCTGTCCAAACCAGTGCAACAACACCTTCACGTCATTCCCGCGACTTTTACGTCATTCCCGCGACTTTTACGTCATTCCCGCGAAGGCGGGAATCCAGCTTTCTCAAAATCTTCAGATCGCCGCCTTCGCGGGAATGACGTGGCAGAACAGCACACAAATCCCTGAATCAACGACATCGCCCCCTGTCCCTGCCCCGTGGACCTCCCGGCGGCTTCCTTCCTTCAGGCCGCCATGGGGTTCCCTGCCCTTTGCAGTTCCATGAACACAGGGTGGTCTCTTTCCGATGCATGAAATGGAGAGCTCTGTCAATGATCAAGATTCCCTCATTGTTTCACGGGGACGGCACCGCCACGAGCGGGGAGGGTCACAAGAACGGCTCGACAAAAAAGATTAAAACAACAATTACAAACACTTAAACAACAAAAAGAGGTTTTTTGGAGTGGCCTTCCCCTCAATGCTGTTGACCCAAGCTGTTTCAATCAGTGCAACAGCACCCTCACATCGTTCCCGCGACTTTTGCGTCATTCCCGCGACTTTTGCGTCATTCCCGCGCCCCTTGCGTCATTCCCGCGCCCCTTGCGTCATTCCCGCGAAGGCGGGAATCCAGCTTTCTCAAAATCTTCCGATCGCCCCCTTCATGGGGATGACGACGCAAAACAATCAACAAATCCTCAAAACAACAACCTTGCGGTCTCCCCTCTCGACCTGCGGATGCGTACCGGTTCAACCTGCACCACACAAATTTTTTCTTCAATCCTGCATCGCCGGTTTTTGACGGGAGATTTTTTTTCAAAGGACATTGTCTTGCTTTTGCAGCGGCGGAAAGGTATTTGTGAACATGAAGTCAGAGGTTTCCAGGAGGCATGCATGAAACTGGAACGCATCACCGTGACCACCCGGGACGGCTATCGCGGCAGCCAGGAACCCACCCGTTTCCAGTGGAGGGGCTCCACATTTGTCGTTGAGGAAATCGTCGATCGCTGGTATGAAGGGCGGCTGGACTCCACCCGCGTTCCCATGAGGTACTTTCGCGTGCGCACCCAAGGGGACTCGGTTTTTGTGCTGCGCCACCACGAACTTTTTGAAGCCTGGAGCCTGGTGGTTCCGCGTGAACCTGAGGAGGAATGAGGCGGCCGGCGCCTATGTTCCACGTGAAACATTCAACCAACGGACCGGGGTTGAAAGGAAAAACATGGCCCAAGTCATTGCCATCGCCAATCAGAAGGGGGGAGTGGGAAAGACCACCACCGCCGTGAATCTGTCCGCAAGCCTCGCCCGCATGAACCAGAAGGTGCTCCTCATGGACTGCGATCCTCAGGGCAACGCCTCCAGCGGGCTCGGAGTGCGCCTGCAGCCCGACGACCCGTCCTTTTACACCTACATCACGGAGGACGGGGCTCCGCCGCCCTTTCACAAGCCTCTTCCACCCCCCCTGGACCTGACTCTCATTCCCTCCTGCGCCACCCTGGCCGCCGCCGAATGGGACCTCTTCTCCCGGGACCAGGCAGAGACCCTCCTGTCCCGCAAACTGCCCCTGCTGCAGGACCAGTTCACACACATCCTCCTGGACTGCCCCCCTTCCCTGGGGCTGCTCACGGTGAACAGCCTCACGGCGGCCCAGTCGGTCCTCATTCCCCTTCAATGCGAATACTATGCCCTGGAAGGACTCACCCTTCTCCTGGACACCATTCGCAGAATACGCACCCGGTTCAACCCTCACCTCGCCGTGGAAGGCATCGTCGTCACCATGTTCGACCGGCGCAACAATCTCGCCCACCAGGTGGTGAACGAAATCCGCAAACACCTCCAGTTCCGGGTCTTCGAAACCTTCATTCCCCGCAACGTGCGTTTGAGCGAATCCCCCAGTCACGGACTCCCCGCCCTCCTTTACGAACCGGGGTGCACGGGCGCCAAGGCCTACCTGTCCCTGGCCTCGGAGCTCCTCACCAATGGAGGCTCCTGACATGGCCGAAAAAAAACGGGGACTGGGCAGGGGACTCGACCAGCTCCTCACCTCCAGCGACTGGCTCAAGCGGGACGACGTGCAGCTCTTCTACTGCCCCGTGGACCAGCTCACGCCCAACCCCTTTCAACCCCGGCAGATGGTTCACGACGACGCCATGGAGGAACTGGTTCAGTCCGTGAAGGAAAAAGGCATTCTTCAGCCCATCGTGGCCATTCGCACGGAAGTTTCCAATCGCTACCAGATCCTGGCGGGAGAGCGGCGCTGGAGGGCGGCTCAAAAGGCGGGCCTCACCCAGGTGCCCCTTCTTCTGAGGGAGACCACTCCCGCAGAGGTGCTCGAAATCGCCCTCATCGAGAACGTTCAGCGCCAGGACCTCAACTGCATCGAGGAGGCCCTCGCCTACCAGCGCCTTCAGGAGGAGTTTCAGCTCACCCAGGAAAACATCGCCCAGCGGGTGGGCAAAAAACGCACCACCGTCACCAACCTTCTGCGCCTCCTTCACCTGCCTCAAGACATTCAGGAGGACGTGCTCAACGGCCGCCTCACCATGGGCCACGCGCGGGCCCTTTTGAGCGTGCCCGCGGCGGAGGAACAGCGCAAACTACGGGATGCGGTTTTGCAGCGCCACCTTTCCGTTCGCCAGACGGAGCAGCTGGCCCTTCGCACGAACCATTCCCCTCCCCCCCCGGAGGTTTCCAAAGACCCCGATGTCCTTCGATGCCAGGAAGCCCTGCAGGCCCGTCTGCACGCCAGACTTCGCGTGCGCAGGAAAGGCCAGCAGGGAACCATCACCATCGCCTTCAAATCGGAAGAGGAATTTCAGCGGATCGTTCACCACCTGGGAGGGGACACTTCCCGTGAACAATAAACGAGGATGCTTCATGAGACTGGCAGTGATCGACGGTCAAGGGGGTGGCATCGGCACCACCGTCATCAAAAAAGTGGTGGAAATCTACAGGCATCGGCTGGAGATCTGGGCCCTGGGCACCAACGCCATCGCCACGGCCCAAATGATGAAAGCGGGAGCCAACCGGGGCGCCAGCGGCGAAAACGCAATCCGCCAAAGCGTGCCCCGGGTGGATGTCATCACCGGCCCCGTCTCCATCCTTCTGGCCCACTCCATGATGGGAGAAGTGACGCCGGCCATGGTGGAAGCCATCGGAAGCGCTTCCGCCCTCAAGATGATCCTTCCCATCACTCAGGATCCCCTGGTGGTGGTGGGAACTTCCCGGGAACCCCTTCCCCACCTGGTGGACAAGCTGGTCTTCACCCACCTGGCGCCCCTCCTGGACGGAGAGGAACACACTCCATGAACCCGCATACACCCCCCCAAACCCCCCACCTCATTCTGGGAGGAGCCAGAAGCGGCAAAAGCGAATACGCCGAAAGCCTCCTGAAAGCACTGGACCCGCCCTGCATCTACATTGCCACAGCCCAAGCCCTGGATGGGGAAATGGACGAGCGCATACGCCTTCACCGCCTTCGCCGAGGGAACCGCTGGAAGACCCGTGAATGCCCGCACCAGCTGCCGCAGCTTCTGGACCAGCTGGAAAAGGATCAAAAACCCGTGCTGGTGGACTGCGTCACCCTCTGGCTGAGCAACCTCCTGGCCCCCCAGTCCCCCCTTTCCCCCGAGGCGGGACTGGACGCACTGCAGGAAACCCTGTCCCGCGTCACCTACCCTCTTTTCCTGGTCTCCAACGAGGTGGGGGGAGGCGTTGTTCCGGACAACGCCCTGGCCCGCCGGTTTCGGGATCTCGCAGGCAAAGCCAACCAGCGCCTCGCCCTTGCAAGCCGCTGCGTGACCCTGGTGGTGGCGGGCCTTCCACTTCCCCTGAAACACCCCTAGCCGGCCCCTTTCCGTCTTCGACCGACATTTCAGTCACATTCCAGCGCACACCCGGAGCCCCCCATGTGGAACCAGATCGCTTTGGCCTTCTCCTTTCTCACCCTCATTCAACTGCCCTTCTCTTCGAGAGAATCGGCACGGGAAGAGGACCTGGCGTCCAGCTTCACCTTTTTTCCCGTGGTGGGGGCCTTCCTGGGAGGCTTTCTCACCCTGTGGGCCCTGGCTCTCCATTCCTTCCTGCCCCCCCTGGTGCTGGCCGCCCTTCTCACCTTTCTGCTGGCTCTCGCCACGCGGGGACTTCACCTGGACGGCCTCGCGGACCTGGCCGACGCCCTGGGCGGCGGCTACACGCCCGAACGCCGCCTCACCATCATGAAGGACAGCCACATCGGGGCCTTTGGAGCCATTGCACTCGTCCTCTTTCTCTTCATGAAAGTGGCCGCCCTTCACACACTCCTCGTTCATTCGGCCTGGGGAGCCATCCTTGTTTTTCCCGCCCTGAGCCGCCTGGCCATGGTGCTCACGGCGCACCGCGTGCCCTATGCGCGCCGGGAGGGAGGCCTTGGCAGGCCTTTCCTGCAATCCATGACCAACGCCCATGTGCTGGGAGCCACGCTCCTGTGCGCCGCCTGGTGCCTGATCATCTCCCCCCATTTCACATTATGGTTGACACCGGCCCTCCTCCTGTGTGTGATTCTCGTGCGGCAACTGGCCCTCAGGACCCTTCAGGGAGTCACGGGAGACGTTCTGGGCGCCACCAACGAAATCACGGAAACTTTTCTGCTCATGCTTGAGGCAGCCATCTGCTGAACCTTTGTCTTCCCTTTGAAAGAAGGAGTTGCACCGTCATGTCTCACGCCGATCCCAACCACTGGACCATCCTGAGATTGCTCAAGGCCAAACCGGGAGGCTACGTCTCGGGCACGTTCCTCGCCTCCCGGCTGGGCCTCTCCCGCACGGGCATCTGGAAGCACATACAAAACCTTCGTGCCCTGGGATATGAAATCACCAGCCACCCCAAGGAAGGCTACCGGCTGGAAGCCCTTCCCGACCTTCTCATACCCGAAGAGGTGATCCTCAACCTGAACACCTCGTGGCTGGGGCACAGCTACCATTATTTCAAGGAAATCGGCTCCACCAACGACCAGGCCCTCTCCCTCGCCTCCCAGGGCGCCCCCCACGGCACGGTGGTCGTGGCCGAACGGCAGACGGCGGGAAAGGGGCGCATGTCCAGGGTTTGGGAATCCCCTTCCCTCCATGGCATTTACTTTTCCACCCTTCTGAGAACGGCCATTCCCACTCAGGAGGCACCCCAGTGCAACCTCACGGCGGCCCTGGCCCTCACCAGGGTGCTCTCCCGGGATTATGGGCTCAAAGCCTCCATCAAGTGGCCCAACGACGTGCTCATGGAGGGGAGGAAAGTTTCGGGCATTCTCACGGAGATGCAGTCGGACCAGGACAGCACACGATTCCTGGTTCTGGGGATGGGCATCAACGTGAACCAGCAACCCCGGGACTTCGACTCTTCCTTTCCCTATCCCGCCACCTCCGTGGCCATGGAAGGGGGACAGCCCGTCATGCGCCAGATACTCCTCATCCGCCTTTTGAGGGAATTGGAAACGCTCATGGACCTGTTCCTCGCCCAGGGCTTTTCACAGCTGCTGGAAGAGCTGGAAAGCCGCTCCCACGTGCACGGAAGGGATGTGCGCGTGCACATGCCCCATGAAGAGGTGACGGGGACGGTGATGGGCTTCACACGGGAAGGAGCCCTGAGGATCAGAACGGGCAGGGGAGAGGAATCCATCATTTGGGCGGGAGACGTGACACGTGTGGAGGGAAGCTGAAACAAGGGCTCAAAGTTGAGATTCACCCGTTTTTTTGAACGTTGAGGAGGGCAGGGCAGTTCCCCGAAGGGGCTGCCTTTTTTTGTGAAGCAGGAAAGGGCAGGGGAGGCGCCCATTGGAAACAGGGGGGCGGGTGAAGGGGAATGGACTGGCAGCGCTATGCAGGGAGGAAGAGACGGAATCGCGAGGAGGGTGGGGGCTTGCTGTCAGAAAGAAAGGGATGGGAATGGACCCTTCCTGGCCATCCCGATCCCTTTCCGGTGTGTCCGCTTTTTTCCCACGGAAGCTGAGGGCAAAAGACCCTCAAGATCCCTTGGCCCGTTCCGCAGCCTCCTGCTTGCGCTTGCATTCGATGCACAGAGTGGTCACGGGCCGCGCCTCCAGGCGCTCCTTGCTGATGTCGTCCCCGCAGGCCTCGCAAAATCCAAAGGTTCCATCTTCTATGCGTTGCAGCGCCTCGCGAATTTTACCGATGAGGCGCCTTTCCCGGTCTCTTATGCGCAGGGTGAAGTTCCGATCCGATTCCAGAGTGGCGCGGTCCGTGGGGTCAGGAAAACTCTCGTCCCCGTTGGTCATCCCCGCAACGGTTTTCTCCGCTTCTTCATACAGTTCGTCCAGCCGAGCCATCAAAATTTCTTTGAAATGTTCCTGAGTCTCTTTATCCATACCCATTCTCCCAAATATGGTTATTGAAATCGGAATTCGCTAACACAATCAAGGCAAAGAGTAAAGCAAAAACCATACTCACGGAGCCTCAAAAACACCGCTTCTGCCTCCCGATTTGCAGGTCACGCGCAGACCTTCAATTCGAAGATGCCGATCCATGGACTTGCACATGTCCACAAGGGTGAGAGCCGCATGGGCCGCCGCCACCAGGGCCTCCATCTCCACTCCCGTCCGGTCCCGGGCCTTCACCTCGGAGGTGACCCTGATTTCACGGGAGGAGGGGAGGGGCTCCAGGTCCACCCGAATCCCCGTGATGCGTATGGGATGGCACAGGGGAATGAGTTCCCACGTGCGCTTGGCCGCCATGATCCCTGCCAGCCGTGCCGCTTCCAGGACGTTGCCCTTGGAAGCTTCTCCCTGAAGGATACGGTCCAGGGTGCCAGGGGACGTGACCACCGTTGCCTGCGCACAAGCCACCCTTTCCGTCTCTTCCTTGCCACCCACGTCCACCATGCGGAAGCGCCCCTGGGCATCCATGTGCGTCAGTTTCCAGCCATCATTGGCCATGCCTCGTCTCCTCGTCCCCCATCAAAAGAACCTTGCCAAGCGTCACATGTCCACCACGTGCAGGACCACCACCAGGTCTCCCCTTCGGCCCGTTTCCCGAATCTCATCTCCTCCCCCCGCCACGCGCAGACGCGTGCCGTCTTCGCTTCCCTGAGGAATCCACACGCGCACGGTGCACACTTCGTCCTTTTCTCCCGAGCCTGCACACCCCGCGCAAGTAGTCCCCTTGAAAGAACGGTGGTTTCCACCGCATTTTTCACACAAAACCCGCCTTGAGTAGGATATTTCCTCGTGGCGGCCTTCCCGAAGGCTTCGGCGGGCCACCTGCAGGTCAAAGCGCAGATCATACACGGGGGAAGCCCTGGACCCCCGGGGATGAATGCCAAAGCACTCCCTGAGAATGTCGTCGAGGGAAACGGACCCGTCATGCTCCCCATAGAAAGACCCGGACCGGGTTTTTCCCTTTATTCTCTCGTACCCCATCACGCGGTCGTAACGGCCGCGCGCTGCGGGATCCACCAGGGTTTCATAGGCTTCCACCAGGGTGCGGAAATGCCCCCCCGCCTGCTGGTCCTGGGGATTCCTGTCGGGGTGCCATTTGAAAGCGAGGATTCTGAAAGCCTTTTTGATCTCGTCCTGGCCGGCCCGGTGGCTCAGCCCCAAAATTTTATAGTAACACCGTCTCATGAAATCTTTCGCAACACTTTTTTCGCCGTGAAAACAGCTACTTCCACTCTTTCGTTTGCCAGCACACGAAGCTCCCCCACCTCTTTCCACGTTTCCCTGAAGCCTTCATGTTTGCTGAAAATGCTCAAGAAAAATTCACATTTGCCGAATAGTGAATATTAAGGATCTCCCCCTCCCATGACAAGCCGCTTTCACGGCCTGGGACGCATCGCCCCTTTTCTTCAACCATAAAGCATGAGCCCATGATCTCAAAAACCTACACGTGCAGTCTTCAGGGTGTGGACGCCATTCTCGTTGAAATCGAAGTGGATCTCTCTTCAGGCCTTCCCTGCTTCAACATGGTGGGGCTGCCCGATAACATTGTCAGGGAGAGCAAAGATCGGGTGAAAACAGCCATCCACAATTCGGGCTATCCCTTTCCCCGGGAACGCATCACCGTCAACCTGGCCCCCGCGCACATCAAAAAGGAAGGGGCGGGCTACGATCTGCCCATCGCCGTGGGCATTCTCGCAGCCCTGGGCCTCGTGAATCCCTCCCGTGCCCAGGAGGCCATCCTGGTGGGGGAACTCGCCCTGGACGGCCGGGTGAAGCCCGTCACCGGATGCCTCTCCATGGCCATACAGGCGAGAAACAGCGGTTACGGGGAATTCCTTCTTCCCTCGGAAAACGCCCGGGAAGCGGCCGTCATCGAGCAGGTTTCCGTGCTTCCCGTCACACACCTGTCCCAGGTCCTGGAACATTTCAGCGCAAGAAACCCCATTCCTTCTATCAGCCCCCTGGAAACTCCCCCTTCACCGCCGGAAGTTTTCCATGACATGGATTTCGAAGAAGTCAAGGGACAGGAACAAACCAAAAGGGGAATGGAAGTGGCAGGGGCGGGAGGCCACAACCTGATCATGATCGGCCCTCCGGGGGCGGGCAAAACCATGCTGGCCCAGAGGATTTCCGGAATCCTTCCTCAACTGAGCTTTGAAGAGTCCCTGGAAACGAGCAAAATTTTCAGCGTGGCGGGGCTTCTCAAAAACCAGTCCCTCATGAGCAGGCGTCCTTTCCGGGCACCCCATCACACCATCTCGGAAGCGGGGCTCATCGGTGGCGGCTCCGTGCCGCGGCCGGGGGAGGTGAGCCTGGCCCACAACGGCGTGCTTTTCCTGGACGAACTGCCCGAGTTTCGGCGCAACGTTCTGGACCTTTTGCGGCAACCCCTGGAAGACGGACGGGTCACCATCGCCCGGGCCGCCATTTCCCTCACCTATCCCAGCCGGTTCATGCTCATCGCCGCCATGAATCCCTGTCCCTGCGGCTACGCCGGCGACCCGCACCGGCACTGCTCCTGCACGGCCCCCCAGCTGCAGCGCTACCGAAGCCGCATTTCAGGGCCCATTCTCGACCGCATCGACCTGCACATCGAGGTTCCCTCCGTGAAGTACGAAGACCTTCACTCGGAAAGGCCGTCGGAAGCTTCCGTGGCCATTCGGGAACGCATCATGACCGCCCGGGAAATTCAGCTGGAAAGGTTCGCCGAGGACACCATCTATTGCAATGCCCAGATGAAGCCCCGCCACATCAGGAAGCACTGCCCCCTGGACGTTTCCTGCAAAAACCTCCTGGAAAGGGCCATCAACCAGCTCGGGCTGAGCGCCCGGGCCTACCACCGCATTCTGAAAGTGTCCCGAACCATCGCCGACCTGGACGGAGAAACGCCCATCGCCCCCCACCACCTCCTGGAAGCCATTCAGTACCGCAGCCTGGACCGCCGCCTGTTCTGAAAGGGCTTTGCTCCCCGCAGGACAGGAACTCACATTTTTTTAAGGGTTTTCTTCCTTCTGACGATTGTGTGAAAGGCCAAGAAAAGCTAAAAGATACCCCTTTGAATAGAGCCGGTGAAAAGATTTGTTCAGGGAGTTCACTGTTGCGCCCGGAAGGTCCTTACGAAAAACTTTCATGGAATTTGCGAGAGGTCCGGAAAGGGAACCCCGGGAAGCAATGGGAACACGAGGACTCTTTTGGACCGCACGCATAAAAGGACAGGCTGGTGAAAAAAGCACTCTCGGCATTTTTGGCAATGTTTTTTCTTTTGGGCACTCCTGCATCCTCTGCGCTCATAGGTGAATTCATTGCCCATCCCCAAATCACCATCCCTCAAAGGCCTGTGAACATGCATGTGGATTACGGGGAAAAAAGCCGGTTCGATATTTTCTTTGTGGACATTCGCTACGGCTATGACCTGCAAGACTTTCAGTCGTACCGGGGGTGGTGCCTCGACAGGAACCTTCCCATGGAAAAAGGATGGATCTATGAAGTCACCCTGCACAACAGCCTGGCTTCCGTGCACCCCGATCTGCAACACATTGACTTCCACAAGATCAACTACATGATCAACCACAAGGAGGGAGGCAGGGAAGATGTTCAGAACGCCATGTGGCACCTGATTCACGGGAGCGGAAAGCTCAGTGAAAAATCCAGGAAAATGGTGGAATCCGCCCGGGAACACGGCTCCGGGTTCATCCCTTCCCCTGGCCAGCTTCTGGCCATCGTGTGCCATCATGGCGGAGGCTTGCAGCCCACCTTCATCGAGTATGCGATACCGTTCAGGCCGGAGCCTGAAGAGGAAGTGGTCACAGCCTTCATGGAAGAACTGGACGAGCCGGAAAGCTGGGTGATTCCTGAATATCCATGGCCTCCACCCCATCCTCACTCCATATACCTTCCCCCAACCCGGGAGCGGGGAACGGGAACCTTTCCTGAACCTCCCACCAAAGGAGAGCCCGTGCCCGAACCGCTCACGCTTTTGCTCCTCATTCCCGCCCTGGCGGGAATTCACTTGATGCGAAACAAGATTTTCAAAGGGAGAGAAGGGGGGAGAAATTCCTTGTGACCTCCCATATGCTCTGCTAGATTGATTGAAAAAGATCTGCAACCGAAGTCGAAAAGGGCAAACCACGCCGAAAGGGTGGGGCGCAAAGCCACTGGCCTAAACCCTGAGTGATTCTCAGGACATGGCAGCAGGGTTGCCGGCGGGCGCAGCACTTCCTGAAAGGCTGAATCTTGCCAGGCTCCAGCAGCTGCTCATAGCAGGAGGTGGGTCATGATTCATGCCATTTGTGGAAAACGAGCACGATCATCTTCACGCCCAAGAATTTTTCAGTTCCCTATCTGGAGAGCGGGCAAAGCCTTCGCCCTTGGAACAGCCCTGTTCATGTTGTTCGGCTGCGCAGCCACCTCCATGCACCCTCAGGGGGATGCCTATCAACTCATGGCAAAAAGTTTTCAGTCCATGGCCCCCTGTCCGCACATCCAGGAAGTGGTCACTCTGGAAAACGTGACGGTGCACATCGTGGGAGACCGAAGCCTTTTTTCCCACCCCCTGGCGGCGGCACCCCATTCCCGCGTGGCGGGTTATGCCAACACCAACAACGAAATCCATGTGTTGGGAAGACGCCTGCACGGCAAGGTCGTTTTGAACCCCGCCGTTCTCGGGCATGAAATGATGCACCTGCTCAATTTTCAAAATCCCACGATCGCCGACCCGGACCACCTGGAAACCCTTTCATCTTCCAGGAAAGCCCAGGGTGATGGTTCCTTGCGATTTGCCCACTCCATGGACAGAGGCACCACCACCTCCTACCTGAGACAAGCCTTTATTCTCATGCAAAAGGATTTCCACTCTCTGCCCGCCTGCCCTCACATCCAGGAAGTGATCACTCTGGAACGGGTCACCGTGCACATTGGGACAGGCTTCAACTCCACCAGCCAGACAGAAGCCCCTGCACCCTTTTCACGTTCACCCATTGCCCGGAGTGGCAATGCCCACGATGAAATCCACGTGGCCGGAAGACGGTTCGGGGAAAACATCGTCCTCAACCAGGCGGTGCTCGGCCGCGAACTGATGCATCTGCTCCATGCCACAAATCCTCAAATCGCCAAACTGCCGCGCTGATGGGCTGACCTTCTTCAGGCGCCGGTGAGCACCGGTCCGATCCCCCCGGCCGTCCGGCAAAACGCCCAAAAAGCAAAAATGCAGCGCGGGCGCACCTTCATCGTGCCAACCGCTTTTTTCTCCTGCCTTGAAGAAAGTGAAACTTTAGGATACTCGGATACATGGAAAGGCATTCCGTGGGCAGGATGAAACCCTGCCCACCCTACGAGGCTTCGGGTCCTGGCCATGGGGGGCCTTTCGGCGCAATGCTGTGGACTTGAGCTTTCCCACCCCCGACAGATCCCCGTCACGTCATTCCCGCGAAGGCGGGAATCCAGCCTTTGACCTAAACCTCCTCACTCATCCTTTCAAAGGAGACCGGTCAGGGGAGGAAAAGACCAAAGAGACCGCACCAGGGAAGGGGAGGGGGCTGGATTCGGAGCCTGGCCATGGGGGGGATATTTTGGCCCAATGCTGTGGACTTGAGCTTTGCCACCCCCAACAGATCCCCGTCACGTCATTCCCGCGAAAGCGGGAATCCAGCC
>PXBG01000091.1 GCA_003566995.1 Syntrophobacteraceae bacterium
AACTCTTCATGATCGCCCCCCTTGTCGGGGTGCATGAACTGGGCACACCGCCTGTAGTGCTGGATGAGCTCCCTGCGATCCATCTCCTTGTACTCCTCCATGGAAATGCCGAACACTTTGCACGCTTCCTGCGTGGCGAGGGCGGGTTTGGCGGGAGGAGCCACATACGCTCTCCTTCGATTGATGAATTCGCGGACAAAAGCATCCTGCCCCAGGTTGCCGAAAAAGTGATCGAAATAAAAGCACACGTACTTGACCAGGTAGGGGTGAAGTGTGCTCCGGTCCCGATCTTCCTGGCCAAAGAAAAACTCCTCATCCTCATTGAGCCTGCACAATTCCTCGAGAAAATACCGGTCCACCTGCTCAGGATCCAGGGCAGCGGGGTGGTTTTTCAGCAGGGAGTTGGGAAAACAGGCCTGAAGTTCCAGGGCGGTGTAGAGGTAAAGCCTCATTTCATGGGGTTTGAGGACCCGTTCCATGTTTTCTAGGATGTGTTCGATTTCGTCACGGCTTTTTTCCAGGATGACATTGAGAAACTTCCAGGGCCGGCCCTCAAGGGAGCCCATGTCAATCCTGCCCACCCGAAGAAAATGAAGCCTTCTCTTGTCAAAAGAATGAAGGTGTTTCTGTTTGTCCCACAATTCTTCATTGGACATTCCCCTCCAGCGTCCCGCAACACTGTCGGTTCCCCTGAAGTTCTCCACGATGCGGCGAATATGCGGCTTCAGATAAGGAAGAAATATTTTTTCCAACTGGTCCTGAGTGTATTTCACTCGAAGTTCATCGAGGCGGGCTTCCAGATTTTCATGAAAGTAAAACCCGTTGCCACCGGGATAGACGATGCTCTCCGCCGGATCGTCCCCCAGGTGGAACAGATCCCGATGATTCCAGCACCTGCCATCCCAGGAACTTTCTCGCAGCACGTATTCCGTGGATTCCCTGACCCGTATGCGCCGAATGTACAAAACCTCGTTCCTCCTGCCCCGGGGCCTTACCTCTCTGATGAACACTTCTGCCAGTGACCGTGGCGGAAGGCTCTCATGGCCTTCCCCCCAGCACCACGAAAAAGGAGCGTGAATGGTCCACGCCTATTTGGAGTATACTTCTTTCAGCCAACAAAAAAAACCGGATGGCATTACGCCATCCGGCTTCATTCAAATCACAGCTGAATCACACTGTGCTCATGGAGTCCTGAATCAGAAGTTCCAGAGCAGACGTGCACCCACCTGATAAACATCGTCGCCACCGGAGGGCTCTGCGCTGTAAGCGTCACCGGTGAAAAGGACTGCGCCCACGAGATCCAGGTTGAGTCCGTCAACAATGCCCTGGTTGAGGATCAGGTTGAGTTCGTGACCGATGTCTCTGGAGGATCCGCCATCGCGGTCCTGCACGCGCTCGGAAGCGCCGAAGTACCAGTAGGAAGCGGAAACCTTAGTGGCTTCCAGGGCCTGCCAGGAGCCGCCCACGGTAACGGTCCAGATGTTGCTGGGGGTTCCGAAACCAGTCCACTGACCGGTCAGCTGACCTGCGCCATCTCTGTGGCCGATGAGAGCGGGGCTGTCAAGAATGCCGCCACCCATGATCTGGGAGAAATACTTGTAGGTTCCCAGAGGATAGGTGAACTGCTTGAAGTTGTCAGAGGTGTCGTCGAAACTCATGCCGCTGGTGTAGAAGCCGCCGACGTTCATGGTGTAGGGACCATGGTAGAAGTTCATGCCACCATCGATCATCCAGCCCTCGTAGTTGGCGTCAGGCTGACCAATGAACTCAACTTTGCCGAGGTTCTTCACAAAGTTGAAGTGGGCGCTCATCCAGTCCATGCTGTAAGCGAGCTTGAAGCCGAGATCGAAGAGGTTGTTCTTGTCGATGTTCGGATCAAAAGCGATGGGTCCTGCGGGAGTCACAAGGCCCAGAGGATTGGCGCTGACAGGGGTCTGATGACCGTACTGCCAGTAACCCACCAGGTTGGCATGAAGGGCACCGGGACCCACATGGTCGTTGTAGTCCAGGCTCAGGAAGAGAGCATCGATGTTGTCTCTTTCATCGGAGACATTGAGATTCTGAGCAGCGATGTAGCCGAGCTTTACGCCGATGGGGTCAAACTGGGCGCGAAGGACGGCCGCGGAGAAATCGTCATCGATGATCCAGGAATCCATGAGCTTGATTCCCTGGATACCCACACTGGCCCAAATGGGTGTGTTGGGGATGCCGAAATCCACATACACATTCTTGGTTTCGACGTTCACACCGTCGGCTCCCACACCGCCGCCGCTGCTGCGTCCGACAGCTGCGGGGTTACCCCAGCGGGTGTCGCCCACTTCCCACTTGGTCACCAGGCGAAGGTGTTCGCTGGCAACGAAATCGAAGTAGAGCCTCAAACGGGTGTCTACAAAGTTGCGATTGCGATCTGTGGTTCCATCGGGATTGGTGAATGTTTGCAGACCATAGTCACTGATTGCGCGGGTGCGGAACTGTCCGCCATACTTGAACTCGACTGCGGCAATGGCGGGAGCGGCCAAAGCCAGCGAAGCCACGAGCACCACCAACATCGTGAGATGTCTTCTCATCTCTTTCCTCCTCATAAGCTAACGCTTTTAGACTCTTTCCAAATGAATTGAACATAGCCCCTTTGCCTGTGAATACGACCTCTTGAGTACCTCCTTTCTTTCCGGCCCGAAAGCCAGGATCTGTCTGGTTGACTTGATTCGCCCCTTTACCATTTCCGTATCCTCTACAGCAAAAATTGAAGCCGTGTCAAGCGCAAAAGATCGTTCGTTTCATAACTTTTTTCCAGTGCTTTCCATTTTACCCGAAACCCCCATGAATGGCGCATTGACCCTCCTTGTCGCAAAGGCGTTTTCACTTCCATCCCGTGGGATTTGATGGCAACCTTTTTTACCCCGCACCCCGCTGCCATGAAGATTTGTCATTTTCAACGCAGCATGAATTGGGTATGTTTCTCCCTGACGTCCTGACTTGAAATTTTTCCATCCTTCAAGTAAAGGCCTGTGCAGCATTTTGCATAATGTGTATTCACCTGTCAAAAATCAAAAAAACCGTCACGTTGAAAATTTTTTGCCCACATGCTCAAAGGCGTTTGAGGAGAGCTTTCATGACCACCAACATCCCTGACCATAAATTGGGTCTTTCCCGTGCAGTTCTGCTCTTTTTTTCCATTTCTGCATTTTTCCTGTTCTCCATGGCACCCACTCACACGGCCGTCGCTGCCCAGGAAGGTCCCCAGAGGGTGGCCATTTTGCCCTTCACCATGCACACTCCCAGTGACTTGCATTACCTGCAGGACGGCATTCGGGACATGCTCGCATCCAGGCTGGCCCAGCAGGGGAAAGTGCAGGTCATGGACCGAAGCGCCACCCTTCAGGCAGCGCGGTCCATTCAGGGGGACATGAACGAAGAGAGAGCCCTTCGCGTGGGGCAGAATCTCAAGGCGGATCATGTCATCTTTGGAAGCGTGACAGCCCTGGGGCAGTCCATCAGCATCGATTCCACCATGATTTCCGTGTCCGCACAGAGAGAACCCCTGAGTCTCACGGCCCAGACGCAGACCATGGACGAGGTCATACCTGAGATCAACCAATTCGCTCAGCGGATCAACGACCAAGTCTTCGGAAGAGCGGCTCCTGTCCCACAGGCAGCGGACAGGGAAGAATCCCGCCCCTCCCTTCGCCACCCCGAACACCTTTTCGCCGACATCGCTTCCCGGGGTGACCGGACCAGCTACCTGAACCCCAACTTTCTGGAAATGGCTTCCGAGGGAACCCTGCGCCAGCCTGGGCTTTGGAGAAGCCAGACTTTCCAGGGGGGGATCCTCGGCATGGATGCGGGCGATGTGACGGGAGACGGGGAAACGGAACTGGTCACCGTCACCCGCAACCGGATCACGGTTTTCAAAAAGCAGGCCCAGGGGCTGCGGCAAATCGCCTCCTACTCGGGCACCACCGTGGACAGGTTTCTCTGGGTGGCCCTGGCGGACACCAACCTGGACGGACGTTCGGAGATCTACGTCACCAATTTGCGTCGATTCAACCAGCCCGGTGGCGCCAACTATGAATCGGTTCAGGGATCACGAGGGTACACGGAAAGGCTGGCCTCCATGGGGCTCACCATGGAAAACGGTCAGCTGGAGACCCTGATCTCCGGCGCTCCCTATTTTCTCAACGTGGTGGAAATTCCCGGCCGGGGACGAGTTCTCATAGGGCAGGAGAAAGGGCTCGAAACAGAAGGCCCCTTTGCGGGAAGGGTCACGGAGATGCGCCTTTCGGGCGGCTCCCTCTCCCCATCCTCTCCCCTCAACCTGCCCGCCCGCTGCAATGTGTTCAACTTCGCCATGGGCGACATCAACAACGACGGCTCCAACGAAATCATCTTCATCGATGACAGCAACACCCTCAACATCGTCAGTGCAACGGGGCAACGGCTCTGGAAGAGCGATCGCGTCTTCGCTTCCACCACCAACATGTTCGAAGGGCGCGTGCGGGACCGCCGCTACAATTATGTGGACATGTACGCCATTCCATCCCCCATTCTCGTGACAGACATCAACGGCGACGGAATTGCGGAAATCGTGGTCAACCGAAGTCCCAATGTCATGGCCCGGTTCCTCCCCGACAACCTGAAATATTATGACAAGAGCGAGATCGTCTCCCTGTCCTGGGATCAGCTGGGACTGGTGGAAAACTGGAAAACCCGTGAAATCAGCGGCATGGTGACCAGCATACGCCTGGCAGACCTGGACGGCACGGGAGAGCCCCAGCTGGTGTCCAGCCTGGTTCTGGCCAGGGATTTCCTCAAGATTTGGCAAGAATCCCAGTCCACCATTTTCAGCTACGACCTGAACCTGAAGGCCCGGACAGCCCGTGCCGATCAATGATGTGAACCATCGCCACACGCACGGCACAAGAAAAAGCCCCGGAGAAATTCCGGGGCTTTTTCTTGTGCTTTTTTGGGAAAACTGAGGCTTCGGGTTATTACAGGTCGTAATCCCCCTCCACTTCCATGATGGCCTCCCGTTCCTTCTCCCCCGTTCTGACCGTGAAAGTCCCTTCCCCCGATATTCCGGCCAGCTTGCCCGTTCCCTTGTAGATTTTCCATTTCCCCGTGGTGATCCTGGTGGTGCCGTCCCGCTTTCCGTCATAGCGGCTGCAAATGGCTCCGTCCTTGAATGTGGTGATGGTGTATCCCATGACCGTGCCCGTGCCGCGAATCCTGTCATGGAAGGTCACGCTGCGCCGCGAAACAAATTCGCCGGCAACACCCACCTCGTATTGAATGGGTTCCCCCTCCATTTCCACCAGCATGAGGGAATGGTCGAATTCATCGTGCACATAAAGCATTTCACGTCTCGTGGCCTGCAGCCGATAGGTGGCTTTTCTCTTCATGATTCCTGATCCTCCGCGCAATGGAATAGCGGTTTCCACGTATGCCCTGTTCCTTGTTTTCTCCACCTCAGCCATCCCTAGCACAGCGTTTCCCAATGCTCAAATGAAATGGAACCTTTCAAATTTTTCCCGTTGACAGGATGGGCCCCCTCTGGTTAACCTTCGCACAATTTAAAAGTTAACACACTGACACCAAAGTGACCCCCATCTCGCGATGAAAGGCATCCTCCATGTCCACCGATCACCTGCAGCGCATTGTTTATGCCTCCCTTTTTTCCGCCCTCATCGCGGTTGGCGCCTACATTCACATCCCCATGGTCCCCGTGCCCATCGTTCTTCAGAACTTTTTCGTTCTTCTGGCAGGACTGCTCCTGGGAAGCCGCTGGGCTTTCATCAGTGTCTGCATCTACCTGCTGGTGGGAGCCCTTGGATTGCCCGTTTTTTCCGGAGGAAGAGGGGGCCTGGGCCATTTCCTCGGACCCACGGGAGGCTATCTCTTTGGATTCGCCCTTTCCGCCTACGTGTGCGGCTGGATTTCCGAAAGGACTCGGGATACGGTCATGTTCAGCGTTGCGGCCGTGACCGTGGCGTCTCTGACCGTTTACGCCATCGGAGTGCCGTGGCTCAAGATGGTGACCCAAATGGACTGGCAACGGGCGGCTCTTCTGGGCATGGTTCCCTTTCTGGTGGGCGATGTTCTCAAGGCGGCCGCAGCCGTCGTGGTGGCCAAGGCCCTTCGCCCCATGTTCAACCGACGTTTGAGGATCGCCACACCCGCATGATTCGCCTGGAAAACCTGCAATACGAATACGCAGACGGAACCGCCGCCCTCAAAAACATCCACCTGGAAATTGAGCAGGGAGAATTCCTCCTCATCTGCGGGCCCAACGGCAGCGGAAAGACCACCCTGATTCGGCACTTGAACGGACTCCTGCTGCCCTCTTCAGGCCGTGTCCTGGTGGAAGGGGTGGACACAGCTTCCAATGCCAAACATGCCCTGAAACGTGTGGGCATGGTTTTTCAGGATGCGGACAGCCAGATCATCGGGGAAACGGTGTGGGAGGATGTGGCTTTCGGACCCGAAAACCTGGGCCTGGATGCCACGGAAATTGAAGAACGCGTGGACCACGCTCTCAAGCTGGTGGGCCTGCAGGCTCTCGCTCAAAAATCCTGCCACCTCCTTTCAGGCGGCGAAAAGCGGCGGGTGGCCATCGCCGGCGTCCTGGCCATGCAGCCGGACATCCTTGTTTTCGATGAACCCTTCGCCAACCTGGACTACCCGGGAGTGACCCAGGTGCTGCAGCAAATCGTTCAGTTGCACGCCATGGGCCACACCATCGTCATGACCACCCACGACGTGGAAAAGGTGGTGGCCCACGTGGACACCATCGCCATCGTTCAAGGGGGAGAGCTCAAGAGGACAGGTCCCCCCGAGGAAATCATTCCTCAGCTGTCCCACTACGGCATACGGCCACCCTGTTTCAGCCTTTTTGGGGAGAAAACCATCTCGTGGCTCACAGAATAGGATTTCATTTTCACCCTGGATCCTCCCCCCTTCACAGGTGGGACGCCCGATGCAAGTTCTTCGCCATGATGGCTCTCACCATCGGGCTCTTCAAAATGCAGTTCCCGGGGCTCACCCTTTTCACCCTGGTCATGGTCCTGGGCTTCACCGTCTCCAGGCTTCCCCTCAGGCCCTTTCTTCGGGACTGCCGCACCTGGGCCTATCTCCTGACCGCCATTTTTTTGCTGCAGGCCCTTTTCCACCCCTCCACGGATCACGTGTGGACGTCCTCCGTTCCCTTGACCTGGACGGGCCTTGAACTGGCAACCCTCACCTGCTGGAGGCTGCTCCTCGTCCTGTGTTTCGCGACCCTCTTCACCTTCACCACGCGGCCCAAAGATCTCCAGGACGCCATCACCTGGCTTCTGAGCCCCATTCCTTTCATTCCCGCACGGCGCGTCGCCCTGATGGTCACCCTCATGCTTCGCTTCCTGCCCCTCATCATGGATCAGGCGGACGAAGTGCGCATGGCCATGAAATCGAGAATGGGAGGAGACCGAAAAAACCCCCTTCGCAAAATCAAGGGGATGGCCCTTCCCATTTTCCGCAAATCTCTCGCCCGGGCCGACGAACTGGCCCTGGCCCTTTCCGCCCGTGGCTACCGGGACGATCTGCCCCTGCGGTTGCCTCCCGTCCCCGGAAAGCACCTGCTCCCCACCGTGGCACTGGCCCTCCTGGTGCTCTGCAGCACGCCCCTGGTCACGGAAGCCATTGCAGGCAAGCTGCCCCTGTGGTTCTGAAAGCTTGGGGAATCCCGTCCCTTTAGGGATTCTCGCAGAGGCGCAGAGGACGCAGAGCAAACTTCCCGGCATCTTCTATTCATGCTTCTGCCTGGATGGGCCACAAGGCCTGACTGCTGTCAGTCACCCTCCCCTTTGGGTCCCCACCGGATTCTGTTTCTCAAATCCCTCACGGCCCCCGCAATGTCCTCCGCCTGGGTGATGGCCGTCACCATGGCCACTTTGGTGGCCCCCTGAGCGATCACCTGGTCGATATTGCCTTGGTGGATGCCTCCCATGACCGTGAAGGGCACTTTCACTTGCTTGCCAATGGATCTGATGGCGTCGGGGCTCAGAGCCTTTGAAACCCCCTCTTTGGTCTGGGTGGGGAAGATGGGACCGATGTTGATGTAGTCGGCCCCTTCCTCCTGAGCCCGCAAGGCTTCCTCCAGGGAATGGGTTGAAGCCCCGAGAATCATGTGGGGAGCCAGCCCTTTCGCTGCAGGAAGGGGAAGGTCGTCCTGGCCCAGGTGCACTCCGTCGGCACCCACTCCCATGGCGATGTCCAGATGATCATTGACGATGAGGAGCACACGGGCAGCGGAGGTGACAGCTCTGAATTTCTCCGCCAGCTGGTACAGTTCCCGCCTGGAAATGTCTTTCTCCCTGAGCTGAACGATCCGCGCCCCCCCGGCAATGACCCCTTCGAGCACCTGCAGGTTGGTGCGGCCCGAGGAGAGGCGCTCGCAGGTGACGGGGTACACATCCACCTGGTGAAACATGGCAAGCCGCGACCCTTTGTCCATTCATCCTCCTCCCACAAATCTGATGATTTCAATCACATCCCCCGCCTGGACGGGCGTTTGGGAATATGCTTCACGGTTCACGATGGCCAGGTTCTGTTCCACGGCCACCGACCCGGCCGTGATCCCCAGTGACTGGAGAAGACCCTCGACGGTGAGCGGGCCCTCCACCTGACGGGTCTCTCCATTGACGGTGATTTCCATGAACTTCATCCTCCACTTTTCTCTGCACGCAGTGTGTTGCCGGGTTGGGGCACGGCGGTCCCGGGTGTCATCCCGAAAGCGATGCATGGCAACATGGGGCGAACGGTTAAAAAAGTTCTCCCCACCTTTTGGCAGGGAATCAGACGGACGGTTGACTCTCCTGTGCCCGCCGCTGGATCATTCCCTTCGAAAGGACCGGGCTCCCGTGATTCTCCACAGGCCCTTCAGGCCACATCTCCTTCCATGAACACGGCGTCCCAGTCTTTCCACACGGGTTCGTAGCCCTTTTGCCGAATGACTTGCGCAAACTCCTCCGGCGACCGCTCATCGGCAATCTGGAATTGCGCTTCCGCTTCATGGGCGTGAGTGTACCCACCCGGCTCCGTGCGCGATCCGGCGCTCATGGAGGTGATGCCCAGGGGAATCAGGTGGTCCCTGAAGTGAGGGTTCTCCCGGGTGGAAAGAATGAGCCCCACATCGGGCAGAAGGATTCGAAGGGCGGTCACCATTTGCACCAGCTCCCGGTCGGAAACGGGCTTTGCCGGTTCGTAAGCCCCTGCAGCGGGGCGCAGGCGTGGAAAGGAGATGGTGACATGGGACATCCAGTATTTTTTGAGAAGGTAGCGGGCATGGAGTCCAAGAAAAAAGGCCTCCGCCCTCCAGTCGCTCAGGCCCAGCAATGCCCCCAGCCCCAAACGGCGGAATCCCGCCCGGCCGCCCCGCTCAGGAGTTTCCAGACGCCAGAGGTAGTCCCGTTTTTTTCCCGCAGGATGGACCCTTTCGTAAAGCTCCCGGTTGTAGGTTTCCTGGTAGATGACCAAACCATCCACCCCGTGGTCCACAAGAAAGGAATACTCCTCGGTGGCCATGGGATAGATTTCCACGGCAATGGAGGAAAAGAGAGGGCGCAGAAGGCGCGCCGTCCGGGCAAAGTGCTGAGGGGGAACCAGTGCGGGGGCCTCCCCGGAAACCAGCAGCAGATGCCGGAACCCCAGGTCATGTATCTTTTGCCCCTCCTCAAGAGCCTCCTCCGGGGTCAGGGTCTTGCGCCCGATGGCATTGGAAGCGTTGAACCCGCAGTAGACACACTGATTGGTGCACTCATTGGACAGGTAGAGGGGCGCGAAGAGCGAGATGACCTTTCCAAACCGCTGCTCCGTGATCCTGTTGGCTTTCTGGGCCATTTCCTCCAGGCAGCTGTCAGCGGCAGGAGAAAGGAGGCTCATGAGGTCGTCATCGGAGGGCATGGCCTTTCCCAGGGCCTTTTCCACGTGGGCAACCGTCCGGCCTTGTATTTCCTGAAGGACCTCATTCCAGTCATGTTCACGCATGGTGTCATAAAAACTCATGGCTGCTACCTCAAAAATCCCGTGAGGGGGCTGGAGGGTTCCGCTTTTTTCTGAGGCTGCCGCATGCCCGCCACAAAGGCTTCTCTGCCCGCCTCGACTCCCTTTTTGAATGCCTTGGCCATGAGCACGGGATCCCCGGCCACGGCAATGGCCGTGTTCACCAAAACGGCGTCGGCTCCCATTTCCATGGCCTCGGCCGCATGAGAGGGGGCACCCAGCCCCGCATCCACCACCACGGGAACGGTTGCCCTCTCGATGATGATTTCGATGGAATCCCGCGTCTTCATCCCCCGGTTGGACCCGATGGGAGAGCCCAGGGGCATGACCGTGGCCGTTCCCAGGTCCTCCAGCCTCTTGGCGAGGACAGGGTCCGCATGAATGTAGGGAAGCACGACGAAGCCGTCCTTCAGAAGAATCTCCGCGGCCTTCAGTGTTTCCACGGGATCGGGCAGGAGATAGTGGGGATCGGGCGTCACCTCGAGCTTCACCCAGGGTTCGCACCCCGCGGCCCGGGCCAGTCGGGCAAGTCTCACCGCTTCCTCCGCATCGCGGGCTCCTGAAGTGTTGGGCAAAAGCAGCCAACGCTTTGTGTCGATGTAGCTCAGAATGCTGTCCTGTGGATTTTGAAGCTCCACCCGGCGCAATGCCACCGTCACCACATCGGTGCCCGAAGCATCCAGCGCCTCTTTCATCACTTGGGATGAGGAGAACTTACCCGTACCGAGAAGAAGGCGGGATTGAAACGTACGACCCGCAATGACCAGAGGTTTATCCATCTTGTTGTCCTTCCAGAATGTGATGCGTTGAGTTTTCCTGCCGGCAGTAAGCACACGTCAGATCCCCGGGAAGGGGAACCACCCGAAAGACCATTGTCAGGGCATCCCATGTGAACAGTCTTCCCGTCAGCAGCTCCCCCACCTGAAGCAAACATTTCACCGCCTCCGTGGCCTGCACGGCCCCGATGACCCCGGCCACACTTCCCAGAATGCCCGACTGATCGGCACGGGGAACCACACTCTCGGAGGGAGCTTCCCCAAAAATGCACCGCAGGCAGGGACTCCGGCGGGGCACCACCGTCATGGTCTGCCCGTGAAGATTCATCACCCCCGCGTGAGAAAAAGGCTTCTCAAGCCGGACGCAGGCATCGTTGATGAGGAACTTGGCCTCGAAATTGTCTGTGGCATCGATGACAAAGTGGTAGGGCTCAATGAGTGCCCGAATATTTTCCGCTGTGATCTTCAGGGGATGAACGTTGAAT
Organism: Syntrophobacteraceae bacterium; assembly: GCA_003566995.1. GTDB lineage: Bacteria > Desulfobacterota > Syntrophobacteria > Syntrophobacterales > Syntrophobacteraceae > SLCH01. The sequence continues at coordinate 11,297 of PXBG01000091.1, forward strand.
TGAAGGTGCGGATGAAAACGGCTCAGCCGCTCTCTCGCCGTGAAACACTTGGAGTTCCCCACATCGTCCCGGCCGTAGAGAATCTGCCGTTGAAGGTTGGAAAGGGACACCTCGTCATGGTCCGCAATTCCCAGCTCCCCCACTCCGCCGGCGGCCAGATAGAGGAGCACGGGGCTTCCAAGGCCCCCGGCCCCTATGACCAGAACGCGGCTGTTGAGAAGGCGCAGTTGTCCGGCCTCCCCCACTTCCGGAACGAGAGTGTTTCGAAGATAGAGTTCCCGATGAAGCTCCTGGAGACCCGCTGTCTTTTCCGCCATAAAAAAACCGCTCCCCGGACATGGGAAACGGCGGCAATGACATCAGCGGATTTTCCACTGTGCACAACCATTTCCCTACGCCGGAATTACCCGGATCAGGTTCTAAGGGTTTTTCTCAGCCCAGTCACCTGAGCACCCCCAACGGCTGTCATACAAGATCTGTTGACTCGTTAAATCAGTTTAACCCTTCTCATGGCATGATGCAACGAAAGTTTTGAAGCTTTCCCTTTCCGGGGAAATGCCACCTTCGCGGGCCATCCAGTCTTCGTCACTGAGCCCTCAGGGATCTCATGACAGCTTCCAGGCGGGCCTCAATCGTTTCCAAAGATTCCACGGGGATGAGCACCTCCAGTGACTCTCCGTCCCCCACAAGGCGAAGAGCCTGCAATGAGGTGGAACCACGGTCCACGGGCTTCCAGGAAAGGCCCGTGAGAAGCCCTTCTTCCCCCAGCAACCAGAGGCGCTCGCTCATGTCCCGGGCTTCATCCCCTTCTTTTTCCACGCCGTCTTTTTCCGCCTCATACTCCAGGTCCGCCATGTGCCATAGAAGAGATCCCGGCAGCCAGGACTCTTTCAAGGGAATGCGCTTCCCTTCCTGCACCTCATCCCACTGGTTCTCCTTCCTTCGAATCACGTGGCCCTCCTCTCCCCTCAGCACCCACTTCACTTCCAACACTTCCTGCAGTTCACGGGAAAGGACAGAACGGTCCCAAAAGTCGGACACGCCCCGGGGAAGGTCCCCGTAAATGGTGGGAGGGATCTCCACCACTCCGGGCAACTGAGAACTCAGAGCCGTCAAAGCTTCAGGGCTTTTCCCGGACCTTCCCAGCTGAAGAGAGGCTTGAGACTCATCCTTCAGTTCCATCACCACAGTGACCAGTGGCGGTTTGAGACCATGAGCCTCCAGGTTCACCGTTTCATTTTCCAAAAAATTTCCCGCCCGAAGCCATTGAATCTGCTGCAGCACGTTTTCCACGCGGGAGGCGCGGATTTTCTTTCCGCCCGGGCCGGGATCCACCCAAAGGGCTTCCCCCTCGCCCCCCCTTTGCTCCACCTCAAAGGAGGAACCCTCGTGCCATTGCACCTTGAGCCTCACCACATCCTGCGGATCGAAGGAAAGGAGCTGCCTCCGCCTCAGCCCTTCAACTCCCCTGAAAAGGCTCTCCCCCGCACCCGAATCAATGAGGAACACCTCCTCCGTGTCCGAGGTTGTGGCATAAAAACCCTCTCCGAAAGGGTTTCTGTCTCCCAGATGCAGTTCCTTCCAGCTGCCTTCCGCCAGAAAGCGAACGCGAAGGGCCGGCGGATC
>PXBG01000074.1 GCA_003566995.1 Syntrophobacteraceae bacterium
CCGAGCAGCGACACCAGGGCAGTGGGGCTGAACAGGTTGGCCGGGGCGAAGATGGCGGCGGGCTGCAGGTTGTCGATCACCAGGATGCCCCAGCGGGCAAAGAGGGCGTGGGCTCCTGAGGAGATCGCAGGAGTGCTGGTTCCGTCGAGGGCCAGGGTCGCGATGCGCGCACCCACGATCACGCCCCCCACCAGGGCGAGGTTCCAGGCGGACGCCTTCCAGTCGTACTGAAAGTACTTCGCCTTCAGGGGCAAGGTCGCCGCGCAGATGTGCTGAAGGGACGACGAGATGCCAAACTGCCTGTTGCCAGGATGAGCAGTATGGGGACCATCAGTCCCAGAAGCGGCCCGGTTACGTACCACGGCCACGTTTGCGACAGGAACTCAATCATGGCAAAACTCCTCTTCGCGCCCTCAAAAACCGGGCAAAAGGTGCACTTTTCCATTCCCAGAATTGGTCCACTTTCATATTCCTATTGACAGAAGCCTCTTACGCCGAAATGTGGCTTGGGAGCGATCGTTCAGGCATCTGCCGCATCTGCACCCGGCACACTCAGGGTCTCCTTCGTCGTAAGTACCATCGCGAGCTGTTCCCGATAGTATGCGGCCTCGTTTATGAAAACGGGATAGACGATTCGAGCCCCCTCGTAAGACAACAGGGACCCATCAAGGCACCTGAACAGTGGATCTCCAGGATTCAGTGGCTCGTAATCACGGCCCTGCAACGATTCGTGAATCATGGCCGCTAAATATCCTTCTTCCATTGGATATTTGAGCCTCTGGTGCATCTTGAACACGGTCAGTTCCTTTGGCAGGTCCAGCTGCAACCCAGAGTTGTGGTTGTGTGCGAAATCCAACGCACTCAGGACTACCCGCCGCGTCAGTTCGAATATGTCATAACGAAGGACGCCCTGCGGTATGGGGCCCGTCTCCACCCCGAGACTTCGGGACACAAGAGAGCCAAGAAACGGCGGGTCACCATCCCCAGAGGGGATGTAGTGGATGCGTGTTTCGGGAATCTTTCCCTGAATGTACGCAGCCAGCCTGATACTGAACACATCGTCCCCTGTCAATACCAGCATCGCTCCGCAGTTGCTGGTCGAGGTGTGAATGTCAATCACGAAGTCATACTTGGAAGAACCCTTCGGACCAATTTCGTAGTTCAGGACGCTGGCCCTGGCAGCTTCATATGAAGGCGAATCTCTGCTCTGCAAGGAATCCCCGGCAAAGCAACGGTTAAGATCCTCGTCCACAAATCGTCTGTTCTCCTTGAACGCCTTCGGGTTCCCAAGACAGAGACGTGTGCTGAAGCTTGGACGCTTGATTTCTTCAGGGCGGAGCTGCCAGCGCCGGAGGAGGTATGGACCTGTGACCTCATTGCCGTGCGTCCCGCCAACAATTGCGACGTTTTTGATGTGACTCATGCGTGGCTCTCTCCGAATCCGGTGGGTGTCAAGGGGGCAGATTGAGGCCCCAATGCTCCGTCCGATCAAAGCCCGATGACCCTGACAAACCAAATGATCAGAGGCACCGTCACCACGCTGACGAGAGTGCTGACAAATATGGTTCCGGAAACCAGTGATACATCCTTTTCATATTTTTCCACAACGATCGAGCAGGTTACGGCAACAGGCATGGCCGCAATGATGACAACAATTGTCCTAATATATGAAGCCATCGTTATACCGATCATCTCAGCCATCCACAGAACCAGGATGACGCAGGCGGGAACCGCAATCAATCGAATGGCCGCAATGGCGATTATATGCGCGTTCCATGCCTTACGGGCCCCTGTGCCGGCGAGAAATGACCCGGTGATGATCATCGATAAGGGCACGGTCGCTTCACCGAGAAATGCCATGGCCTGGACGAGAATGCTCGAGACGGCAAGTGCCGGGCCCACATTGATTATATCGAGTTCTTCAAGGGTTCGAGTCCATGGGAACAGTAAGGCGACAAAAACGCCCAGAAGTGTTGCCAGAAGCCCCGGATTCATTGCCAGCTTCCAGAGTGTGGCCAGACTGGGCCTGCCTCCCTTTACGATCCAAATGCCGATGCTCCAAAATATCAAAAGCGCTCCCACATTGAAAAGGAGAACCGCCCTTTCCCCATCGTCGCCATACAAGGCGATGGCGATGGGCAGGGGAATAAAGAGCCAATTTGGTGTGCCAATGGTAAAAACAATTGACCCGTAGTGGCTATACTCCCTGTGCCTCGTCAGAAGAGGCAAGGCCAAATAGCCGATTGCGAATCCCAAAAGGATGGTACAAAAACTGATCACGGGCAGGTGCCAGTGGGTGGCCAGTCTCTCTGCGTCCACGTTTCGCAGCATCGATGTGAAAACCAGGGCCGGAAACGCCACATCAACGACAAAATGGCTCAATTTCTCCGTGGAGTGCCGGTCGAGCAGTCCGATCCTTCTAACGAACAAGCCAATCAGGATCACAAGGACCAGCATGACAATGGTTTCAACGACACGGACCACTTCATCAGTCATGAGGAATCTCCTCAGTTCCAAATCGAATTCCGATCCCTGCCTTTGCGGGGATGACGGGGCAGAACATGACAGCGGATTTTACCGCCCGTCCAGTGGCGCAGGGACATCGCACTGGCGAGATCGCCATCTTTGGAGTCACGAAATGCTTTTGATACTCTGAGTCCACTTGCTTATCAGTTTTTTGGGAATGACCGGTCTTGACCAAGATTGACTGTTGTATTTACAGGTGACTTGCAAGCGACTTAGCAAGCTTCAAGAGAATATCTTTGTCATTTAAACCTAGGATAAAACGTTGGGGTATGCTGCTTAAGCCAACTTGAGCACCGATCAGTGCACCGGTTAACATGGCCCTCACCTGGTTTTGCCCTCCGCCATTGAGTGCATGCAAGACCCCCGACTCGAAGTCATCTTTAAAACGTGCGGCCAGATAATAGGCCGCCGGCAGCATATGGTAGATGGCGCATGGCATACCGTAAACAATCGAGACTTTCCAAGCCGGTTCAATACGAATGTCTTGATCCTGTGCTGCCCTTGCCATATAACTCGGCGACAGCAAAGCGTCCGGGGATGCAAATAAGCCCTCCTCCGATGAAACATCCCTCCCCACCATGACAGTGCCAAGGTTTTCAGAGGTTACTGCAAAGAATGGCAACTCTTTACTGTGGACCTTTTTCATCAATTTTCCGCTTAAAGTTTCATCAAGTTTCTCCCCGTTGATCAAACTTGCAAGGACAATGTTGAACGCAACAGAAAGCGATCCTGTAATATTCTCACTCTGGGTAATTGCCGTATTCTCAGCAATTTTATAACTTAATGTTCTTAAATCATCGCTATAGTAAATAGCTGTAGGAATATTCCTTTCTAAGGATTCTGTAGTATCACTGATACTTGATACGTTGTCCCAATCACGTTGATCAATAATGCGTGCTTTGTAAACATCACGCATCGTTTGACTTGTATAACCGCCCTTACCTCCCATGGGTTGGACATCAACATAGGGCAAGATTTCTTCATCCATCATCTGACAGAATGTATCTATTTCATAGCCCTGATTTTTGACGATATATTCTGCCATTTTTTGGATAATCCAGCCTTGTTGAGACAGGTCACCTGCTTCCAGGCCGGCATGATAGCGTTCATCTTGAGGCTTGGTGTAATCGTCAATCCACGAGCCGTAATCCCTTCTAAGCTCCTCCAAATCATAATACCAATGTGGACCAACTCCCAGTGCTTCACCAACCAAAGCTCCAATGAATGCCCCTTCAGCACGATCTTGTCTTCGATTCATCGACTCACTCCTCTTAGGATGTTCTTATGACGATGGGGGGACGCGAGGCCATAGCGCCTTTCAAAGAGCCTTTCGAATATAATATCCCATCCAATGTTTGAGGCCTCTTGGGGGCTGATACAACCGCTCCAGTTCCTGAATGTCTTCCACCCAGGTGGTCAGTCCCGACATGAAATAGTGATCGATGAGGGCAATGAGGCTCGCGTGCCCCGAGACGATCACCGCCACTTCTCCGTCCATGAGGATCCCGCGGTAGCTCTGGTTTTGGGAACCGACCGTGAGATAGGAGATCATCCGAGACCTTTCTTCTTCGCTGAAGGATTCACGGAAAGAGTTCAAGAGCTCCATGAATTCTTCCTTCGCCTCCGCCGGGGCCTCACTTGCCTCCATCTGCCAGGGATCCTCCGCTTCCATGGCGGCCCGGTACCTGAGATAGCTTTTCATCACCTCGGCCCAGCCCGGATGGGCCATGATGCTTTGCAAAAAATGCGAAGCCAGAAAGTTGGTCTTCAAGTGCAGCTTGGGGTTTTCTTTCTCTCCCTGGCCGCCGCGGTGATTGGGCCTGGACCTCTGCGACTCCAGATCCCGCCGCACCTCGTCCATGGCTTCGCAGACCCTGTCATGGAAGGGAAAAACCTCCCTGAGAAAAGGATGGGCCCGGATCCCGTCCTGAAACTGGGCCAGCTTGGTGGCCACATCCCCCACGTGGGCTTTCCGGGTATAGCTTCCCACCTTGATCGCGCCGCCAACAGCCGCCAGTTCCTGGTGCAGGATGTTGCGAAGGATGATCAGCCTCTCGAAGAGCTCATAGGTTCTGGAGGCGACCACCTCGCTTTCGGGGTCCTCTTCGGGAGGCGGCCCAATCACGAGGACCCGGCATCCCCTCAGGGCCGCACCCACCAGCATTCCCCCCCAGAATGGCGAATTCCACAGGCCGTCGGGAACAACGATGGTGGAACCGGCGGGCATGAGGTTATAGAGGGCTGCTTTGACCACATTGACGTTTTTCGGGTGGAAGAATCCGGTCTCGTTGTGGACATCCATGATCCTTGCCTGCCAGCCTCTTTCCTTCAATGCACGCACCATCTCCTCATAGTCCGCCGGGATGGGCCGGGGGCGCAGGGGCTCCGGAATTTCACACTCTTTGAAGCCCTGCTGAAGCAGCACACGACAGGCGGCATCCTTGAGGGAGACCAGCACCGGGCCGCGCACCAGGACGGACCGGTCCTCCCAGTCGGGGCCCGCGTAAAGCTCGCCGATTCCGAGCCCCCCATAGAGGGCTTCCCCACGGCCCGGATCCAGTTCCGTCACGTCGAAGAAAACGATCTTTCGGTGATCCCTCATGAGATTGTCCGGAGCAATGGGAAGACGGTCCATGATGCGCCTGCTGCGGAAGGAGAAATCGGAAGGATTGATGACGTTCACATGGACCTTGATCTTTTCGGAGACCCAGTCCTCCCCCCAGCGCCGCTTCTCTTCCTGAAGGCGCGGGGAAGCCTCCACTGCGGAGCGAAGGGCCTGCTGGGCGACGCGGACTTCCCTTTCCCACCTCTCGTGGCCGGGGGGCAGCCGAAGTTCGTGATCCAGGGGGTTTTGGAGCAGGTCGAGCCAGAGCCTTCCACGGTTCCTGTCAAAGTAGAACTGATCTATGAGGATGATATAGAGCGGGAAACGGCCGGTCTTGTCGTAATCCCGGACTCGTCGCGTCATGGCGTCCAGGTATCCCTCGATCGTTTGGCGATATCCGATGAAATCAGGATCGCCCTCAGGAGTCAGGCCCCGGTAATCATGAATCCAAAGCACGTGGTAGTCCTCAGCCTGGTGGATGGTCCGTGACGTCTCCGCATGAAACCGTTCGTTGACCACATACATGACCTCGTTTCCCTCTGCGAAGGAGTCATGGACAACCCGTTCCACAAGGGCGTCCATTTTCTCCCGGGAGTCGTACTCCTCAGGCTTCAGGCCGTAATGCAGGGGAATCCACACGAGGCGCGAATCTCCCCATGCCCTTCGGGAGGCCTCACGGTTTTCCTCGATGATCCCCATCAGACGCTGGAAGACGTAAAGGAGGTCACGCTTCTGGGGTTCGGCAAGGGCTGTTTCCCCATCCAACCATGATCGAAAGCGCTTCATGGCCCCAACCCCGTATCCCGCCAAAGAATCGTTTTTCTTGTGCATGCCCAGAAGACGGTTATAGGGGGCAATGATCCCGTCGAAGAGGGATTTGCGCACCTGCGCAGCCATATGATCCACCTGGCTGCAGGACGGATCCGGATAGCCGCCGGGGTCCAGGGCAAGAGCTACGGCTTCCCTCATGGCACGGTGGTAGACCAAAAGCTCCCCATGGAAAGTGCGCCCCTCGGGGTAGAGTTCATCCACCTGGTTCATGTGCTCTTTCATGGAGACCACCTGCCGCCGGAAACCTGCCTGCTTGTCCCTTCCGACGGAGGGGGCCTGATCGAAGAAGGGGGTGGTGTACCGGTTGATCCAGTGAGCGGCGTGTGCAGCGCGATGGAGAGCGAGTTCCATGGCTGTTGCCGCCCGAGGGTTATCAGGGATGGCGACCGGGTCCATTTCCCCCGACTCGGGGAGAGTGATCCGGGTTTCCCTGGGGCGGGTCTTCCCCAGGTGTGGCGCGCCGAAGGGAATGCTCAATCCCGCGGAAAAAGAGTGATCTCTTCCAGGGATCCAATCGATGCGAAAGGTGTCTCCCCTTCCCAGAAGACCTCCGCGCCTCAGGGGGAAATTGAGGGAACAGATGAAGTCCGGGCGGCTGTGCCTGAAGGAATGATCAAGCCCCAGTTGAAGGAACAAGCCCCTGAAAGCCCCAAGCAATCTCACGCCGGAATCCAACTCGCCGTCCACGCCGCCGAGGTATCCCTCTCCCACCAGGCCAAAGCCGTAGTTGGGATTGGAGATGTGGCGGAAAACCCCCCCTTGGATATGCCCCCCCACGTGGCGATGTCCATCCGTACGGTCATAGGAGACCATGGGTCCGAAGTGGAACTCATACTTGGACGGGATCCCCATGGACCGCACGCCCGCTGGCTCTGAAGCATTGCTTCCGGGGCTGTCCGGTGACATTGCTGCCCTTTGACCGGCTTCGGCATAGGTTGCCCTTTCAAAATGAGGATTCAACGGCCCCGGTCTTTGGTGCGAATGACATGCTGACAACAAAAAGACCACCAGGAGCAAGGAAAAATTTCGGCTCACGGATCAGGATCTCCCACATGAACTGTGTAGCTGGGTGCGTTACATCCTCCACATCTGCTTTGTGCAAACGGGCGTCGACCATGTGCCGGGCACCGCCTGACCAGGCAAGGACGTGACCAGCAAAACTCCAAGCCTGACCTTGAAATCGGCACATGAATTCAGGGCCAGCCAGGTGCCTCTCTTCGCCCTCTCATGCCCCAACATGAGCGATCTTTTTTTGTGTGAAACTATGTGTGAGAATTCTCCCCTTGTGTTAACCTAGCTTTGGTCTGGATGGATTTTGGCACCGAGCTTTCCCTGGAAGCAGATCCCGCAAATGCCCGAAGCCATAGGGAACTTCCTGATCCATTTTCAAGAAGGGGCAAAAGGATGACACGTGTAACATTCTCATTCCTTTGAGTCCGCCATGATTCAGACAGTGTGAGGGCTGCGCCCCTCCACAGCCATGGCCACACAGAGGAAAGGCAATCCTGCTTCCCGCAGACAAACGGAAAATCACGCAAATCCAAGAGGAGGATGTCTTGACCGAGACCCAAACCCAACAGGTCGAAATGGGGCCGCCTTCCCAGAAGCTCGAGTCCCTCAAAACTCTCACCGCAGTCATCTACGGTTTGCATGCCGCGTCTTTTTTTGTGGGCATCACAATGCTGATCGCCATCATCCTGAACTACGTGAAGCGCGATGAAGTGCAGGGAACCTGGCTGGAAAGCCATTTCCGCTGGCAAATACGAACGTTCTGGTTTTCGCTCCTCTGGTTCACGGTGAGCATGCTCGCCCTTTTCGCTTATGTGGGGATATTGGGTTTTGCGGCGACTGCAATCTGGTTCTGCTACCGCATCGTCAAAGGATGGCTGGCCCTCATGGACAGGCGACCCATGTACGAAGACCGACCACCCATCGGAGCCTAGAGGGAGGTTGCTGATCCCTTGCCCGGGGAAATGAACGGTCCCCCGGTGGCTGGAACCCGTCCCGCCCCTGGTGTGTGTTGGCCTGCGGTTTCATGGGACACACATAAGGGAGTGAACTGCGGACAGACAATTAGCCAGGAAAGGGAATCAGGCACGGACCTGAACCGGGGCCAGGCCATCAAAGGCACCCCTTGATCATGACAGGAACGGGCCCCGCCACGGAAGCCGGAAACAAAAGGAGGAGCAGGACTCCCAGCGTCCGGGATGGCCTTATGATTTTTCCTCCTGATTGTCCGGCTCCTCTCCAGCCGCGGCCAGGGTGTAAGCCTCGAATTCTTTGCGCCACTTCCTTGGCCACTCCAGATTGTCCACCGGATATTCGGCTTTTTCCCCCCGCAAAAGGGCTTCCTCAGCCATTCTGAACTCTTTGGCCTCCTGGGCCAGACGCTGCAGTTTCATACGATAAAGTTCATCCTTTTCCATGGGAATGGTTTCTTCTGCGTAGGCTTCTATGGTGAGCAGGTGCTTTCTCACACACATCTCCGATTCCGTGGCACAGGGGCACGACGGATCCGCCTGGTGTTCCTGAAGCAGGAGCAGTTCCTTGATGAGACTTTCATACTGCCATTTGAGGATGGGCTTCATTTCAATCCGCCTTTCTGACGTTTTTTTTCTGATTGACCGAGTCTGAACATAGAACTTCACCCTTTTGCCGGTCTGCGCCGCAGCTGAACAGCAATAAGGACAACACTTCAGTGTTCATGGGGGTTAGGGTCTGTTTCAACCAGAGCGCCCGCCCCTCGTTTTTAAATTCTAAACATTCGATCCCGCTCATTCAAAAGTCACTTGAACACAAACTTCTAGGGGGACCACTGCTCGTCGGACCGGCAGAAGAAATCTTCCCTGCGGGAACAAACATTGGGCAGGGCAAAAATGATCAGCCTGTCGTTCGCCTCGAATACCGTACCCCCATGGGGAATGATCACTTCTTTGTCCCTCACAATGGCACCCACCAGCATCCCCCTGGGGAAACCCGCGTCGGCAATCTTTTTGCCCACAACCTGGGCGGACTCGGGCAGCACCACCTCCATCACCTCGGCCACTTCATCCTTCAGCAGGGACAGAGAGACAACATTTTCCTTGTGTGTGTGCTGCAGAATTTTTGAAGCGGTGATCAGGTGAGGATTGATGATCTGCGTGATATCCAGGGCACTATAAATGCGCTTGTAATCGATCCTTGTCACTTCAGAGATGATTTTTTTCACTCCCGCCCGCTGGCACATGACAGATGCCACGATATTGGTGCGGTCTTCGCCCGTGACCGCCACCACAAGATCTGCTTCCGCAAATTCCTCATCGTTGAAAAAACTGAGCTCCGTTTCGTTCCCCTGGAGCACGATGGTTTTGCTGAGTTTCCGGTTGAGCAGATCACAGCGCTCTTCACTCTTTTCGATGATCTTTGTTATGAGCGAACTTCTGCGGCTGGATTCCAGGATGGAAGCCAGTTCGTAACCTATCATGCCGCCACCGAGAATGATCACTCTCTTCACACGGGTCTTTTCGCCATGCAAAAGCAAGGTGGCCTCGGCCATGGCGTCTGAGCTTCCTGCCACATAAACCTTGTCTCCCGGCCTGATCGTATCCTCCCCTCCAGGAAGTATGAATTCTCCCTCAGACCTTCGGATGCCGAGAATGATGCAGCCTATGGGCAGGGGCAGATCTTCGAGAGGCCTGTTGGTGCTCTCCCCTTTGTCCGATATGTTGATGGCGACCACCATCACCCGCCCGTTGGCAAAGTATTCAATTTCAACGGCACCAGGAAAGTGAACCATTTTGGCGATTTCTTCGGCCACCGCCTTTTCAGGACTGATGATCAGGTCAAGGCTCGCTTGTTTTTGAGTCAGGCCGCGGGTATCCACGTCGATGCTTCCGGCACTTTCAGGATCCCGCACCCGTGCCACCACAAAGGGCACTCCCATGGTCTTGGCGATCATGCAGGCAATGATGTTCACTTCATCCGATTCTGTCACGGCGATCAACATTCTGGCGGACTTGATTTTGGCCTTTTCCAGCACATCCAGGTTGGCCCCATTGCCGTTGATGATCAAAAAATCCAGTTCTTCGTTCAGTGCCTTGACTCTCTCAGGGTTTTTGTCCACAACAACAGCGTCATGTCCTTCTTTGAAGAGATTTTTGGCCAATTCCTGGCCCACATCCCCGCCGCCGATGATTATTATGTGCATGGACAATCCCCTGTCTGATCAGAGTTTCAAGCCTGTTCAGCACTGAGTGGCCTGAACATTATCTTCCACGCCAATGAGAAAGTCTGTCTGCAAGGGCCGGCGCCCTTCGAAAAAGATAAACCCCCACCAACGCCGTGACCACGATATAAATCCCCAGAAAAACACTCATGAAGGGCTTGGCCAGGGCGGCGATCACCACGGAAAACTCCCCCCTCTGCACCAGCCCAAATGCGGCCCGGATTGAACTCTTGAAGGTCAGGCCATAGATCCTGCCACCCCAGAAACCCACGATCAACTTGCCGATCACCGCCCAGAGCAGCAGCACGGCCAGCGCCAGCGGCGAAACAATGCCCGTACCCACCGTGATGGTGGTGCCGAACCAGAAGAAGAAAAAAGGAAGGGTGAGATCCTTGACCGGCGCAATGATTTCTTCCAGCTCTTTGGAGGTGCCCGTTTCCGACAGCACCACTCCAGCCAGAAAAGCGCCCAGCAGCTTGGAAAGATCCAGGGCTTCGGCAATGCCTGCAAAAATAAGGGCTATGGCCGCAGCGAACAAGGGGATGAAGTCTCTTGACATGTAGCGGCTGACAAAGAGGTCGAGCCTGCTGAACACATGCAGGGCCATCAAAACGGAAGCAAGGGTCAGAAGGACCACTTTGCCAAGAATGATGAGAATGCTGCTCGCGGTGACAACCCCGTGGGTGGTGAGTCCCACCAGGAAGGAAACCAGCACGGGAGCGGCAAGGTCTTCAAAGATGAGCAGGGCCAGCTTGAATTCCCCTTCCGGTGTCTTCAATCTTTTGGATTCCTCCAGCATCTTCACCGTGATGGAAGAGCTCGAGGCATAGGCAACACCGCCGATGATCAGGGCCGCCATCAGGTCAAAACCGAAGAGATAGGCCAGCAGAAAGCTCACGCCGAAGTTGAGTCCGATGTCCATGACACCCACACTCCAGACACGGCGCGAGATGTTGATGAGGCGGGCCAGAGGAAAATGAAGGCCCAGCAGGAAGAAAAGCAGAAGGATTCCCAGGCGGGAAATCTCGTCCACAATGTTCAATTCCGATTCCGTCAGCAGCCCGGCAAGAGCTATGCCCAAAAAAACATAAGCCAGGAGGGAGGGAAGCTTCAGACGCTGGAAAAAATAGCTGACGAAAAAAAACAAAAGAAGGGCGATTCCGCCAACCAGGAAGAGATGCTCTGAATATTCCATGCCAGATCGTCCTCGGGCTAAGGCTGCCCTCTACACTCACCACTTGACTGGCCAAACTGTGGTCCATCAGGGGTGTGTCCTCACCAAACTCCGGTCCGCCCCAACGAACTGATCCGGGCGGGCGGGTCAACGCCCTCCCAGTATCTGGGCCAGTGAAGCGGCCAGGTCGTCCAGGGCGCCCTCGTCAGGGAGGGTGACGGTCATTTTGAGCCTGCCGTCATCGTCCCGTTCGAGACAACGGGCCAGCCGATCCCTCAGGGCCATGGTCAGCTCCGGTTTTTGCTCCGCCGGTTCCTGCCGTGCGAGCACCTCTCCCAGGAAGGAGAAGGCAGCCCCCAGCAGGTGTCCCCCCGCTGCGGCAACCCGTTCCTTCCTTGCCAGTTCCGCCGACTCGCGTTCCACGCGGGCTTTTTCACTCTCGTCGATGGGTGCGGCGGGTTTGGTCCCCAGAAGCACTTCCAGCCGCCTTTTGAGTTCTTCCATGCCGCTGGCCAGGTCCACCTGGGTGACTTCCGACTCGGGGTCGAGAGCCGCCAGGGCCAGTTCCTGCTTGGCCGAAAGGGTTGCCAGAAGGTTTTCTTCCAGAGTGTCGGAGGTCACGAGCAAATAAGCCTGCACGGACCTTTTCTGACCCATGCGGTGAGCCCGGGAGATGCGCTGTTCCAGTACGGCCGGATTCCAGGGCAGGTCTACGTTGACAACCGTATTGGCGGCCTGCAGGTTGAGCCCTGTGGAGCCGGCGTTGGTGGTGATGAAGAGCTTGCAGGAGGGATCTTTCTGAAAGCGGTGGACCAGCTGCTGGCGCTTTTTCTGGGGCACGGATCCATCCAGCCGCACAAAGTCAAGTTCCCGCTTCAAAAGCAACGGTTCGATCAAATTGAGCATGGTGGTCCATTCGGAAAACAGCACGATCTTGCGGTCTTCCTCGGCAGTGAGCTGTTCCAGCAGGATGTCCAGTTCCTCCAGCTTGCTGGAAAAGCCCGGCGGATTCTTGTCCACGAGGAAGGTGCTGTTGGCGGTCATGCGGCAAAGAAGGAGGGCCTTCTGAAGCCGCAGGAGATCCATCTCCGAAATGTAGCGCTTGCGAATGACAGACTGGATCACCCGCTTGTGCCCGTTGTGCAGAGCCACCTGCTCATCGGTGGGGGGAATTCTCAGAATTTCCGTGGTCCGCGGCGGCAGGTCCTCCATAACGTCTTTACGGGTGCGGCGCAGCAGGATGGGTTTGAGGCGTTCCCGCAGATCATCCAGGTTCTTGTAGCCGAGCACCTTTCCTCTCTCATCCACAATGCGGTAAGTGTTGAAAAACCGGAACGCGGGCCCCAGCCGGCGGTCATCGATGAATTCCACGACGGAATAGAGTTCATCGAGCCGGTTTTCCAGGGGAGTGCCCGAAAGGACCAGGGCAAAGGGGGATTTGAGCCCCTTAATGGTTTGACTTGTCTTGGATTCCCAGTTCTTGATCCGCTGCCCTTCGTCCAGGATGATGAGGTCCCATGGAGCGGTTTCGATGGAGTCGATGTCCCGGAGCACCTGTTCGTAGTTGCAGATGGTGAAAAAGGAGGAGTTGTCGAAATATTGGGAGGCGCGGGCTTCCGAACTCCCCATGATCAGGCGGGAGGTGCGGGAGGTGAACCGTTCGATCTCCAGCTGCCACTGGGACTTGAGGGAGGCGGGGCACACCACCAGAACCCGGGAAATGTTGGCTTCCATGGCCAGGAATTGGGCCAGTCCAATGCCCTGAATGGTCTTCCCGAGGCCCATATCGTCAGCGAGGATGGCTCTGCCCGCCCCCGCTGCGAAGGCGATCCCGTCCAGCTGATAGGGAAGCAGTTCCGCATGGAGCAGGGAGGTGCGCAAGGGGTGGCTGGCAGGGTCTTTTCGAATTTCCGCCACTTTCCTCTGGATCTTCTCCTTGAACAACCGCCTGTGCAGGTACTCTTCCGCATCGGGATAGACGGCCACCTCATAGCCCAGCGCCTCCAGTTTCCCGATGCGCTGCAGGAGGTCCCGCACATCAGCGATGGGACCGTTGAGACAGGGTTTCACGATCTGAGCTGCGGCCTTGTCCAGGTCCGCCGGGGCCTGCATTCTGAGATCCACTTCTTCCCCGTAGTGGAGATGCACGAAGATGCTGCGCACTTCGTAGGGAATCTCCCGGACTTTCCCGGGAAAGCGCTTCCTGACCTTGTCCAGGGTGTGCAGAATGTGCTTGCAGGTGCCCAGGGTGTTTTTCCTGAAATCGGGACAGGAACAGTAGGAGTCGCCGCGCTCCCAGCCGCGAAGGACCACGCGGTAGGTCTTGCCCGAAGCCAGACTGGTGACCGTGTAGTCGGTCCAGAGGCGGGCCGGGTCCGTGGATTTGATTTGCATCCGTTCCGTGCGAGCCCGCTCTTCACGGTCCGCGAGGGCCTGTTTTTCGAGCTCTTCAGGGGTGAGGCTCTCTACGGGCATGCTTGGGGGAGGAGGTGCGGAAAGGCCCAACGCCAATTTTTCTTCCAGAATGAGAGCCAGTGCAGCGCCCAGGTGCCAGCAGGGATCGGTGCAGTTGGAGCAGTGGCACCGCAACTCTTTGCCGCCCTGGCCGGCAAGGGAGATTTGGACGATGGAACCTCCCAGGAAAAGGGTAAAAAGGTCGTCTGTGAGCAGGACCTGCTCTTCAATGTCGATGTCCAAACCGCCTCCCTCGCGCAACAGCAGGGCACCGGCGGGGCCAAGAATTTTTACCGCTTTCCGGTAGGTGAGGTGAGCGAGTGAGCTTTTCAGGGGTGTCATGTGAGTCTGGCCTCCTGCCTGTGAGAGCCATCGCGGCAAACTGATTCCTGTTGTAAACGATCCAAGGGGCAGGAGCATTATGAAGGGGGAAGGCCCCAAGTGCAAACGCAAGATGAACAATTCCCCTGCAAAGGCGGGGGTCAAGTCTTGAAATATTACTTTTTTGCAATAATTTCAACCGCAAGGGCCGGGCGGGAACTCAAATGCCCCAAGGAAACCAAAGGGCCCAAAAAGAAAGGTATTGCATCGTCCCGGGCGTTTCCCCCCCCATGCAAGGAGCTTTAAAGCACCGGGAAGCCTTTCGGTGCAGGAAGCGAGAGGCGAAGGATGCCGGCTGAAAAAGAAACCTTAGTGCGCTCTCATCACACCAGGTGGATGATGTCCATCTTCCCCCATCGATCTCTCAGATATTCGGCCACCAGCCGGCGGTGACACTGGTCGGGGGTGTCCTCGCTGCACAGAAGGCAGCCCTCGTGGATCAGATCTTGCGGGATCTTTTCTTCGATATGCCGCTCAGCCAGGAGATTCAGGAAGTCCCTTTGGTAGACGGGCCAGCCGCCACCTCCTTTCCGGTACCCATCGAGGATTTCCTTGGTCGGGGCCAGTTCGGGCAGGTGGACGTAATCCATGCGGCAGAGGGCTTTGAGGAAAAAACGCAGGTCGTCTCTGCGGGCAAAACCGGCCAGTTGGGACACGTTGTGCAAACGGATGTCCACCACGCGCCGCGCACCGCTCGCCTCGAGCAGCCCAAAAAACTTTTCCGCCGATTTTTTGGTGAAGCCGATGGTGTAAACTCTCAGCTTTCCCATAAGTCCTCCTCGCGGCTCTGCCCTTTTGAACTCTCCGCGTCACGGACGTGGGCGATGCGCTCGGCCTGGGTCTCGTAGGCGCGCTGGATCAATCCTTCGGGGCTTTCAAAAAACCTCAGCTGAGGCATGCGAAGGGCCAGCAGGAGGCGGCGTTCCGCGTCTGCCTGGTTCTCCAGGCTCCCGTCTTCCAGGATGTGGCGGATGTGGACGGGCTCCGAGCGCAGTTCTCTGCAGATGAGGATCATACGGTGGCAGGTCCAGGGGTCCTTTTCGGCGCACATGAGGGCGATGCGGAAGGACTGCATGCCATGGCGCAGCCGTTCGAGTCCCCTGCGGAACAGTTCCGTCCGGGCCAGCCGCCCATACTGGACTTTACCGTCCCGGTAACAGGAGGGATCCTCACTGCGTGGGCCGAGTTCCTGCCCCAGGTACACATAGGCAATGTGGTTTTCCTTGAGGGCCTGTTGCAGATTCTCGCGATTGAACTGGGGATTGAACCTGCTGTAGGGACTGGAGCGCACGTCACCCACGGCCCCGATGGCGTGCATTTCCAGGAGTTCCAGGAATCGCTCCACCGGGTGATTGGAATGACCGATGGTGTAGAGATCATGAGTCATGGGTTTTTTTCACTCATTTTCAAGGTTGTACGATGACGGCCGCCGCCAGTTTATAACAGAATCCCTCGAAAGGTTCACTGATGCTGAGAGTCAAAAAAGCTGCAGCCCCCTCCACGGGGTGGATTCCATATTCCTTTTCCAGGTGTACCCGCTCCACCCGGAAATCGGTGACCGGGAGAGAATAATCCGTTCCTCTATGCGTGAAGCGGGCCCGAACCTGCTTGAATCCCCTGGCGTTTTTCCCCACACTCATGGCCAGGTTTTCCACGCGCACCAGGAGCAGCGTGGGAAAATCCCCCTGGAGGACCCCCTCCATGGGCATGCGGTCGTTCAATCCCCCATGACTGTGGTGTCCATTGATCCATAAAGAATTCACATTGTCACACAGACCCTCCAGCCGGGACAACGGGAATTCTCCCTCACGGGTCCAGGATGCACCGGAAATGAGCAGGTTTTCCTTCTGATAGTCGTGGGGAGGGGGGCCTATAACCGGAACGGTGATGACATCGAGGAGCCGAGGTTTTTCTCCATCCTCCAGGGTGATTTCCTGCGGTGAAAGGGCACCGGTGGGTTCAGAGCTCACGGGACGAACCCATGCTCCTGCAACGTTCCCGTTCCATTCCCGCCCGGCGATGCAAAGGCCCGAGTACTTACGGGAACTGGCCAGGAAGACAATCGTCCGGGTGGAGGGGAAAGGGGACTGTTCCTCCTCCCTTCCATTGCCTTCGCCTTTTTCTTTCAGAAGGGTGAGGTGATAGAGCCTGAGAATTCTCAAATCTTCCCAGGAGATCGATCCTTCAAGGGCTTCGAAAACGGGCCTGAGGAAATCGTTGCCGAGCTTTTCAAACTGAGCCAGCACCTTTTCCCTTTCCTCCGCGGCGAGACCCACCTCGGCGAGAACGGCGTCCTTTCTCAGGCAGTGACCTTCCTTGAGAAACCGATGGAGGTGATCCAGGACGGTTCGCTTTTGGATGCCGAAGTCCCGAGCCAGGTCTTCAATGGAACCCCCGCTGTTGAAAGCTTCTCCAACGGCGGAGGATCTTGTTCCCGACGATGGCTCGAAGCCGCCTGGCGGATAGGCGTTGCGACGCCTGTCTGTCTTCTGGATGGAATGTTCACGGCAGTATTCGATGATGACAGGGAGGAAATGGGGTCCGTATTTTTCAAGTTTGGCCCGTCCGATTCCGTGTATGGCCCCCAGTTCTTCTTCCGTTTGAGGAAAATAAGTGGCCATTTCCACCAGGGTCCGGTCGGAAAAGATCACATAGGGGGGGACATCGGCTTCATCAGCCAATTCTTTCCGCCTGGACCGAAGGCGCTCGAAGAGGTGCCGGTCATAATCTCCCTGCGAATCCGGGGATGCTTCACCGTCCCCTTTCATTTTCACCTCCTCATCGACCCTTCCCCAAAAGGCCTCTTTTCCCCGAAGAACGTCCCAAGCCGCTTCCGTGAGGGCCAGACCCCCGAAATCGGGGTCCAGGCTCAGCAGGCCCTTGTGAACCAGCTGGCGGGCCAGTTGCTGCCATTGACTCCCGGACAGTTCCCTGCCGATGCCGTAGGTGGACAGGCGATCGTGGCCCAACTGTGCGACCTTTGCCGCCGAGGAGCCACGCAGGACCTTGATGATGTGGTTCGCACCGAATCGCTCCCCCGTGCGTTTGACACAGGAAAGGAACTTCTGGGCGGGCACGGTGAACTCCTGCAGGGGCTGTTCTTCTTCGGAGCAGATGTCGCACATGCCGCACCGGAGCTGATCAGGGGTTTCGCCGAAATAATTCAAGAGGGGAATGCGCCGGCAGACTTCCGACTGGGCAAACTGCATCATGGCATGGAGCTGCACATTGGCCGCGCGTCTCTCCTGTCCCTCCCTTTGCTGGATGAGCCGCCTCACCTTGTGGGCATCCCCCGGAGCGAAGAGCAGAAGACATTCGGCCCTCAAACCATCCCGCCCGGCCCGCCCGATTTCCTGGTAGTAGCTCTCCATATTTTTGGGCACGTCATGGTGAAGCACGAACCGGATGTTGGACTTGTCGATGCCCATGCCGAAAGCCACCGTGGCCACCATGACCTGCACCCGGTCCCGGAGGAAACGTTCCTGGTTCTGCTGGCGATCCTTTTCGGGCAATCCCGCATGGTAAGGGCAGACGGAAAACCCCTCTGCTTCCAGAGCGGCATGGAGCTTTTCCACCTGCACCCGGGTGAGGCAGTAGACGATTCCCTGGTCATGAGGAAACCGTTGGATGAATGCCCTGGTTTGCTCCATGGGGTTTTTCTTGGGAACGACCTGGAGAAAAAGGTTTTTCCGGTCGAAGCTGGAAACGAATTCGGCGGATTCGTCCAATTCCAGGGAAGCCCGAATGTCCCGGCGGACCCTCGGGGTCGCAGTGGCCGTGAGGGCGATGCACACGGCCCCGGGCATGCGGCGGCGAACCTCACCCAGCTGTCGATATTCCGGACGGAAATCGTGACCCCATTCAGAAATGCAATGGGCCTCATCAATGGCCAGGCAATCCATTGGAAGTGATTGGAGGAAGCTCAGCATCTGGGGCTTGAGCAGGGTTTCAGGGGCCGCATAAAGGAGCCGTGCCTTCCCGCTTTGAAGACCATCGAGTGCAGCCCGGTGCTCATGCACGGAAAGGGTGCTGTTCAGCTTCACCGCGGGGACACCCAACTGGGTCAGCTGATCCACCTGGTCTTTCATGAGGGAGATGAGGGGCGAGACGACCACGGTGATGCCCTGGAAAATGAGAGCAGGGATCTGGTAGCACAGTGATTTGCCCGCCCCTGTGGGCATCACGGCCAGCGTGTCCCGGCGGGACAGCACATGGCCGATGACCTGTTCCTGCAAAAAGATGAAGGATTCATAGCCGAAAACGGACCTGAGAAGTTTCCTTGCTTGCTCCATCATGACCCTTACTGTGAAATGAACGAATGGATTCTGATTTTATACCCTTCGCCCGCCTGAGGATAAAGCCGGGCTTCAAGGTCTTCGACCTGGGCGGAAACAGGAAGAGGCTGTTTCCATGCATGAATATCGGCAGCTTCCCGGGGGGACTCAAATGGGAGTTCAGCAATACGGGTGCCGGGAGCATCCATGCCTCCATGGGGTCTCCATGGGGTCGGACCAAGCTCCATGGGGTCGGACCAAGTCAACATCTTGAGATTCCATAGAAAAATTCCCCAAAAAAGGCAGTATTTGCTCCCATGGCTCCATTTTCGGGGTCAAAAAGGGTTCCATAATGTGCGCAGACGGACTCACCCCCTTCAATGAGGCTTCGCCCTATCTTCCACTTCCAAGTTTTCCCCAGCTTTCCCAACGACCGGTCCCCTTCCGACGGCGTGATGCTGCATCCAAGCATCGCTTCTTTGGCGTTCTTCCGTGAGCAGTGCCCCTCCGATCCACTCCCCATGCCGTCCGTGGAACGTAGGTCGCCGGCTCGGAGCCAATGGTGGCCCCTCGGGCAAGTCATTGTAAAATGGTTCTCATGAATTTCCCATTGACTTTCACCCCATGTTCACCTATTGTGTCTCCATGGTCAGAGCAGAAAAGACAAACCCTTTTGCACAAGGAGAGTCCCATGAAACCAGGAAGAATCCGCAGGGGTGGAGTTGAAACCAAGGACCTTCAGGTGCTGACCGATCATCACCTTGATGGCCTGGCCCAAACATTTCAGAAAAAGAGAATACGGGCGCTTCTGCGCATCTCGTTCCGGGAATACATGAACGACGCGGAGCGATATGATCAAATGGCAGAGGCACTGCATGCAGGTGCCGGCCTGCAGCGCATGGAGGGAAATGTGGGATTCCAACTGGTGGCGGTATAGAAAACAGAGGAAAAGAGGGAGGCGCATTGTGGGACTGACACCGGCACAGAAACGAGTTTATGACTTTGTGCAGGCATATACCGGGCGAAACGGATACTCCCCAACCTATGAAGAAATTCGCCGGCACCTTGGATTCAACTCCCTCAACGCCGTCTACAAACATTTGAAGGGAATAGAAGAGCGAGGATACCTGAAAAGCCTTCCCAACAACCGGAAGCGTTCGCTGGACCTGACCCCCCTGCACGCTTCCTCTGCCTCCATTCCTCTTCTGGGAACCGTAGCAGCGGGACACCCCATCGAAGCCGTGGAAGTTCCCGATTCCATCGACGTGCCCGAGAGCTTCCTGGGAAACGGCCAGAATTTCGCCCTCAAAGTCCGCGGAGATTCCATGGTCGAGGAGGGCATTCGTGAAGGAGATGTGCTCATTGTGTGCAAGAGAAATCACGCGGAAAACGGGCAGACCGTCGTGGCCCTCATAGACGGTGAAGCGACGGTCAAGAAATTCTATGTGTCTGCAAACGAGGTTGAACTGCGGCCTGCCAACAGCCAGATGGAATCCATTCGATTGCCGGCCGGTGAGGTCGAAATCGTGGGAGTCGCCGTGGGACTTCTTCGGCACTATCGCTGACGCACTCAGGTTTTTTCAGCACTGTTCCGGCGCACCGGAACCCATTCCTTCCGCCACCCGTGAAGCCATCTTTTTACCCGGCCTATCTTCGGGTTCAAAAAACTCCTTTCATCCTCTTTCTCCTTTCTAAAGATAGACTTCCGGCCTTTTCTTCCTGTATGTTGCAAAACCCTCTGTCACGGTTCAATCAATGGGCATTGCGGATGACCGGTTGCGGGAATTTTTCCATGGCGATCCCGTGAGAAACCCATTTTTTTGTGCAACCCCATAAAGTGGCTGAACTTGGCCCTTCGCCGAGGAGATGAAGATGATCCATGACCTGATGCGGGAAGGAAAGAACCTGGGCCCTGTTCCACAGGAAGCCGCCCTGGAATATGAGGCAAAAAGCCCGCAGATGACCAGGGATGTTGACCAGCAACTGGCACTCCACCCTGCCATCACGGAACTCATCGGGCACAACCCCTTTGCCGTCATGCATGAAAATCACAGAAATCATGCCGCTTTCATGGCCAGCGTTTTCAAGCTCAACACCCTTGAACTGCTCGCACCGACTCTCGTTTGGGTTTACAGGTCTTACCATTCAAGAGGCTTTGCCCACGACTATTTTCTTGTTGAATTGCAGGCATGGCAATCAGCTCTGGACAAACACCTCTCCCCTGACGCTGCGGAGCCCCTTGGAAACATCTACCGCTGGATGGTCTCCAAACATGAAACAATGATCCGCCTTTCAAAAGAAAGAGACGCTCAAAGCTCGCCGTCTCACCACCCCGAGTGGCAAAACGCCAGAAACACCTTCCTGTCAGCCCTTCTTCAGGGAGATTCCCGGGAATCCCTGCAAATGGGCATGAAATTTGCTCACAAGCCAAGCGATGTGGAGAACTTTTACCTGCAGGTGGTCGAGCCCTGCATGTACACCATTGGATCCCTGTGGGAGAAGGGAGAAATTTCCGTTGCTCAGGAGCACCTTGCAACTGCCCTCGTTTCGCGCATCATGGCTGTGATGAGTCCTCAAATGGAACTGGTCCGGGAACCCATGGGCAAGGCTGTCGTCACCGCTTCTCCCAACGAACATCACGAACTGGGCGCATGGATGGTTGCCGATCTGCTCCGCATGGACGGCTGGCAAGTGGATTACCTGGGAGCGAATACTCCTTCTGCGGACCTGCTGGAATTCATCTCCGCCGAAAAACCATTTCTGGTGTGTATTTCCGTCGCCATGCCCTTCAACCTGGAAAAAACCCGGCAACTGGTGACGGGCATCAGGGAAGCCCCCCGCCTGAAAGACACCATGCTCATGGTCGGGGGCAGTTTCTTTCGATCTTTCAAAGACATGTGGCGAGCAACCGGAGCCGATGGCTGGGCTCCCGATGCGAAATCGAGCGTCAAACTGGCCCGGGAGTGGCGGGCCGGAAGAGACAGGCAACACAAGAGAATGTAGTGGGAAGGATTTCTACCATGCAAGCAGCAAGAGGGCCACATGTGCACACGGGTTTTCAGGCCATCGCACGTGAAATCTTCCTTTACCGCAGGGAAGGCGAATACCGACTGGCACTCACGGCTTTCGTTCGCCAGGGCTTGGAAAGAAACGAGAAAGTGATCTGCATCACTCACCCAAACTATCCCCGTGATGCCGTGATTCAAGACCTCTGTGGGGGGGGACTGCTCCCCATGCCTCATGTGGAAAAAGGCCAATTGAGCTTTTTCCCCGCGCACAATGCACTTCCTTCTCGTGGCTCCTTGCTTTCAGAGGCCATGATCGCTTTCTTCACACAAGAAACGGGAAAGGCTTTGGAGGAGGGTTATGGAGGGCTGAGAATCATGGGTGAACCGGAGTGGGCCGTGCAGAAACCTTCCAGCTCCCCCCGGCTCACCCAATATTTGAGCAGGCTGAGAGATTTTCTCACAAAAAATCCATGCGTCACCGTGACCTCCTACAGCCGCCCCAACCTCCTTGAACACCTGAATTCCACCCCTTCGCAAGATGGTGACCGCTCGGAACCAGAAGACACCGTTCCTGAAACTCCCGCTCATTCCCATGCAAAGAAAAATGGCCTTCTCTCCTTTCCCCACCAGGCATGGAACGGCCTCATGCCTGAGAAGCACCTCCATATGCCCACTGAAAAGAAAGCCTCACCACACGGAAAATCAAAAGAAGAAAACCGGTCTGCCTTCCCCCACCCAAACCATTGGGAAGCTTTAGCCCACTATCTTCAGGAACTCGCCTCCATCGCCTTTTTGATCACCGATCCGGACCGGAACATTCTGCATTGCAACCGGGGGGCTCTGAATCTGCTTGCTTTGGAAGAAATCCCTTCGGGACGGCATATTGAGGAGTTCCTCATGGAAGAAAACCACCCTGCGGTTGCATTCCTTGCCCCTCATGTCTACCGGGAAACCCGCCTGAACTTCACGACGGACTCATCCATGATCCACAGCCTTTCGGCCTTCATTTTCAACACGGGAAGTCATCTGGTTTTTTTCTGTGAAAAACCCATGCCCGTCGG
Organism: Syntrophobacteraceae bacterium; assembly: GCA_003566995.1. Lineage (GTDB taxonomy): Bacteria > Desulfobacterota > Syntrophobacteria > Syntrophobacterales > Syntrophobacteraceae > SLCH01. The sequence continues at coordinate 22,519 of PXBG01000074.1, forward strand.
AGGTGAGATCATCGAAAAGCTTTCCGCATTGAACATGGAAGTCACCTCCATGGCCCGGGAACTTCAGCGCAAGAACAGAGAGTTGGAAAAGGCCAATGCCACCATAACGCAGCTCATGAACACGGACCCCCTCACGGGCATCGCCAACAGAAGATTTTTCATGGAAAACCTGACCAGAGCCCTCTCCCTTTCCGCACGGCACGGCACATCCCTCTCGGTGGTGATGGCCGACCTGGATCACTTCAAAAAGATCAACGACACTTGGGGGCACAACACGGGAGACGAGGTGCTCAAGGCCTTCGGGGAAATCCTGCAGAAGGCCTCACGCCGGGAAGATCTTCCCGCCCGCCTGGGAGGAGAGGAATTCATGGTGATCCTTCCCCACACCAGTTCCCGGGAAGCTGCTGCATTTGCAGAGAGAGTGAGACAAAAGCTGGAAGAATCAACTTTTGGAATCCACGACCTTCGCGTCACGGGAAGTTTCGGCGTCGCTGAGCTCTTGCCACAGGAAACACCGGAAAACCTGCTCAAAAGAGCCGACCAAGCCCTCTATTCCGCCAAAGAAGGGGGAAGAAACCGGGTGGTTGAGGAGGCCCCTCCCCAACCCATTTCAACAGGCGGCTGAAGAGTACGGCAATCATGAGTCCAAAAGGGGGCAACATCACACTCATTGGAATGCCGGGCAGCGGAAAAAGCACTCTGGGCCGTATGCTCGCTGCCGCTCTGGCTCATGGATTTGTGGACGGCGACGACCTCCTTCGAGGCAAAGGGAGGAGCCTGCAGGACATTCTCGACCAGGAAGGGGAGGAAGGGTTTCTTGCCCTGGAAAACCAGGAGCTGCAGGCCATTGAGGGGGAAAACATGGTCATTGCTCCCGGAGGGAGCTGCGTCCTCTCCCGCGGAGCCATGGAACACCTGAGGCGCATTTCCCTGGTGGTGTTTTTGGACGTTCCCCTTGAAGTGCTACAAAGGCGGTTGAAGGATGCCCTTTCTAGAGGCATCGTCGGCTTTCAAGGCCATTCCCTGGAAGAACTGAACGCGATGCGCAGGCCTCTCTATGTGCGCTACGCGCACGTAACCGTTTCCTTTCCCTGCAGGAATCTCAGTGGGGAAGAAGCCTTCCAAGTGCTGATGCGGCACCTTCAGGGCCACGCGGCACCACTTTCCACTGCCGATCCTCCCCTCTGAAACATAAAGGCGGGATCTTGAAATACAACTTCCTGGAATACTTCCAACCTCAACCATTGCCACTCCATGTGCGCTGTGACGCTTTGTCTGATCCTGATCCTTGAACAACCGGCCTTTCAAGGGGCGGGCTTTGGCAGAACCGTCGCGGCTTCAGGAATGCCATTCGAGCTGCCCTTTTTCTTTTGAGATAAAAAGCGATCAGTGGTATTGTCTTTTCAATTGGCGATTCGCTTAAGACCTCACACAATTCAGAGGGTTTTCGTGGTTTTCTGAAGGTCTGCCCTGCAAAGTGTTCCAGAAAAGAACCCATTTAGCTGAAATCACGCAACAAAAATTTTTCACTCCCGAAACCTCAGGCCAAAAAGCTTCTCTCGATCAAAAACCTCAGCTCGACCCCTATCTCTCAGCCAATCTCTCGTTCCTTTTGCCCATCGCTGCCCCCGGGGAAAACGAGGAGAGGAACTGACACAGCAGCATGAGATGATTCAAGCATTTTCCTAACCTTCTTTGGCATGAACTGCAAGAAAAGGAGCTTTCCATGAAGCACAATCCTCTCAAAAGCAGACACAGGGAGAAAAGGGCGGCCTTTTACAGGCATCTCATGGCGTTGTCGATCCTGGCCGCAGTTCTGGGCTTTTCCATTTTTGCCTGGAATTCCGGTCACAGTGCCGTCGACTCCGCAAAACAGGAATCGGTCAAGAAACTGGAGCCCTGGAATCTCCTGGCAGTCACCGACACAGCCTATCTGGCAATTGCAAAGCAAATCCAGAAAATGCAATGGGGCGAGTGGACCGAAGTGAACGCTTTCTACCCCAACCAGGTCTCCTACCAATGGCTGAGCGGCTGGGAAGGTCCCAGCGGCTACCATGAAGGAGCCGGGCAATCCCACACCCTCGGTGCGAGATCAATTCCGGACACCACGTCCTGTGTGGCCTGCCACTATACAGGTGGTTTTGAGCAGCCATGGAATTCCAAAACGGACCTGGGTGGACAAAGCGACTATGAAAAACCGGCAACACGGCAGATCAAGGTTCGCGCTGCATACGATGAAGACCGGATCTACCTTTGGGCACAGTGGCCATCGAAGACCGATGCGAGCGGACGGGGGTTGTCCGATTCTGCAGGTCCTGTGACCGTGCACCAGACCTTTCGCTTTGACGGCGAAGGTTTCGGAGATCAGGGCATGGGGCGCATTGCGGGCCCCAAAGCCATTGAAGTGGACCATGTGGACCAGCTCAAGCCCGGGAATCGTTTCAATTACGAAGATCGCCTGACGGTCATGAGCGTACCCGCTGCAAAAGATTTGAAAGACCCTTTGGGAGGGAGCTTCAACGCCCACGGGTGTTTCATGGCATGCCACGGCGACCTGCGAAACATGCCACGCGACCAGGAAAAAGTTCAGAAATATGACTTTGCGGAAAATCCCATACTGGGCGAAAAGGGCATGAACGTGAGCGATCTTCGCCATTATATCCTTCGAAGCCGCAATGTGGACCCCAATGACGACCCGCGGGAACACTACGGAACCCGCTTCCCCAGTGACATGGATTCCTTTGAGGATTATCTTTCACAAGTGGTTGTGCCGGACCTGGAAAAGGGAAACTACATCGACCTGTGGCAGGCCCGCACGGGACGCTCCATTCCCATGGGACACGCTTCCGCAGACTACATTCATGCTTATCGCCTTCACAACAACCAGCACATCGATGCCAGCGACAACTGGGCAGAAAGCGGCACCCAGAACTGGTTCAACAACCGTCCGAATCCAGACCGCAACCATCACATGCAATGGATCTACGACGCCCGGAAAACAGGGTATTGGGCCATTCATGAAAATGAACTGGCAGCAAAGATGAGACAGGGAGAAGGGCCGCTCATCACGGAAGGAAAAGACAGGAATGCCATCCACCTGACCGAGGATGACCTTTTCGTCTGGGACGAGGAGAGGAAGGATTTCCGCCTCACGGAAGATGTGACGCACAGTGGCAAAATCATCGCTTCCAAGGGAAGTCTTCTGGGCGCCGATCTGTTGCGCGAAGGCGATCTGGTGCCGAGGCGGGCCCTGCAAAAAGCTGAAGGGGCAAGAAGCACGGTGCTGTCTTTTGCCAGCTGGAACGAAGGGGTCTACAATGTGGTCTTTGTGCGGGAAAGAGACGTTCAGGTCGACGGCAAAGCCACCACGGATCACTCCTTCGACCCCGAAACGGGACACACCATGGCTTTTTCCATATTCGACGACCATGCAAGCAACCGCAGCCATTACGTCACTTTTCCCATGGGCCTGATCGACGAAAAAGCGGGTGAGGAAGTCTACCATGCAAATCCCGCCGTCCACGACAACACGCCCGTCATACTGGCCAGGAACAATGAAAAAAAAAAGACAAAGAAGCGGACGCTGAGCCGGTCCATCAACAATTGGTCAAAATAAACCAGTTCGAAGGGGGAGCTTTCGACCACCCGGACAACTGCGCGGCATGTCACCAGGAAATCCATGACGCATGGTCCAAGAGCAAGCACCGATATGCATGGGAGGATCCTTTCTACCAGCCCGACTACCTGTTGGCCAGCAGAGAGACGGAAGGGTTCACGGACATATTTTGTGGAGAATGCCACGCCCCCGTTGCCGTTCGCACACAGCAACTGCCTCCACCAGACGGCAGCCTGTTCGACGCCACAGCCAAAAAGGGTGTCTCGTGTGATTACTGCCACACGGTGAAGGAGGTCGTGGAACCGGTGAACGTCAAGACCATTTCCGATCCGGGGCGGATCAAGCGGGGCCCCAGGGGAGAAGGAGAATCTCCCTACCATGAAATGATGTTTTCAAAAGTTCACACGGAGTCGGCCTTTTGTGGTGCCTGCCACAACGTGGTGCACCCCACTTCCGGAGCGGTTGTCATCGACACCTTCGCCGACTGGGAAGAAGGGCCTTATGCCAAGGAAGGCACACGCTGTCAGGACTGTCACATGACCCCGGGACCCGGGGTTGAAAAAAACCCCGGAAAATCCAGCTTCATGGGCAGCGAAAGGGACCATGTGCCCACTCACTTTTTCCCTGGAGGCAGCGTGTTTTTTCAACAGCGGGAGGGCAATGAAAGAGAGATGGAACTGGCAAAAGAAATGCTGCAGGCCGCCGCTGAACTGGAAACCGAGGCCCATGCCACACAGGAGGGCATGGAGCTTGTGGTCAAGGTGAAAAATGTGGGCGCGGGCCACAAGATCCCCACGGGCGTGACCTACATCCGCAAAATGTGGCTGGAAGTGACCGTGACCAATGGTCAGGGGAAAGTGCTTCACACATCGGGACAGGTTAAGGAAAGCAATCATGTTGATCCCGACACCATTTTTTACCACAAGGTTTTCAGAGACGAAGAGGGCAACCTGACCCCCAAGAGCTGGCTGGCAGAAGAAATCGCCTATGACCGAAGGATACCGGCCAAGGGCCACGATGTACAATCCTTCTCCATAGCGCTGGATGAGAACGAAACAACCGATCTTCAGGTCACTGTTCGCCTCCTGTATCGTTCCATGAGCCAGGAGGCGGCGGACCAATTGGGCATCGATGGAATCAAGGTTCCGGAAATCGAAATGGCCCGGTCCGAGTTGTCAGTCACTCTTTGATCCGGCAGCATGAACCTGGGCCAAACCACTTGGGGATTGCGCCTTGTCCTGCTGCGTCACCCCCGCCCAAGGGGTGGTCCGGAATAACTCAAGCCCTATTGATTCATCCAACACCGTGCCCCCGCGCAGGCGGGGGTCCAGAAAACCTTTGATAAAAGGCCCTTCAGCCCAATTTTTTGGTCATGAGTTCCTTGAGAACCCGAGGGTTGGCCTTTCCCTTTGAAGCCTGCATGGCCTGCCCCATGAGAAAACCCATGGCCTTGGAAGCTCCTTTTCGAAAGTTTTCCACGGCGGAAGGGTTTTCCGCAAGGACTCGATCCACCAGGGCTTCCAGTTCCTCTGCGCCCGAAACCTGCCGATAGCCACATTGGTCCACGATTTCCGCCGCCGTTGCGGTGCTTTCCAGAAGCCGTTTCAAAACGTCCCGGGCGGCATTGACATTGATTTCCTCCCGCCCCAACATGAACAGGAGACCAGCAAACCGCCCGGGATCCAGTGACGTGGTCTCCAGGGAAACTTCCCTCTCCTTGAGGAGGGGAAGCAACTGCGTGGCGATCCACTGGGCTGCCAGCCGGGGAGGGGCCTCATGATCAAGGGCTTTTTCAAAATACCCGGAGACTTCCCTTTCGGAACTCATGTGCTGAGCCTCCTCGTGTGTCAGCCCATATCGGGTCACGAAACGCTCCACCTTGGCACCCGGCATCTCGGGCATCTTTTGGATGATCTCCTGGAGCCAGGAGTCTTCAACCACAACGGGAGGCACGGAAGGATCGGGCACGCACGGGCCTTCAAATTTCCCACGCATGGGTACGGTGATGCGTGCGTCAGGTTCCCAGAGGCGCGTGTGCATGACGACGGGCTCTCCCCCCCTGACGCATTCCACCTGGCGGTCCATTTCAAAGGCAATGGCATCGCCCACATGGCGGATGGAATTCATGTTTTTGATTTCAACCTTGGGGTTGAGGAGGTCTCTTCCAAGGGGTCGCACCGAAACATTGGCGTCCACCCGCATGCTTCCCTGCTCCATGCTGCATTGCGAGCACTCGGAATAGCGCAGCTGCGTTCTCAGCACCCGAAGAAATTCCATGGCATCCCGGGGGCTGTGCAGGTCGGGCTCGGTGACGATCTCCACCAAGGGAGTGCCCGCCCGGTTGAAATCCACCAGGCTCACGGGCGTTCTGCCTTCCTTTTCGTGCACCAGGCGAGCCACATCTTCTTCCATATGGATTTTCTGAATCCTGATTCTTTGGGAATTCCCATCTTCCCCCACAATGTCCAGCCAGCCATTCCTGGCCAGGGGCCGGTGGAACTGGGAAAGCTGATATCCTTTTGGAAGGTCCGGATAATAGTACACTTTCTGGTCGAAAGCGCTTTTTTCCTGAATCTGGCAGTTGAGCGCCAGACAGGCCAAGGTGGCTTTCTCCAGGGCTTCCTGGCTGAATCGAGGGAGATTCCCGGGCAGCCAGAGGCAAATGGGGCAGGTGTTCCTGTTGGGTTCATCGCCCGGCCTGTTTGGACAATTGCAAAACATTTTTGTCGCGCAATTCAACTGAACATGAATTTCGAGGCCGATCACCGCTTGAAATCCCTGGGTCATGCCGATCCCTCCCTGTGCGCCACCAGTCTGTCCGCCAGGGAAAACAGCTTTTCGTCTTCCAGGTAGGACCCCACCACCTGCAGTCCCATGTCTCTTCCTGCGCTTCGGTAAAGACCGGGAAGGGAGAGGGCCGGCTGGCCCGTGACATTGGCCGGAAGGGTGCAGGAAAAAGCGCTGTAAAGCTCTTTGAGCGACCGGGCCTGAAAAGCGTCCCGGGCATTGTCCTGTGTGGGAATGACAAGCATGTCCAACTCCCGGAAGAACTTCCTGGTTTCTTGAACGAGGCGCGCACGAATCCGACAGGCATTTTCAAAGGCCGCATAGTTTTCGAACTGAAAATAGGCTCCCTGAAAAAGGAACGTTTTCAAAAGGAGCCCAAAGGACTCGCGCCGTGTCTTCACATACATGTCGTTCCAGTTTTTCGCCCCCGTTGCGCGATGCCCAAAGCGCACACCATCGTACTTGCCACAGCTGGACGAAGCTTCCACCGAAGCGATCACCTGATGGGCCACGGGAAAAAGGTGAAACTCCTTCATCTCCACCTGGCGAAGGGTGACGCCTGCCCCCTCCAGTTCTCCAAGGGCAAGGGAAAAAGCTTCGCGTTCTTCAGAACTCAGCCTTTCGAGGGACTGGGGGAAAAAGCCGGCGACCATGCCATTTCTTCCTGACCCTGTTTGCGCCCCTTCCGCCACCAGCTCAGAAGGCACCACCATGGACGGATCCCTTTCGTCAAAGGAGGCAATGGCACTGAAGATGGCGGAAATGTCTTTCCAGCGAGCGGCGAGGATTCCGCAGCATTCCATGGATGGTGCCAGGCCCGTCAGTCCGAAGCGGGAAATCCGTCCCCAGCTTGGCTTGAACCCGAAGAGCCCCGCTCGTGCCGCAGCCATGCGCGCTTCCCCCAAAACATCGATCATGAAAGCCGCGTCCACATGCTTTTCCGCCACAGCCCGCGCCGCACTGTCGCGGGTAACTCCCAGGCCCAGTTCGCTGCAATGGGTGTTTCCTACCAGGACCCCACCTTCTCCTTTGACCCGCTGAACCACAGTGGCATCCTCCAGGGGAACAAACCCCTTGAGAGCCCTGGAACCACCCTCGCAGGGCCATCCTTGCACGCAGAACAGTGACTGGACTCCCACCCGTTTTCCAAGAAGGCCTCCTTCAGACTTCGCGGCAACCGGTGCCGGGTCCACATGGGAAAAGACTTCCGAATGCATCGTATCCCTCCGGGACTCGATCAAGTCCCCCGCAGGGGCGCAGCGCGCCCCTTTTCAATGATGAACGACAGGCCAAGCCATATTTTCGGTGTTCAAGGGTCGAGAACACTGGCCACTTTGAAGTAGTCGCCCTTGACGGACGGGGCGTTTTTGAAGACCTCTCCCGTTTGGGCAAAAGCACAGACCCGTGCTGTTTGGTGCTCCCTCAAGGGGCCGGCCACCCTGTGCGGCGCGTAAACGGGCTCCTCCTCGCCAGCCCTTTGCCCGGCCACATCAGCCAGTTGGGCCGCTTCCTTCAATGCCTCCATGACCGCGGGCTTTTCCTCCTCTCCCAGGCCAATGCGCGCCGCCCAGGAAAGGGAATCTATGAGCTCTCCACGCTCTCCCATTCCCGGAACAGACGGCACTTCAACCAGATCCAGAAGCCCCAGTTCCTTCAACTGATCCTGCGAAACTTCCGAAGGAGCCTCCGTCAGGGGGCAGAAAGCGCTTCGGTTTTTGGGAAAGGCCGTGACTTCCCGAATGGAGGGGGTGCCCAGCACCATGGAAACCACCCGGTCCAGGCCGAGAGCCAGCCCTCCGTGCGGGGGCGCTCCAAAATCCAGGGCTCGAAGGAAAAAACCGAACTTTTCTTCCACTTCCTCATGGGAGAGGCCCAGGGCGCGGAAGACCTTGAGCTGCAGTTCCTTTTGGTTGATGCGCATGCTCCCACCCCCGAGCTCCTCGCCATTCATCACCAGATCATAGGCTCGGGAGAGGACCGAGAGCAGTCCCTGGCGATCATCTGGATCCAAATCGTCGCCATGAGGAGACGTGAAAGGGTGGTGATTGGAAGTGACCCCATCTTCCGTGGCCTCAAAAAGGGGAAAGTCCGTGACCCACAAGGGGCAAAAGGCATGGGGAGAAATCAATTCCAGCCTGTGGCCAAGGTGAAGCCTCAGCTGTCCCAATGCGGAAACCACCGTCTCGTAGGAAGGGTCCGCAATCATGAGGACCACGTCTCCAGTGACCGCGTCAAAGCGTTCCACAATGGATCGCTTTTCCTGGTCGCTGAAAAACTGAACGATGTTGGAATCCAGGTCCCCGTCCATGACGCGCATCCAGGTCATGCCCTTGGCACCGAAGGAAGGCACGATTTCCCTGGCATACTCGTTTTGGAGCACGTTTTTGCTGAGCTTTTCCGACTGCCCGCGCACATTGATGCCCTTGATGCATCCGCCGCGCTGAAGAACTTGCCTGAAGATGCCGTAGCGGGTGTTTTGAAAAAGGTCCGTGGCCTCCACAAATCGCAGGCCAAAACGCAGGTCCGGACGATCCGTGCCGCAGGAGTCCATGGCTTCACGGTAAGTCATGCGAGGAAAAGGACGGGGCAGATCGATGGAACCGACCCGGAACATGCGGCAGACCATTTCTTCGGTGAGTTCACAGATGAAATGGTCGTCCATGAAGGAAGCTTCAAGGTCCAGCTGAGTGAATTCCGGCTGCCGGTTGGGCCGCAGATCTTCGTCCCGGAAGCATCGGGTCACCTGAAAATACCGCTCCAAACCGGCCACCATGAGGAGTTGCTTGAACAGCTGGGGCGACTGAGGCAGAGCGTAAAACTGCCCGGGAAAATGCCGGCTCGGCACCAGGTAGTCCCTGGCTCCCTCGGGAGTGCTCTTGGTGAGCATGGGGGTTTCCACCTCCATGAAACCTTGCTCATGAAGGAAGTCACGGGCGGTCTTGATGATTGCGTAACGCTTGAAAAGGTTTTCCTGCATGGTGGGACGGCGCAGGTCGAGATACCGGTATTGCAGCCTGAGGTCCTCGGCAACGGAGTCGGTTCGCCTGGCCCCCCCTTCCGCCAGCATGGCTTTTTCGGAAACGGGAAAAGGAAGGGTTTGTGCGCCACTGAGAATGGTGAGTTCGTCGGCGCTGACCTCAAGGGTGCCCGTTTGGATGTGAGGGTTTTCCGTGCCCTGAGCCCTCCGGTTCACCACTCCCCTGACCTGAACACAATACTCATTGCGAAGGGATTCCGAAAGCCTGCACACGTGCGAAGGGGTGACTTCCGGACTGAAGACCACCTGAATGACCCCTGACCGGTCCCTCAGGTGGATGAACAGGACATCTCCGTGGTCTCTCAGGGCATCCACCCAACCCGCAAGATGCACCCGCTGTCCCACATGGGAGAGCTTGAGGCTGCCACAAAACACTCGACCATCCTTTGACATGCTTTTGTTGCCCTTTCTTCATAATGTGTGAAAATGGAGGCAGAGGCCGGTTCACTTCCACCGCCCCTCCTCCAGAAAGCGCCACACAATCAGTTGCACTGATAACGGGGCGCCAGTATAAGTAAAACTCAAATGAATGAAAAGGATGGATTGAGAAACCGGGAGGCTGCCATTGGGCAAGCGGCTTCAAAACAAAACTCCCTGACAGAGAAAGGATTTTTAAAGGAATGAAAACCATCAGGATCATGCCCTGTCTGGACATGAAAAATGGCCGAGTGGTGAAGGGCATCCATTTTGTGGAGCTGAAAGACGCCGGAGATCCCGTGGAAAACGCTGCCTTCTACCAAAAGGAGGGAGCCGATGAGCTGGCCATGCTCGACATTGCCGCCACATTGGAAAACCGCAAAACCCGCCTGGAATGGGTGAAGAATGTTTCATCGGTCATCAGCATTCCCCTCACCATGGGCGGAGGCATTTCCACGCTGCAGGACATGGAAGATGTTTTCGCTGCGGGAGCGAGCAAAGTTTCCATGAACAGCGCGGCTGTCCGTAACCCAAACCTCATAGACGACGGCGCCAAAGCTTTCGGCGCCGGCAGGATGATCGTGGCTCTCGACGGAAAACGCAATCCCTCCATGCCGTCGGGATTTGAACTGGTGGTCGCGGGTGGGACCAAGCCCGTTGGCAAGGATGCCGTCATGTGGGCGAAGGAATGCGAACAGAGGGGCGCAGGGGGCATTCTTCCCACCAGCATGGACGGTGACGGAACCCAGAAAGGCTATGACCTGCAATTCACCCGGGCCATCTCCGAGGCCGTGAACCTGCCTGTCATTGCATCGGGGGGAGCCGGCAGCCTCGAACACTTTTATGAAGGGGTCGTGCAGGGGGGCGCAGAAATTCTCCTGGCCGCTTCCGTCTTTCATTATCGGACCCTCAGCATTGGCCAGGTGAAGGAATACCTGAAAGAAAGGGGGCTGACTGTCACGTTGTAAAATTTCACCTCAAGGCCCTGATGAAGAGCGGCCTTCTCAATGCCCCCTCTTTCAAATCATTCCCAAACCGGGAGCATGAAGGAAACGGAGGAAGACCAGTGTCCATGAAGATATGGGTGGACGCGGATGCCTGCCCGGGCACCGTCAAGGAATTGATCATTCGCGTGAGCAAGCGGCACAAGATCTTTGTGGTCTTCGTGGCCAACAAGCACATCGGCATTCCCCTGTCCGTTCATATTACGACGGTTCGATTGGACAAAGATCCGGAAGCGGTGGACGAACACATCGTCCAGCACGCCCAGGCAGGAGACATGGTCATCACTCAGGACATTCCCCTGGCCTCCCGGCTGGTCTCCAAAGGAGTGACCGTCATCACGCCCCGCGGCGAACTCCATGCAAAAGAAAGCATTGGAGAACGCCTTTCCCTTCGGAACTTTATGCAGGACATTCGGGATTCGGGTGGAACCACTCCGGGTCCACCCCCCTTCACGCAAAAGGACAAACAGCGTTTCTCTGACACCTTTGACAGGGAAATCACCAAGTTCCTCAAAAAGCGATCCATTCAGGATGAAACCTCTCCCCGGCAATAGGGCCGTGCCCTTTCGTACAGTTCCTGGCCCCTGCTGCCAAGCCATTCCCTCAAGAGTCCGTTTTGCCCATGGCACGCTTTTCAACGGCCCAGGCAGTGCGCATTTTCATTTCCTGGGAGTGGTCATTCCCGGGCGGGAATCCGCGGTGTGCATCACCAGGATTATTGTGGGAAAACACCTTGAGTTTAAGAATGATGATGATTAAAAATATTGTATGCGAAAATTGCGTTCCAGCATGCAAGTTTACACTGAGCGAACAACGCATTTCTGAGGGACCTGAAAAACACATGCTCCTGTCAGGAAACAGAGAATTGCCGTCTTAAATGTCTGGGGAAACAGAACGTGAACCCGGGAGAGCTCACCCAATGAAGGTGTGCTTTCAAGGAACCTGAATGGGGTGTCAATCATTTTTCACCGGAACATGCGGCCCGGTGAAGGAAATCCATCAAACCTTTCAACTTTCAAAATGAGGAGTCACCATGGCCATCACACTTCCCGAACTGCCTTATGCCAAGGACGCGCTTGAACCTTTCATCAGCTCGAAAACCCTCGAGTTTCACCATGGAAAACATCACAAGACTTATGTGGACAATGGAAACAAGCTCATCGAGGGAACGGATCTGGCCAACCTTCCATTGGAAGACATCATCAAAAAAGTCGCAGGAGATCCGGCCAAGACCGGAATCTTCAACAATACAGCACAAGTATGGAATCATTCATTTTATTGGAAATGCATGAAACCCAACGGGGGAGGTCCGCCCACGGGGGGCATTGCGGACAAAATCAAGGCGGATTTCGGAAGTTACGAAAAATTTGTGGAAGAATTTAAAAACGCGGGAGCCACTCAGTTTGGCAGCGGCTGGGCCTGGCTCGTGGTGGATGGGGGCAAATTGAAAGTGACCAAGACCCCCAACGCCGAAACCCCCATCACCCAGGGACTGAAACCCCTCCTCGTGGTGGATGTGTGGGAACATGCCTATTATCTAGACTACCAAAACCGGCGTCCCGACTACCTGGCCACCTTTGTGGACAAGCTGATCAACTGGGATTTTGTGAACTCCTGCCTCGTATGACCCACGGCATTCCTGAGCCGCCTGGACACGTATTTCAGCCACTGACACAGCAAACACCCCCTTGAGCGAAAGCCTTCATTGCCTGCAGTCGCCACTCCTCAAGGGGGTGTGCGCTTTCGTGGGAAGAGCGGCAGTCCCGGATCCACCTTCAACCGGGATACACATTCCCCGTTTCGAGGATGCACCAGCCGTTTCGCGTCTTTCCCAGCAGGAGGTTGACCTGCCAGCCCTGGCGGCAATGGTCGGTGATATCCCTTGGAACCCTCACTTCCACAAGCCCAGAAGCACTGGTTCCCGAGAGGAGCAGGGTTCCGGGCTGAATTTTTTCGATGGTGAAATAGTCGTCCAGTTCGGCAGTCCAATGCCTGGGGGCATGATTCTGAGCATACTCATAAAAGAGCCTGGCCAGTCTTTCCGCTGCGGGCAGTTCTCTCGCTGCTTCCGTGGCGACTCGAGTCGCGCGGGCAGCCTGTTCCTTGTCCACATATTCGCGCTCTTCAAGCCAGCGTATGAGCTTTTTCGTGACCGTTCCCGTCGCCTGAAGGAGCGCTTCCGACGCCAGGACCTTTCGAATCATGAAATAGTTCAAAAAACCATTGAGTGAAGGAAGAATCTTGTCCGGCCCGAAAATGACGCAGAACTCCAGGTTCCGCTGGAAGTAGAACCTTTCATAGAGGGCGATGTCGGAAGAATTGTCCAAATCGTGGTAGCCATAGCAGTTCAAACAGTGGCGCATCAGCCCCACCACTTCTTCATAACGGTGATAAGTCCTGGTCTTCAGACGCTTTTGCTGCTCTCTCAAAAACTCCGTGAAGACCCCTTCTATGCTGTGTTCTGCAACCTGGGGAAAAGTCAGGACCTTACTGCTGTTTTTCATCTTCACCACTCACAAGAATTTTTCACCCCATCAGGATTTCGAACCATTCATGCCCGGTGACCACAACGCGGACAAAAATTAAATGTGGATTCCAGGGGAAAACCACAGTGAGCGCACTTCTCCCCGGGTTTCTCCTCCACATGCGGCGAGTAAGGTTCATGGGGAGAACTGGCCGCACCACAATGGTCGCACATGAGAACCGGCTGGCCCCTGCGCAGGGGAAAAACAGGCACGAAAAAGAGACTCACGTAATCGTCAACACGTTTCAGACGGGCCTGCGCCAAACCACAATGGGGGCAAAGCCTCGGGGTATGGTCCAATGTGACCGTCTTCGGCTGAATGCCACCGATGAACAAAAACATGGTCCACCCCTGCTCCATTCATTTTCAGGATGCGCACCACTCATTTCTCATGTGACAACCCTTATGCCACGCATCCCGCCCTCAACCAGAACGCAGTTTAATCTCACCATCTTTTTAATGCAAACTCGCCGCCAAACAAAGACATTTTTGTCACATATTTGAATGTGGAAAACTTTTTCGGGAAGCAAGATGCCTCTTGGCACCCTTGAAGCTAAAAAATTTTTTTCAGCCGTCCAGGACTCTGAACGGCAAAAACCGCTTCCAGAAAGTCCTTCACCTTGTCCAGGTCCTTTTTTCCAGGCGCCCCTTCCACCCCCGAACTCACATCCACTCCATCGGGCAAGGCCTGCGCCATGGCGGTGGAGACATTTTCGGCACTGAGTCCTCCAGCAAGAAGAATGGGCCGTCCCCTGTCAGCTTTTTTGACCATGGCCCAATCCCATGTGAGCGCATTTCCTCCGGGCAGGGCGCCTCCCGAAGCCTCCACGAGGAAAGCTGCCGGATCGTACAGGTGTGTCCCCTGAAGATCGGGTTCAGCATTCACAAACAAGGTTTTGATCACCTTGACACCCCTCTCCTGCAGCCGATCCACCAGGTGAGGGGGCTCTCTCCCATGAAGCTGAACAAAGTTGATTCCGCAAATGGAAACCCTTCGCATGATGCCGGCAAAATCCTCATTCACAAAAACCCCAACCCGCCCCAACCCTTCAGGGAGAGCGCTGAAAATCTTCCGGGCCGTTCGATCGTCCACGAACCTCGGACTTTTGGGGTAGAAGACGCAACCGATGGCATGTGCTCCCATTTGCACACAGCTTCGGGCCTCCTCCGCGCGGGTGAGTCCGCAAATCTTGACCTGCACTCTTTCCTGGAGACCGTTCACAGACCTTTTCTCCTTCATAACGTCATCCATGACAAAAAGATCCGCCAGGAGTCAGCTCTTGAGGGCGGGGGCCAGCAATGTTTTCAGGTGCTGCTCCGGATTGGCGGCCTTCACCAGGCTTTCCCCGATGAGAAAATTGAAAATGCCCGCCTCCATCAAAACTTCCATCTGTTCCCGTCCATGAATGCCGCTTTCTGCCACGGCAACGTGATCTTTTCCAAACAGCCCCGCCAGTTCCACAGACCTTCCTATGTCCGTGTGAAAAGTGGCCAGGTCCCGGTTGTTGATGCCGATCAACCTTGCCCCCGCGGCGGCTGCTTCATGCCACTCCTCTTCCGTGTGGACTTCCACCAGGGCATCGAGGCCCACTTCCGCGGAGAGTTCCAGGAGTTCCTGAAGGAGCCTGGGGGACAGGGCTCTCACGATGAGCAAAATGGCATCTGCGCCCATGACTGCGGTTTCCAGGACCTGATAGGGTGTCACGATGAAGTCCTTGCGCAGAACAGGCAAGAGGACGGCACGGCGAACAGCCTTCAGATCGAGAGCGCTTCCATGGAAAAAGGTTTCATCGGTGAGAACGGAAATGGCCGAAGCACCACCCCTTTCATACATGATCGCCTGGGACTCGGCGTCCAGGCCTGGCCTCATGAGCCCACGGGAGGGCGAGCCCCTTTTGATCTCCGCGATGATGTTGGCGCCACCGGACCCGGGTGTAGAAAGAGCCTTCAAAAGGGATCGGCCCTCTTTCTTCTCCCGGGCACGCTCCCGCATATCCCTCTCTGGCACCCTGGAGCGGGCAAGATCCACTTCCTCTCTCTTTTTTTCCAGAATGCGGTTCAATACATCGGCCATGACCAACCTTTCCTTTTCCCGTTTGTTTTTCCAAGGGGTGAATCATGCGGCGTTTTCCTGGGTGAAACGCACGAGCGCTTCCAGTTTCCGGGCCGCAGCGCCTTCATCGATGGAAAACTGGGCCTGAGAAATACCCTCCTGAAAATCTTCAGCCACTCCTGCAGCCACCAGGGCAGCAGCGGCATTCACCACAACCACATCTCTTCCGCCACTCTTTTGCCCTTCCAGTATGTGCCGGGTGATTTCCACATTCCGCTTCACATCGCCTCCCTCCAGCTCCTCCCTGGCGGCCGTTCGGCCCGTCAGTTGCCCGGGAGTCAGATCATAAGTGCGAATGGCCCCTTTGTTGAGTTCCGTGATGCGGGTGGGGGCACACACCGTGATCTCATCCAGACCGTCATGCCCATGAACCACAAAAGCCCTTCTGACTCCCAGCAACTGGAGAGCCTGGGCAAACATTTCCGTGAGTTCGGGAGCGTAGACCCCCAGAACCTGGCAGTTGGCTCCTGCAGGATTGGTGAGGGGGCCCAGCATGTTGAAGATGGATCGAATGGCCACTTCTTTGCGGGCCCTGGCTGCATGCCTCATGGCCCCGTGAAAAACGGGGGCAAACAGAAAACCGATGCCCAACTCCTGAATGGCTTCCTCCGCCACTTCCGGTTCCACGTCCAGCCGGACCCCCAGCGCTTCCAGCAGGTCTGCACTGCCACACTGGCTGGACACGGAACGATTGCCGTGCTTGGCGACGGTCACACCGCACCCCGCCACCACGAAGGCGGCCGTGGTGGAAATGTTGAAGGTTTTGGACCCGCTTCCTCCCGTGCCGCAAGTGTCCACCACGGTGTCGGCAGTCACCTGTATGCGCGCCGCCTTGCGCCGCATGGCCCTGGCCGCTCCCGCCAATTCAGCGAAGGTTTCCCCCTTTGTGGCGAGGGCAGCCATGAATGCACCGATTTGAGCATCGGTCACTTGTCCCGCCATGATCAGGGACATGATCTGGGCCATTTCACTCTCGTCAAGATCCTGCCGAGAAATGATTTTTCTCAATCCCTCCTGAATCATTGATTATCCCTCTCAGTGTTCTTTGTCTTTGCGAGAAAATTTCTCAAAATGCGCTTCCCCACAGGGGTCATGATGGATTCGGGGTGAAACTGAATGCCCTCCGTGGGGTGCTCCCTGTGACGAATGCCCATCACCTGCCCTTTTTCTGATTCGGCGGTGATTTCAAGACACGTGGGCAGCCCTTCCCTGGCTACCGCGAGGGAATGATACCTCATGGCCTGAAAGGGATTGGGTATTCCACGGTAGATGCTCAGGCCATCCGTTGTCACAGTGGACACCTTGCCGTGCATGAGCTCTTGCGATCTCACCACTTTTCCCCCAAACGCCACCGCGATCGCCTGGTGACCGAGGCAAACACCCAGCAAGGGAGCTTTTCCCGAAAAAGCCTGGACAAGAGGAACGGAAATGCCCGCATCTTCCGGCCGCCCCGGTCCCGGGGAAATGACGATGCCCCGGGGATTCAGATCCAGTATCTGCTCCACCGTGACGCGGTCGTTTCGTATGACTTCCACTTCCGCTCCGAGCATTCTCAGATATTGATAGAGATTGTAGGTGAACGAATCATAGTTATCGAGCATCACAATCATGGCTCACTCTCCCGCTCGCGTGTTTTTGCCAACTTTGTTCTTTTAAAATGAGGAGAAAAGGTTTCCAAAAACACACATCCACCCTTGCCCCCAAGGTTCAACGCCCCGGCCTTTGGTGAACAGCATTCAGGGCCATCATCAGTCATTGGCCGCGATGAGTTGCAGGGCGCGCTCAATGGCCATGGCCTTGCTCACGGTTTCCTGGCGCTCCCTCTCGGGATCGGAATCGGCAACGATGCCCGCCCCGGCCCTCACCGTCAGCGTTCCCTCCTCGATGCAGGCTGTGCGAATGGTGATGGCCAGGTCCATGTTCCCCGTGAAGGACACATAGCCGATGGCCCCTCCATAGGGACCGCGGGGCTCCTGTTCCTGTTCGGCGATGATCTCCATGGCCCGGACTTTGGGGGCTCCCGACAAAGTTCCTGCGGGAAATGTGGCCCGAAGGAGGTCCCAGGCATCGGCTCCTTCCTGCAAGTCACAGTTGATGTTGGAAACCAGGTGCATGACGTGGGAATAGCGCTCGACGATCATCAGGTCTGTCACCTGAACGGTTCCCACTTCAGCCACGCGTCCCAGATCGTTTCTTCCCAGATCCACGAGCATGAGGTGCTCCGCCCTTTCCTTGGGATCCTGCAAAAGTTCATCCGCCAGCTGGCGGTCCTCCTGTTCCGTCTTGCCCCTGGGACGGGTGCCGGCGATGGGCCTGAGGGTGGCCACGCCGTTTTCCAGACGCACCATGGTCTCCGGGGAGGAACCCACCAGAAGCGTCTCACCCAGGTGCAAAAAATACATGTAGGGAGAAGGGTTGATGTAGCGCTGGGCGCGATAGAGCATCCAGGGATCGGGAGCGGGAGAGGAGATGAAAGGCTGGGAGACCACAGCCTGAATGATGTCGCCCGCGGCGATGTGCTCCTTGATGCGCTTCACCTTGGACCGGAACCCTTCAGGTGAAACCCTGGTTTCAAGAGCGACATTGCCCGCGAAAGCCACGCCCTTTTGTTTTGAAGGGCCGCTGAGAATGGTCTCCATTTGCCGCAGCGAAAGGGAGGCTTCTTCGTGCGCCTCCTCGGGGGTCATTCCGTTGTTGATGAAGGCATAGGCCACGAGGGTGAGTGTGTGGCGGATATTGTCAAAGATGTAGAGCTGCTCGGGCACGATGAAGTGAGCCATGAGAGCGCCGGGGGGACAGGAGTTGGGAATGGCCTCGAAAAAGGACACCGATTCGTAGTTGAAATACCCCACCATTCCACCCCAGAACCGAGGCAGGCCGGGAAGACTGACGGGTTTATACTGCGCCATGATGGACCGAAGCACCAGCATGGGGTCACCCCCGTGAAGAATCTCCTTCTCGGCTTCCCCCTCTCGCACCGTGACCCGGTCCTGGTAAACCCTGATGTCGCAGCGGGAGGAAAAGCCAAGAAAACTGTAGCGTCCCCAGCGTTCCCCGCCCTCCACGCTTTCCAGCAGGAAAAGAGGACCTTTGCCGTCATAGATTTTTGCCAGGGCGGAAAGGGGTGTCTCGGTGTCCGCCAGGATTTCCTCGCAGATGGGAATGAGGTTTCCTCGTTTTGCCAGATCTTGCATTTCCGACTTGAGGGGAAAAGAGGCGAGTTTCATGCCGTGATTTCCTTTTAGCAGGGCAACGGAGGGATTCAAATCACCATTTCGTCCATGTTGCCGAGCGGTTTGAAGATTTCGAACAGAGAATCGATTTGCCGGCAAAGCTGGTGGAACTGCTCGGGATAGAGGGATTGAGCCCCATCGCTCATGGCCGCATCGGGCTCGTGGTGAACCTCAACCATGAGACCGTGACAGCCGACGGCCACCGCCGCGCGGCTCAAAGGGATGACCTGGTTTCTGCGCCCCGCTGCATGGCTGGGATCCACGATGATGGGCAGATGACTTTCCGTGCGCACCACGGGAATGGCGGACAGGTCCAAAGTGTTCCGGCTGTGGTGGGAGAAAGTTCGAACGCCCCT
Source organism: Syntrophobacteraceae bacterium (assembly GCA_003566995.1). Lineage (GTDB taxonomy): Bacteria > Desulfobacterota > Syntrophobacteria > Syntrophobacterales > Syntrophobacteraceae > SLCH01. Next base: position 41,606 of record PXBG01000074.1, read on the forward strand.
CTCGCAGAGGACCACCTGCGAATTTCCCCCTTCCATGATGTATTCGGCGGCCATGAGCCATTCTTCGATGGTGGCCGATAGACCGCGCTTGAGCAGTATGGGCTTGCGCGAACGTCCCGCACGGCGCAGGAGGGTGAAGTTCTGCATGTTTCTCGTGCCGATCTGGATCATGTCCGCGTATTGCTCGATCAGTTCGAAAACCTCATGGTCCATGGCTTCGGTCACGATGGGCATGCCCGTTTCCTCGCGCACCCGGGCCATGATCTTGAGCCCCTCTTCCCCCAGCCCCTGAAAAGAATAGGGAGAAGTTCTGGGTTTGAAGGCGCCGCCGCGAAACAGTCTTGCCCCTGCAGCCTTCACATGGCGGGCAATGGTGAGAGCCTGGTCTTCGCTTTCAATGGCACAGGGCCCCGCAATCACGGATAGGTGGCCATTGCCGATGGGGACACCTCCCACGCTGACGATGGAGTCCTCGGGCTGCAGTTCCCTGCTCACCAGCTTATAAGGATGGGTGACACGGATGACTTCCTTCACACCGGGCATCCCCACGAGGGGCGAGCTGTCCACGGCCCCCTCATTGTAAAGAACACAGATGGCCACCCTCTGCCCTCCCGGCATGGGCCGCGCCGCGTGGCCCCTGGATTCAATGACGGCCACCACGGCATCGATCTGTTCCTGCGTGGCCTGCTGATCCATGACGACTAACATGTTTGTCTCCCTGCTGTTTTGAGTTTTTTCTGATCACCTGATCCGCATGGCCGCACTCAGCGGTGAACGGCACAACCAAAAAAGGGGCTGCAGGAAAATCCCACAGCCCCTTGGTTTGAAACCAAAAAAAGGACCGTGGGCCGGTGTGGCCCACGGTCCTTTTTTCCAACTCTTATGAATCTTTTAAGCCGAGCTAGAACCCAGTGGCACACCTTCCCTTCGGGGTGTTGCACCACCAGCACCAGCAAGAGCTTTTCATGATGTGTTCAAAAGTCATCTTCATTCTTTCCCGTCTGCATGAGATTCGATTTTCATGCTTCATAACCCCATGCTTTGTGGATGTCAACTGAATTTTTCAATACCCCCGCCAGGAAATCATGAAAAAAGTTTCCTCGATTTTTTTATTGCCTGTTCCTGAACAATAGTGTTACAAGTTCCTGATTTTCTCAAACCGCACACTCTCTTGAACCTTTTGGTGCCCGCATGGTGCGGGTCAGTTTGGAGAGGGTGGAGGCTCAACCAGAAGGGAGAAGGCACAATGGCAGTGGTCGGAATGAAACAGTTGTTGGAAGCGGGGGTTCACTTTGGTCACCAGACGCGCCGATGGAACCCCAAAATGAAACCCTACATTTTCGGCGCTCGCAACGGCATCTATATCATCGATCTTCAAAAAACGGTCAGGCTTTTTCACTCCGCATACCGTTTCCTGAAGGACACGACCGGGGAAGGTGAAAGCGTCCTCTTTGTGGGCACCAAGCAGCAGGCCCGGGACACCATTCAGCAGGAAGCCCGAAGGGCCGGAATGTTTTTCATCAATCACCGCTGGCTGGGCGGCATGCTGACCAACTTCAAGACCATCAAGCAAAGAATCGATCGCCTCAAAGAACTGGACGCCATGGTCGAAGACGGCAGCATCAATCGATTTCCCAAGATAGAAATCATCAAGCTTCAGCGGGAAAGGGAGAAACTGGAAAAAAACCTGGGCGGCATCAAGGAAATGACCCGTCCTCCGGGAGCCCTCTTCGTCATCGACACTCAAAGGGAAGACATCGCCGTCGCCGAAGCAAACCGGCTGCGCATTCCTGTGGTGGCCGTGGTGGACACCAACTGTGATCCGGATGTGGTGGACCACATCATTCCGGGCAATGACGATGCCATCAGATCCATCAGCCTCATCACATCAAAAGTTGCCGACGCCTGCCTTGAGGGCAAACAGCAGTACACTGAAAAAATGCATGCGGAAAAGGACAAGGAAGGTGAGCCTCTCGAGGAGGTCCCCGCCGGCCAGCTTCTCAGGGAGGAAAAGGCCGGTCCCGAAGTGGAGATTGTCAATCCCTCTGAAGAGCGGGAAGCGGAGCAGGAATAATACGCTCCTCAGTCATGAAGAAAGGGCCGGGATCTTTCAGATCCAGCCCTTTCCCTTTTTGGGCACCGTTGCCCGGCGTGGCAATAACTTTAAAAAAACCCGAAGCAGTTTCACACCGTTCATCTTCACCTTGATATCAGTAGAATCAGAAGGAGGGTGCTTTTGGAAATCACAGCTGCCATGGTCAAAGAATTGAGAGAGAAAACCAACGTCGGAATGATGGACTGCAAGAAAGCTCTCCATGAAACGGAAGGGAACATGGAGAAGGCGGTCGATCTTCTGCGTCAGAGAGGCCTTGCCAAAGCGGCCAAGCGTGCTGGCCGGGAAGCCACCGAGGGCATGGTTCATGCCTACATCCATGCGGGAGGACGCATCGGTGTCCTGGTGGAAGTGAACTGCGAGACGGATTTTGCTGCCAAGAGCGAAGACTTCAGCGAGTTTGTCAAAAACGTGGCCCTGCACATTGCGGCCTGCAATCCCCTGGCGGTGACACCGGAGGATCTGCCCCAGGACGTGGTGGAACGGGAAAGGGCCATATTCATGGCTCAGGCCAGGGAGTCAGGCAAGCCCGAAAACATTGTGGAAAAAATGGTCGAGGGCAAGTTGCGAAAGTTCTACGAGGAGTCAGCTCTCCTGCACCAGGCTTTCGTCAAGGACCCGGAAAAAACCATTCAGGACTGCCTCAACGAACTGACGGCGAGCATCGGTGAAAAGATCATCATTCGGCGTTTCGTCCGTTATCAGCTGGGAGGGGAATGATCCCCGGGCTGCCTTTTTCATGTGGATGGCAGTTTCCGGGAAACCGGCCGTTTTCTGCACACAGCCCTTACGCACGCCGTAAAACAGCACGCCGCCGGGTGCTTCTCAGGAGGACCAGGCGGCGCGTGTGAGGGAGCCTCACCATAAAACTCCTCTCGCGGAAAGCATGGTGGCACCGATGGAAAAACCTCTCTATGGAAGGATTCTCTTAAAACTGAGTGGCGAAGCCCTGATGGGCAAGGACCTCTACGGCATCGACCCCGGTGTCCTCGCGGAGATCGCTCAGGAGGTGGCAGACGTTCACAGGCTGGGCGTCGAGATTGCCATGGTCATCGGAGGCGGCAACATCTTTCGGGGTGTGCTGGGCGCATCCCAGGGAATGGACCGTTCAACGGCCGACTACATGGGCATGCTCGCCACCGTGATGAACGCCCTGGCCTTGCAGCAAGCCCTCGAAAAGCATGGAATTCCCACCCGGGTTCAGGCGGCCATCGACATGAAGGAGGTGGCGGAACCCTATATTCGCCGCCGCGCCATCAGGCATCTGGAAAAGGGACGAGTGGTGATCTTTGCGGCGGGCACGGGTCTGCCTTTTTTCACAACGGACACCACCGCAGCCCTGCGAGCCGTAGAGATTGGAGCTGGAGTGCTTCTGAAGGCCACAAAGGTCGATGGCATCTACGCTTCCGACCCGGAAAAAGACCCCGCTGCCAGGAAATTTGATCGGATCAGCTACCTGGAGGTGCTTCAGAAGGATTTGAAGGTCATGGACGCCACGGCCATTTCCTTGGCCAAAGATCAGGACATGCGCGTCATCGTCTTCAATTTGAGGAAACAGGGCAATATCAGGAAAGCAGTTTTGGGACAACCTATTGGAACAGTGGTGGAGGGATTGGGCGATGTTGAATGATATTTACGCAGACACTCGGGAGCGCATGGGAAAAGCAGTGGAGAACCTGGAAAACGAGTACAAAAGGCTCCGTACAGGCCGAGCATCTGTTTCCCTGGTGGAAGGCATCAAAATGGATTACTACGGAGCCCCGACTCCCCTGAACCAACTGGCCACGCTGACCATTCCGGAACCTCGAACCATCATGATCCAGCCCTGGGACACCAGCATCATCGGCGAAGTGGAAAAGGCCATCCTCAAATCTGAACTGGGCCTCACCCCAATGAACGACGGCAAGCTCATCCGCATCAATGTGCCGCCCCTGACGGAGGAACGGCGCAAAGACCTGGTGAAGCTCATCAAGAAGAAAGCGGAAGAAACCAAGGTCGCCATTCGGAACATTCGCCGAGACAGCAACGAAACCCTCAAAGAACTGAAAAAAGAAAAAGAGATTTCCGAAGATCAGCAGGTGAAGGCCCAGGAGGAAACGCAAAAGATCACGGATGACTTCATCAAAAAAGTGGACTCTGTTCTGGCCGTGAAAGAAAAAGAGATTCTGGAAGTATAGGAATGCAGTCACTGGATCCGCACAAAATGCCGAGGCACATTGCCATCATCATGGATGGCAACGGTCGCTGGGCCCGGGCCCGCATGCGCAACCGCATATTCGGTCACGAGGAGGGAGCGAACTCCGTCAAAGAAGTGGCCAAATGTTGCCTCACAATGGGCATTTCTCATTTGACGCTCTATTCATTCTCCAAGGAAAACTGGCAGCGTCCCAAATCAGAAGTCAACGCCCTCTGGAATCTTCTGAATCGCTTTCTCCAGTCGGAACTGAACGAACTGATGGAAAAAGAAATTCGCGTGATTCACCTGGGGGACCGGGAAGCCATCCCCTCCTATGTCATGAAGCGCCTGGATGAAACCATTGCCACCACCGCTCTCAATCAAAAGCTTCACCTGGGGCTTGCCCTGAACTATGGGGGAAGGCAGGAAATCGTGAGGGCAGCTTCTCTATTTGCCCGGGACGTGCAGGAGGGCAAAATGCAACCCGCCGATCTGACGCAGGAGACATTCTCCCGATACCTCTTCGCCCCTGAGTTTCCCGATCCCGATCTGGTCATCAGAACCGGCGGAGAATATCGAATCAGCAATTTCCTCCTGTGGCAGGTGGCTTATGCGGAGATTTACACCACCGCTGTTTTATGGCCTGATTTCAGAGAGTCCCAACTGGAAGAGGCGCTGCTGGACTACCAGAGGAGGGAGAGAAGATTCGGCAAAACCAGTGCTCAGGTGCAGGGCCTCATGGCGGAATAAAGCCGCGCCGCATCACCCGGGCCACCCATCACTCCGGTTCACTCTCAACCGCCAAAGCACGGCAAGTGTCATGAGGTCAGATGAAATGAAATGGAATTGGCGTCAATGGGATTCCCACCGGCAACGGCTGGTCACGGGGCTGGCCATGGCCGTCCCCCTGGCTTTTTTTCTTGGCTATGGTCCCATCTGGACCTGGGGCATTCTGGTGATGATCATTTCCCTGGTCGCCCTGTGGGAACTGGAAAGCCTTCTCTTCCAGGACTCACCGGCTTCGGCCATGCGCGCCCTTTACTTCCTCCCCGCCATTCTCATCCCTGCCTGCACTCTTTTCCTTGGAGCGCAGGGTCTCTTGTCCGCCTTTGCCTTGAGTCTTTTCTGCGGCTTCTCGGGAATCCTTTTCTCCTCAAACCAGGACAAACAGGCCATCCAGCGTTTGTCCCTTTCCACCCTGGCCTGGTTTTACATTCCCTTTCTCATGTCCCACATCCTTCTTCTGGCCCAGGAAGAGCATGGAAGAGAGTGGATGTTCTTCACTCTTCTGGTGGTCTTCGCCTGCGATGCCGGAGCCTACTACACGGGGCGCCGTTTCGGGCGCCACAAGCTCTACGAAAGAGTGAGCCCCAAAAAAACGGTGGAGGGAGCCGTTGGGGGGCTTTGCATGAGCGTTGCCGCAGGGGTCTTTTTTGTTTTGCTGTTTTTCCAGGACCTGTCCCTCTGGAAAGCCATGCTGCTCAGCGGCATCGTGAGTGTTGTGAGCCAAATGGGCGATCTCATGGAATCCATGATCAAACGTGTGAGCGAGAGGAAAGATTCCAGCACCCTGATTCCAGGACATGGAGGCATCCTTGACCGCCTCGACAGCCTGGTCTTCGCCTTTCCCGTCACCTGGTTCTTCCTCTCCTTCTGGATTCAGGGGATTTAGGGGAACGAGCGAATCCGTCCTCCATCAGGAGAGTATTCAAAGAAGATGGCAAAGAAAAAGTTGAGCATTCTGGGGAGCACCGGCTCCATCGGCGTGAGCACCCTGGACGTGGTGAGGCAGTTCCCCGACCAGTTTGAAGTGGTTGGCCTGGCTGCAGGCAACAACGTGTCCCTCCTCAAGGAACAAATCCTTGAATTCCAGCCCTCTGCCGTGTCTCTTCTCCATGAAGACCTGGCTGCCCGGTTGAAAGGTCTTTTGAAGGGCCAGGAAAACTGTCCCGAGATTCTGTTCGGCCCCTCCGGTTATGAGACAATCGCCCGCCTCCCTTCCGCGCAAATGGTCGTGTCCGCCATGGTGGGCGCTGCGGGCCTTCTTCCCACTCTGGCAGCCATAGAAGCGGGCAAGGACATCGCCCTCGCCAATAAGGAAACTCTCGTGGTGGCCGGCGAACTGGTCATGGAGGCTGCGGGAAAGCACGCCGTGGAAATCCTCCCCGTAGACAGCGAACACAGCGCCATTTTTCAGTCACTGCAGGGCAACCAGCAGGAAAACATCCGGCGCATCCTTCTCACCGCTTCCGGCGGCCCTTTTTTCACCAAAACGGAAGGGGAACTGACGGCGGTCACCCCTGAAGCCGCACTGTGCCACCCCAACTGGTCCATGGGGCGAAAGATCACCATCGATTCGGCCACGCTCATGAACAAGGGCCTGGAAGTCATCGAAGCGCACTGGCTTTTCGGTGTTCCTGTGGACATGATCGCCGTGCACATTCACCCGGAGAGCATCATCCACTCCATGGTGGAATATATTGACGGGTCGGTGATTGCCCAGCTCGGCATACCCGACATGAAGATTCCCATAGCCTATGCCCTTGCCTTTCCCCACCGGCTGCCCGTCAAGGGCCCGGCGCTGGACCTGTTTCACTTGGGCAAACTCTCCTTTTTCCCCCCCGACATGGACAAGTTTCCATGCCTCAGGCTCGCCTATGAAGCCTGCCGCAGTGGCAGCACCCTGCCCTGCGTGCTCAACGCAGCCAACGAGGTGGCTGTCCAGGCCTTTTTGGACTGCCGCATCGGTTTCACGGGAATCCCGCGAATCATCGAAACCATCATGTCCGCGCACACTCCTCCCCCCAGGGCCACTTTGGAATCGCTCCTCACAGCTGACCGCTGGGCAAGGCAGGAATCGGAAGTTCTCGTTCAAAAGCTGTCAGAGCCCTGAACGGCTGTAAGGGATGATTTGATTTCCCTTAAAATTCCCTTCTGATAGAATGCATGAGGATATGAATTTTGCGTGGTGTTTGCCAATGGAAGTGAAATTCATTAAATTGTTTAAGACCCAAAGAAAAGGTCTCCATGGAAAAACTTCAAAGGCTTTCACCCAAACATTGAGGATATCAGCTTGATCACGACCATCGTTTCCACCATCGTCGTTCTTGGAGTTCTCATTTTCATCCATGAGCTGGGACACTTCCTCGTGGCCAAGTGGTCCGGGGTCACGGTCCTTCGCTTCTCCCTGGGATTTGGCCCAAAGCTCATCACCTTCCAGAAAGGTGAGACGGAATATTGCCTCTCCGCCATTCCCCTGGGCGGCTATGTGAAAATGCTCGGAGAAGAAGTGGGCGAAGAGGTCACCCAGGAACAAAAAGCGCGCAGCTTTGCCTCTCAACCGGTCTCCAAACGGATGGGCATTGTGCTGGCCGGCCCCATGTCCAATTTCCTCCTGGCCATCGCCATCTTTGCCATGATCTTCGCCTTCGCAGGAATTCCCCAGCCCATCCCGGAAATCGGCTCCGTGGCTGAAAGCTCCCCGGCTCAGAAAGCGGGCCTCAAGGAGGGAGACCAGGTCCTGTCCATCAATGACCGCAATGTTTCCACATGGGAAGAGCTTTCACGCTACATCGAAGAACACGGGGAAAATACCCTTTCCGTGGTCGTCTCCAGAAATGACGAGGTGGTGAGGGTCAATGTGACCCCGCAGATATCTGAAACCACGAACATTTTCGGAGAGACGGTGAGCAGGCCCATCATGGGGGTCACCGCGTCGGGAAAAGTGGAGATCAAGGAGATTTCATTTGTCTCGGCCATGCACCACAGCCTTGTGCAGACATGGAACCTGAGCAAGCTCTTTCTCCTCACGGTGGGCAAAATGATTGAAGGGGTGATTTCCCCCCAAAACCTGGGCGGCCCCATTCTCATCGCCCAGATGGCCGGTCAGCAGGCCCAGGAGGGGCTCATCAACCTGATCTACTTCACCGCTCTCATCAGCGTCAACCTGGCGGTGCTCAATCTTCTGCCCATTCCCATGCTGGATGGAGGCCACCTCGTTTTCTTCGGCATCGAAGCGGTGCGGGGGAAACCCCTCAGCATGAGGACCATAGAACTGCTGCACAGGATTGGCCTGTTCCTGCTCCTCATGCTCATGGTCTTTGTCTTTTACAATGACATCATGCGGCTGCTGACGGGGGGCGGCCTTCCTTAACTGCCGAGAACACTTCACGCTGAATGGGCAAACATGAAAATTTTAGCTGCAGACACTTCCACAGCGAGCGGAAGTGTCTGCCTCCTGGATGGAGCCAGAGTCAGGGCCGAGTGGACCGTCCGGTCGGAAATCACTCACAACCGGCTTCTCCTCAAAACCATCGACCGCATTCTGCGGGAAGCGGGATGGAGTCTCAAGGAAGTGGACGGCCTGGCGGTCACCACGGGGCCCGGAAGCTTCACGGGCCTGCGCATTGGTCTCACAACCATGAAGACCCTGGCCTGGTCCCTGGAAAAACCCTTCGCGGGCGTTTCCTCACTGGATGCCCTGGCCTCTCAGCTGCCCTTCGCCCGGCATCCCGTCTGCAGCATGCTCGATGCAAGAAAAAAAGAGGTTTTTCTCGGGTTTTACCGGAGCGACGGCCGGGGGAACCTCATCCGTGAAGGCAATCCGCGGGTGATGAAACCCGAGCAGGTCATTCCATGCATTGAGGAGCCCACCATTTTTTGTGGCGATGGATGGATCGCTCATGAAAGTTTTTTCCGTGAGAACCTGGGTTTCAAAGCTCTGGCGGCATCTTCCTCTCACCACACTCTGCGGGCTGCCTTTGCGGCCCATCTGGCTCAAAAAAGGTTCCTTGCAGGAGACTTGGATGACCCCATGACGTCCGTGCCCGTCTATGTTCGCCCTTCTGAAGCAGAACTCAATTATCCTCACCTCTCTTCACACCTGGCTCAACAGATGCCCCATAAAAGCTGAGCCGTGCGGCTTTCACGGGTTCCATTCCAACGCGGCCCGGCGTCGGTTCACACCGGAACCTTTCGATCCCGGCATAAACAGACTTCGTGCTTTGAGGAAAACCAAGGTGCAACCCACAAAAAACTTTGCTTCAACTGAAAAATGCCAGCGTGTGATGCTACGGCGAACGATGCGCCTCGCACACAGGAGTTCTTCCTGGAGGAAAGTGCGTTTCGCCCTGCGCGATAATCACTTCCCCTTCTCTTATGTGCTGCGAAACCTGGTGATCCTCAAGGGGGAGCCCGCCTGGCAAAAGCTGTCTTCACGCAGAAAAGCCATCGTGATGCGTTCCGTCCTCGAGAAACGGGCTCATTTTTTTTTGCGGGTGAGGGAATGGTTGAAAAAAAAGGGGGGCTACCAGGCCATTTTGAACTTTTCAGCCTTCTCACGGGAGAGGACAACCCTCTCCTACTGCATCCACTGTGGCGGCTGCTGTGAAACACCGAGCGGTTTTCCTGATTTTCCTTCCGAATCCGTCATTCCACAAGAATGGAAAAACCTCTTCTCTGAAGGGCTGGGGAAGGGGCACCGCTTCTGCCCCTTCTTGTGGGAATACGGAAAAACGGGCATGAGCCTTTGCGCCATTCATCCCTGGCGCCCCAACCCCTGCAGAGTCTTTGGAGAAGAGGATTGCAACTTTGTCCTCGAGGATTCGAACCTGGCTCATGTCACTCACGGGAGGCAAATCCAGGAAGCCAGTGAGACTCTCCTCAAGATGATCAGGGCATGGGCTGTTTCCCAAAACGCGTGAAGCCCTCTTGTTCCTTTGCAGATTGACCCTGAAGGGGAAAGACCGCATGGCCTTTGCAAACCGGATTCCCGGACGTTCAGGGAGAAATTGCTCCCCTGCAATCACAAGTCCTGAAAGAAGTGCCCGGGGCAGCATTCCCTTGCATTTCCCTTGCGGTGTCTTGATTAATTGATTCAAAGGGCATATGTTCAATAGTTATTTCAATTGCCTGTTCGCACACCCTCAATGTTACGGGAAAGAAGTTTTTCATATGAAATTCATCGCCATCGTCGGAAGACCCAATGTGGGAAAATCCACCCTGTTCAACCGCATCAGCAAAGCCAGAGACGCCCTTGTGGACGATTTCCCAGGTGTCACGAGAGACCGCAGGCATGCTCAAATCACCTGGAATGACAAGACGTTCGGGTTCATCGACACGGGGGGGTATATCGCTCGGGATGCCTCCGTCATAGAAGAAAAAGCCAGAGAACAGATCCTCATGGCCCTGGAGGAAGCAGAGATTCTTCTTTTCGTCGCTGACGCAAAAACGGGGGTTCACCCTGAAGACACCCTGATTCTTGACCTGCTCAGGCGTACGTCCAAACCCATCTTTTTCGCGGTGAACAAAATCGATGGCCCGGAACAAACCAAACACATCGCTGATTTTTATGAACTGGGCCTCGAGCGCATTTATCCCATCAGCGCCTCCCATGGCTTTGGCATGGGAGAACTCATGTCAGACCTCGCGCAAGCCATTCCATCGTCGCCCGGGGAGCTCTCTCTGGACGATGAAAATGAGAGCCGTGAAATTCGACTGGCCATCGTGGGACGCCCCAATGTGGGAAAATCCACCCTGGTGAACCAGCTCCTGGGCACCAATCGTGTGATCGTCAGCCCCATTCCCGGAACCACCCGCGATGCGGTGGACTCGGTTTTTGAACGGAACGGTCAACGCTACACCATCATCGACACGGCGGGAATCCGCCGAAAGGGAAAAACCAAGGAAAAGCTTGAAAAGCTGAGCATCATCAAGGCGCTGAAGAGCGTGGACCGCTGCCATGTGGCCATCCTTCTTCTGGATCCCCTCGAAGGGGTCACGGACCAGGACCTCCACATTGCGGGATACCTCCAGGACCGCTCCCGTGCATGCATCATCGGTGTCAACAAATGGGACCTGTTCAACCCCACCTCCAGGGAAGCCAAGGGGCTCATACAGGATGTGAAGGACCGGTTCCGGTTCTTTCCTTTCGCTCCCATTCTCACCTTTTCCGCGGCAACGGGCAAAAGGGTCGGCAGAATACTTCCCACTGTGAAGGAGGTTTTCCAGCAGTACAATGAGAGAGTCTCCACGGGCGTTGTCAACCGTGTGCTGGAAAAAGCGCTGCAGCAGCATGAACCGCCCATGGTGAGCGGACGGCGCCTCAAATTTTTCTATGCCACTCAAGCCTCCATCAGGCCGCCCACTTTCGTGCTTTTCTGCAACTATCCCCACATGGTCCATTTCTCTTATGAAAGGTTCCTGACCAACCAGTTCCGGGAAGCCTTTGGCCTGGACAAGACTCCCATTCGCCTGCTCTTTCGAGGCCGGCAGAGAGGAGCACCTGAAGAATGAATCGATACCGCCGTCCAGACTCATCCAGCAAGTCCAAAAAGAGGGGTTTGGTTCTCACTTTCATGATCTTTGGTGTCGTCACAGCCTCCGTGCTTTACTTCTGGGGCAGCTGGCGGGGCACGGAAGTGGAGGAAGTCCCCGCGACCCCATCCATAGCCCCCAAACCCACCATCGACCGTCCCCGTATCGTGGTTTTTCTCCCTCTCAGCGGCCCCTTTCAGGAGGAAGGCCATTCCCTGCGGGAAGGCCTCGAGCTGGGGTGGGAAGAACTGAAAGGAGAAGGTTTTCATGGGGAAATGGTCCTGGAAGACGCCGCCGGCGAGGATTTTCAGGTGCTCAGGGCAGCCGGAACCGCCGTTGCCCATCCCGGCAACGTGTTGCTCATCGCGCACACTCCCTCTCACATGTTCGAGAAGCTCATTCCCCTGTGCGAAAAACACGGGGTGGCCCTCATTGCTCCTGCCGGTACCCACGAATACCTGGCCAATAGCGACCGGGTCATCACCCTTGTTTCATCTGATGGCGCGGAAGCCTTTCAGGCCGGACAAATGGCCGGCCGGCTGGGCTTTTCGGAAGTCACCGCGGTCCATGACAGCAGCCCTTACGGAGAGCTTCTGTGGAAAGGGTTCAGCCAGGGAGCCCTGGAACGGGGATTGGAAGTTCAGGAAGTGGCCATTCCCAAAAACATGACCTTGAATTCCACATCCTTGATGGAGGCATCCGGTTCAGACCTCGTTTTTCTCGCCGGCCCCCCCCTCTGGGGAGTCGAGGCTGCGGAGATCCTGAGTCAGATGGGCCATGAGGGGAAGCTCATGGTTCCCCAGGTTTACGACCGGTACATTCTGGACGATTTGAGCGGGCATTATGAAGGAAGACTTCTGGTCATGAGGGCCGCCGGTGAAAAAACAGGGTGGGAAGGGGAAGGGCCTCAGAAGCAGTTCATGCACAAGTTCGTCGCTGAACACCTGAGAGAACCCGACTGGCTGGCTGCCCTTGGGTATGACACCCTGCAATGGATCCGCCCTGATCTTCAGCAGGAATCCCTGGAGCGGGAAACCTTCAGGAGAGACCTTTGGCAGCGGTTCACGGCAGGGCAGACCTTTCGGGGAGCTTCCGGAGAGGTCTTTTTTGGCCCCCATGGTGAAGCAAACCGTGAACTCCATGCTTTCATTTATCGAGAGGGCCAGCTTCTCCCTGTAATGGATTCCACAAGCTCAACATCGGCCGCGGAGAGTGCAGAGCCCTGAAGTTTTTCCCCCACTGCACGGGGAAGTTTCCCCATGGCCCTGGCCTCTTCCTCCCGTTGGCGCTTTCGGCAGCCTTCCCCATAGATGCGGCATTTTTCCCTCAGCATTTCCAATGCCTGCCCCCGCTGCGCCTCGCTGAGGGGTTGGGTCAGAAGAAGCCTGGCGAGCGAGCGAATGCGGTGGAGATCCAGGAAGGGAATGGTCGCTGAGAGCTGATCTTCGTGCCCCCCACGCTTCACGACGAAGGGCTTTTCAAGCAGGCCGAAGGGATGGCGATGTCCAATACGAAGCCACAGGTCATAATCCTCGCACGCGGGAAGGGTTTCGTCAAATCCTTGAACTTCCCTGAACAGATGGGCGCACAGAAGCACCGCCGAGGGGCTCACCAGGCACCTTTCCAGAAGGCGGGGAAAGCAGTGCCCGAAAGGTTTCCTGTGATATTTTCTGGGATTGACCCGCTTTCCGTCACGCAGCCAGATTTCCTCCGTCTGGCAGATCTTCAAATGGGGATGGGCGCGCATGAAGGACATCTGGGCTTTCAGTTTTCCCGGCAGCCACAAGTCATCGGAATCGAGAAAAGCTATCCACCGTCCTCTGGATCTTTGAACTCCATGATTGCGGGCTGCGCTGACCCCCCTGTGAGCCTGCACGATCACGTCTATTAAATTGCCGAAAGGGGCCAAAGCCTGGAGGGTGTCATCGGTGGAGCCATCATCCACGACGATCACCTCCATGGAAATATCCTCCTGAGCAAGGACGGATTCCACCGCCTCTTTCACAAAGCGGCTCCGATTATGGGTGGGAATGACAACACTGACCAGAGGGTCTGTCTCTAAAGGATCAAATTCCATAGAACGGACACCATCCCGAGAGAAATGATTCCCCCTTCGATGAAAGCCTCGGACATGGGATCACGCCTCAAGGGTTCCCTGCAGACGGAACGCACACACCACAGGAGGGCGCCGAGTCCCGCCAGGGCCACCAGGGCAAAGGCACTGGAAACACCCAAAACGAATCCGGAAAAGAGAGAGATTCCCAGCACGGCAAGGACGGCCACCACAAATTGTCCCGTTTTCTTCTCTCCCCAATAGACGACCAGTGTCTCTTTTCCCACCAGTTGATCTCCCTGAACAGCGAGGAGATCCAAAACGGTGGTGCGGACCAGCACCAGAAGGAAAACCACCCAAAAAGCGTATGAGAGAGCTGCGAAAGAGCTTCCGAGATGCCACAAGTGGGGAAGGAGGACCGTGATGCTCGCCCAGGCGATGGGAACGGAAAAAGTCTTTGAAGTGGGGATGTCCTTGATTTTCAGAACTTTGGACATCTTCCATTCCCGGGGCAGAATGAATGGGACCGCATACAGCAAGCCCAGCAGAACGAAAAGGATCATGGCCAGAAAAGTGAGCACTCCGATGGAAAGGGCGAGCCACAAGGCCACCAGGACCCCCAACACACTGAAAAACAGAAAAAAATGCTGGTGCTTCTGGTAAAAGGCGGCTCTGCCGGGATCGTTCAGCTGAATGGCATTGCGGTCCAGATAGATGTTCAGAGTGTGCATGGCAAAAGCGTAACACGCAGCCATTCCACTGCTGCGGGCCACGGAAACCTCAAGCCCCGTGAGCGCCTTCACCAGAGAAGGCAGGGAGGCCGCTCCCAGCGCCACCAGAAAATTTCCGTAGGTCAGGAGTTCCAAAAATTTTTTCCATGAACACTTCCCCGCTTTTTCTTCCGCCCTGATGGACTCCAGGTGATTGACCACATCCCGTATGATCCAGTTGGGGGTGGAGGCTCCCGCAGAAACCCCGACGGTTTTGTAGCGAGCCATTTCCTGACGGTCCAGTTCTTTGTCCGTTTCCACATGGTATGTGGGGACACCGCATTCCTTTGCGATTTCAGCCAGCCGAACGGTGTTTCCACTGTGATAGCCGCCCACGATGACCATGGCCTCCACCTGGGAGCAAAGCTGGCGCACTTCACTCTGCCGCTCATGAGTGGAACCGCAAATGGTGTTTTTCACCACACCCTGGGGATACTTCGCCAGAAAACGCCCGCAAATTTCATGGAACACCTCTTCGTTCTGGGTGGTCTGAGCCACCAGGAGCACCTTTTCCCAGTGGGCAGGCAGCTGATCGACCTCACCGGGCTTTCTTATGACAATGCCCCGCCCTTCCGTATAGCCCAGAAGGCCGATGACTTCCGCGTGATCCGCATCCCCGGCGATGACCGTGTGGTAACCCTTTCGGGCGTGGCCCTTGATGATACCGTGCACCTTGGCCACCCGTGTGCACGTGGCATCCAGTATGCTCGCCTGCATGTCCTGAAGTTCGTGCCGTTCCTGCGGGGGGATGCCGTGGGCCCGAATGACAACTTTTTTGCCCACGCAATCTTTTATGCGGTTTTCATCCCTCACCCCTTTTTCCTCGAGCATGCTCAACACCTGCTTGTTGTGGATCAGGGGACCATAGGTGCAGATTTGCTCTCCCGGTTTACGATTCTTAATGGCTTCCAGGGTGACCTCCAATGCCTTGCGCACCCCCCTGCAAAACCCCGCCGTTTTGGCAACGATCACCCGCATGGTTTCAAACCTCTGAAATCCAGGGTTTGCTTTTCATTGATCCGCTCCTTTTTCGCCTCTTGTTCCGGAACCTTTGAGGACATGAGAGAAAGGCCCCTGTGCCGGATTTCTTCCACCCAGGCGCCAAAGACCTGCAGCATGGCTCCAACGGTTGTGCAACGGGTCAGTTCGTTACGAAGCACCGAAGCTCCTGGACAGTGCCTGGAGTACCAGAGCATGATTTTTCGAACGTGACCCGCAGCCTGAGGTTTCTGCTCAAGAAAAAGGCTCACATGATCCGTGACCAGGTTTTCATAGTCCATCCAGTCTGGAGGGCGTTCCTGTGTGCGGCCCCTGCTCCACCTTGCGGCAATGGCGGACAAGAGCCAGGGATTTCCCTGGGTGGCGCGACCGATCATGACCGCATCGCATCCCGTCCGGTGCAGCATTGCCTCCGCCAGACCCGGGGATGTGATGTCTCCGTTGCCCACCACGGGCACACTCACAGCTTCCTTCACTCGGCGGATCCATTCCCAGTGGGCCTGCCCCCCATAAAATTGTGCGGCGGTGCGCCCATGAACGGTGATGGCGTCCATCCCTGCGCTTTCAAGCATCCTTGCCGTGTCCACCACATTGATGCTGTTTTCATCCCAGCCCAGCCGCACCTTGACCGTTACGGGGACGCTGACAGCTTCCCTGACCGATTCCACCATACGGGCCAGTCCCTGGGGTGCCTTGAGGAGCGCAGCCCCCGCCCCCTGTTTCACCACTTTCCTCACAGGACATCCCGCATTGATGTCGATGAGCTGCACCCCCTTGTCTTCAAGGCGCCTGGCAGCCTCCGCCATGACCCGGGAATCCCCTCCGAAGATCTGGACGGCCAGGGGCACTTTCACCCTGTCGTCGTGAGCACACAAGCGCCAGGTTGCCACCTGATCGCGTATGAGGCCCTGGGTGCTGACCATCTCGGTGGTGACCATTCCCGCACCATGTTCGGCCATGATCCTTCGATACAACCCGTCGGTCACACCCGCCATGGGGGCGAGAATGAGGGGGGGATCGACAGTAACTCTTCCAATCTGGAGGGCAGAGGGCTTGATCGCCGTCTCACCCAAAAATTGGGGATCGGCTTTTTTTTCTGCAGCGACACTCGATTCCATGGATCTGCTCACAAAAACGTCCGTTTTTTTTCACTCCTGCCGGCGCACATCCACAAGCAGAAGCCGTCCCCTGACGACATCACGGTGGAGTCGCCTGTGCACGGCATTCCCCCACCTGTCTTCCGGGGCAACTGATCAAAGGTGTATGTTTAACACAAGTCCCTCCTCAAAAGTAGGACTGAAGGGTGCCCCGCCTTCGAATGTCCAGGGTGGCGCAATGGAAAGAACCGCCAAAAGGCCCGTAGTTGAAAAAGGCGCATTCAATAGGGTGAAAACCCCAGTTTTTCAGCGCCTTGATGAGGGAAACCTGCGATTTGTCCACGATGACCCTTTTTTCATCCAGCATGAGCACATTGATGCTGGTCCAGGGGCTGCATGCGGAAATTCTGCTCATGAATCCCCGGACCGGATCGGGGCGCGGTGCCATGAGAAGATCCCAGGATCTGAGGATTGAAGGGAGCCGGGACACGTCGATGTAGTCCGGGTTGACCAGAAGCTTTCCGGGTGCCAGCGGCAGGAGGGTGGAATCAATGTGCATGGGCTGACGACAGCGGCTTTCGATTTCGTGTATGCGGTATTGGGAACCCAGGTGCCTGCGCAGCCACTCGATCCCCCACTGATTGGTCACGTTGCTTCGCGTCACAAAGAGGTCCCTGCCGCACCGGAAAAAATCCGCCGCGTCGAACACCGGCTCGAACTCGTTGATGACGTAGCGCATGGGCTCCCCTTCGCGGGGAATGGTGTAATCCTCCTCGAACAGATCATCGGAGAGCTGCGGTGTGGGCGCCGCCGTCCATTTTGCACCTCCGAGAAAATACTCCTTGAAAAGACGCCGGTAGGCATAGGGCTCAAAAAAGCGGGAACGCCAGCAGCTGGGCGTTTCAATGATCTCATTGCCCACCACCAGAAACAGATCGCGGGGACAGGCCACGCAAAATCCTCTCGACGTCCACAGGGGCGTTCGGTATTTGGCGTGAAAGTCCTGGGCATCA
Source organism: Syntrophobacteraceae bacterium (assembly GCA_003566995.1). Taxonomy (GTDB): domain Bacteria; phylum Desulfobacterota; class Syntrophobacteria; order Syntrophobacterales; family Syntrophobacteraceae; genus SLCH01. The sequence goes on from PXBG01000074.1 coordinate 59,141, forward strand.
GGCCTTCGCACCGCGACCCCCTCCCCCTCCAGGATGTGAATGAATTCATCCAGCTCCTTTTGAGCCAAATCGATCATGAAACGGGGAAACCTCCTCCCGGCCACCATTTTGTACAGTTTTGCCGTGGCAGGAGGAATATTGAAAGTCACGGCGGGATGGTAGGGGGGGATATTGGCTCCCTCCAACCTTCCCACAATCACTTCTTCCAGAGGGTCCCACTCATTGTGTGAGTTGACCAGGCAATCCGTCTGAGCCATGAAAACTTTGTCCTCCTTCTTTTCACCCCAGCTGAACACCAGGGGCGCACCCATTGAACTCCAAAAACACAACAATCCACAGACAGCAGGGCATTCTTCACATAGGACGAATTTGATTCTTTGTCCACAAAATGCTTTCATTCAGACCCCATTCATCGCATTGACAGGGCTGAAGCGCTTTGGTAGCTTGCAGTCCTGGATTTGAAGCGATGAGCAATCTTGACCGAATACACCCGTTGACACCCACAGGCATGAAACCTTCAAGACTTGTCATCCTGGCAGCCGTGGCCGATGAAATTCGGGGGCTGACCTCTTCTTTACACCCGGAAAAGAGCTTCGATTTTTTGGGAGAGACTTTTTTCCTGAGCCAGCGGGGGGACAAGACCGTGATCATCGGGACCACCGGCCTGGGAAAAGTCAATGGCGCAACGGTGGCTTCCGCTCTCCTGCAGGAATTTGGCCCGGAACAAGTCTGGAACATTGGGTGCTCCGGCGCCTACCGTGAAGGGCCGCTCCGGGTCGGAGATGTTCTCATTTCCACGGAAACCGCTCTCGGGGACGAGGGCATCCTCTGCGCTCATGGAACCCTTTCCCCGAAAGAATTGGGCATTCCCATGGTGACAAGAGGTCAGGAAACCCTTTTTGACAACATTCCCCTGGTGACCCAGAAAATCTTTCAGGAACTGGGGAAAGTGACGCCTCCGGGAACTTATTGGAGCAACGGCACCTTTTCCACACCTGAAGGTGCGTTGAACTGGCAAGAGAACCGGGGGGATGGGTTTCGATTGGTGCATGGCCCCAGCCTCACCGTTTCCCTGGTGAGCGGCGATGCACAAACGGCGGCGCAGCGCTTCGAAAAATCCGGGGCATTCGCGGAGAACATGGAGGGCAGTGGCATTGCTCAGGCATGCCTTCGCCATCAGGTTCCCATGATGGAATGCCGGGGCATGAGCAACCTTGCGGGCGACAGAGACAAGGGGCACTGGCACTTTACGAAAGCTTTCGCCCACTGCCACACCGTCGTTGTCATGTGGCTAAAACACTTGAATTTTTATTGAAAAACGGAGAAAATTCTCTTCCGGCAAACCAGTTCCATCTTCCCTCTCGTGCACACCGTTCTCAACTCCCCTTTTCCCGCTCCATCTCCCGGGACCTGCAATCGATCACGACAAAGGAGTTCCATGCGTCAACCCTTGAGCCTGGGGTTTTCCCCATGCCCCAATGACACCTACATTTTTTATGCGCTGGCGGAAAAACGCATTGCCTGGGAACCTCACTCCTTTCGCATCTTCATGGGTGATGTGGAGGAATTGAACCGGGAAGTTCGAGGGAGGCGTCTGGACATCGCCAAGGTTTCCATTCATGCCATGCTTCACCTTCTGAAGGACTATTGCCTTCTTCGTTCCGGCGGAGCCATGGGAAGAGGATGCGGCCCTGTGGTTGTTTCCCGGAAGAAGCTTTCCATGGAAGACCTCAAGGATGGAACGGTGGCCATTCCCGGCAGAATGACCACTGCCGGTCTCTTGCTGCAGCTGGAGGGCACTCACGAGGGTCCCAGGGAAGAGATGATTTTTCACGAGATCATGCCCGCGGTGGTGTCAGGAAGAGTGGACGCTGGTGTGGTCATTCACGAAGGGCGTTTCACTTTTCATGAGCATGGCCTGCACCTGGTTGTCGACCTGGGAGCGTGGTGGGAAAACAAAACCCGCCTGCCCCTTCCCCTGGGAGGCATCGTGATGAGGCGGCAGCTGGGGGAACAAACAGCTCGTTTCGTGGAAGGGAAAATCCGGGAAAGCCTCGCCCACAGCCGTGCCCATCCCCATCAGGTGTGGCCTTACATGCGAAGACACGCCCAGGAGATGCAAGACGAAGTGATCAGCCGGCACATCGAAATGTTCGTGAACGAACACACCCGCGATGTGGGGCCGGAGGGGGAGGAAGCCATAAGGCACTTGCTGGAAGCGGCTGCCGCTCAGGAGCGGTTGAGCCCTCCGCCACTTCCCCTGTTCTGCACTTCCCAATAAGGGACTTGGCCAAGGGACTTTGTCGGCTTTCGGGTCTTCGTGAACATGCAGATTGCAGTGACAAACAGCCAACAATAAACCCGTTGACATGAGGAAAAGATGAACGATCACCCTCCTCTCTTCTTTCTGTTTCCTTACACCACTCTTGGGGAGGTGGACTGCGTTCCCCTCTCCCTGCTTTTTCCCTCCTTGAACGTGCTCCGCATTGCCCGCCCCCTGGAAGCACCAAGTCACTGCCGGCACATCACCCGGGAGTGGCCGGGCCTTGACAGGGAATGGCTTGTTTCGGAAGTTTCCATGCGGCTGCGTAACTACCAGGAATTTGCCTCCCTTCACGGTGAAGCGGGCCTTCAGTCCTCCATGGCGCAGCAATGGGCCTTGAAAAACCGGGATGAAGACCGCCACCAGATACAAAGTTCCGTGAAGGCTGAATCCCCTGACAAAAAATCAGGGGAACAGTTGGCACGAATGACTGAGGCAGCCCTTTTCCTCGAATTGGCCCGTGATCTGGACGAAAAGGAAATGGATCTCGAGGGGGATTTTCATGAATTGGGTCTTCTCGAGGACAACTTTCGAAAGGTCCTGGGAATGAATGAGGACGATGGACTGGAAGAGATGGCGGAACCACTGGAGCTTTCCCTTCACAAAGAAAAGCCCCATCTCTCCTATGCACTGCCCCAGCGCATTTCCTTCTGGTGCCGGCTCGTTTTGCCCAAGCTGGGAAAGGGTCAGCCCGCACTGGTTACGGGAGAGCGGGAGGTTGTGGACACCATGGCCGATGCGGTTCATGGGGTTTGTACCCAAAAAGGCCTGCCCTTCGAGCCGCAGGAACTGACCCTGGCTCCTTTCCCCCTGGACCTTTCCCAGGATGGCAGGGATTTTGAACTCCTCCATTGGGCAAGAAGCCTTTCCGAGGCGAAGGAGTTCTGGAAAGCCATGGAGGCAATGGCCCGCATTCCCCCAGGGAGAGATTTCCAGGATGAGGCCGGGCCCCTGCTCGAGCAGGCCTGGCTCACCCTGAAGGATCGATGGGGCTCCAGAGTCCCCCAAAAAGTCACACACGCGTTAAAAGTCTCGACCATTCGCCTCACCGGTTGCTCCATGGCCGACCTGTGGAACTTCTGGGACAGACACGGTTTCCAGAGCCTTGGAGGGGCGGGAAGCATCGGGGCCTTTCAGCCTCTGTTTTTTCTTTATGACCTGGAAGCCTATTGAAAAAGAGAAGGGAGGTCTTAGATCCATGACATCCAAGGAACCAAGAAAAGCCTTTTCCAGGGAAACCGACGACCAGGATCCGCAGAACCAGCCAACCCCCGCTCCCAAACCTGCAGTAAAAAAACCAAGCGCGGCCTTTCAGGCTCAGTACGCCGGCCGCGACGCCGCGGCCGGCTTCATCACGGGAACCATGGCCATCCCTTTGACGGTGGGAATCGCCATGATGTCCGACTATCCCATCAAGGTGGGATTGGCCACGGTGGCCTTCGCCAGCCTGGTGGGATGGATCAATGCCTGGATCAGACCGGGAAACTACATCGGCAGCCCCGGCATCGCGGCGGGCCTGGCTCCTGTGCTGGCACTGGGCGTGGCCTCATTCGGCCTTCAAAACATGGCGTTCTGTATTTTCCTGACTGCCGTGATGCAGGCCGTCATCTGGAAATTCAACTGGCAGAAATATCTGCTTGTGGCCGTGCCCGTCTACCTGGTGGAGGGACTGCTGGCAGGGGTGGGGCTGAAGATCTTTCTCAAATTTTTCACCTTCACCTATGAGATTCCCCCGGGGGCAGAGTCACCCGAGGTTTTCTGGAACGCCGCCCGCATACAGATGTTTGCCATCTCCATGGTGAGCTTCGCTGTCTTTTTGTTTTTGTTTTCCAAGTTCAAAAACAGGCAGCCCGCCATCCCTTATTTTGTCCTCATCATTGCAGGCGTTGTCCTGGCCCAGTTCGTGCCCGTTCCCATGCTCTACGTGGAAGATGTGGACCTCAGGGTGGCGCTGCCCATCCCGCAGGTTGATAGTGTGCTCCTGCTGGTGTACATGTTCCTGTTTTGCGCCATGCTTGCGGTGATCGACGTGATCGAACAGGTGATGAGCAATGCGGCCATCGAAAAGATCGATCCCTTGAAACGTAAGTGCAACAGCAACAACAGCCTCCTGGCCATCTGGATCGCCAACCTGGGCTCCAGCTTTTTCGGCGGCATGACCAACCTGGACGGCCTGGCGAAGAGCACCACCAACAAGCTGGCCGGTGCCTACACCAAGTTCTCCATCTTGTTCGTCGGCCTGGTGGTGGCCTTCTTCACCTGGCAGAACCAGTACCTCATGTACCTTCCCAAGTTCGCCCTGGCCGCCATCATGATGTTTTCAGGCTACAAAATGATCGCCGGCCTGGCCCACGTGACCATGTATGGCCGGTACGCCCTCATACTGGCCCTTCTTTGCGGTGGCCTGGTTTACAAAGTGGGCATTTTTGAAGGTCTGCTCATTGCCATGGCAGTTCATGGCCTCATCCACTTCATGGTGTACACTCAGAATGAAAAGGTGCCCGGAAGGCAGGTGATCAGGAACTATTTTGAAAATTTGAAAAAAGACAGCAGCAATGTGATGTGATTCGAGTTCCGGATTCTCACTCCAACGAGGGGCCGGTTACGGAGAACCCTCCTTCACGACCGCCCCTTGACCTCCAACCCGTGTGACATGAAGGGAGCTCCATATGTACAAAAGAATCATGGTGGCCATCGACAACAGTGAAACGGCGGAAAAGGCGCTCGCAGAGGCTCAGGAAATCGCAGGGTTACACAACAGCCTCCTCTGCCTGGTCCACGTGGTGGACGACTCGGAAGACGATGAGCAACAGGAGGGGATCCAGTTGCTGGAACGTGCCAAAGCGACTGTCAACAGCAACCTGGCGGTGGAGACACGGCTCATGACAGCCAATGCCGTTTACGGCATGCACGGCATTGCAGAAGCCATCGCCAAGGCCGCCGGCGAGTGGGGAGCCGGGCTCCTGGTGATGGGAACAGCCAATCGTCGTGGCCTGGAGCGCTTTGTGGTGGGTTCGGTCACGGAGCACATCATCACCAAGGTGGAAGCTTCCATTCTCCTGATTCGTCCCCGTTTCCTCTTTTTATAGGGGCCATGCCAACGGGGAACCCATCAGGCAGACGTGGGGCAGTGGCAGCTCTCATCTTCAAACACGTCCTTGCCATGGCCCAGTGCTGCTGACATAAGCTGTCTCACCCAATGTGAAAGCCCCTTTGGGTCATTCCTGCGCAGGCGGGAACCCAGTCTTTTCAAGACCTTCTGAATCCACGCCTGCGCCGGGGTGACGGAACTACACACTATCCCTCAAACCTGCAACACTGCCCCCCATGGCCCCAATCCCTCCAGGCCTCCGCATGAGCACCTGAACAGGACAAAAAGCAGGGTCCCCTGAAAGTACCATGCTCAAAGGAGCCCAGATCCTGTCACAGCCTGCCCGACCTGAAAATGGATACAATGAGCCAGATTCCCAGGACCGTGGCAATGACGTAGCCCCCCACTCCCAGAAGGGCGGTGAGTGAAAGGGTTTGTTCGCCCAGAAACTGCCAGGTAAACTCCCACACACGCTGGCCGGAATTGAGGATCATGGCCGCTGCCACAATGGAAGCGGCGATGACCAGGCCCACCGTGAGGCGGTTCATGCTTTTTTCCAGGCGAGTGCCCATGTCCTGAAAACCCGAATGGTGGAATTCGATCCGCTGGCGCCCTTCGGCGGTGCGCTTGAGGATGCTGTTCAGGTATTTGGGGGCGGACTTCATGTAAGCGCCCGAGGTGCGCATGTCCTGCCTCAGATTCTTGAGAACGCTTTGGGCGTCGACCCCTTTCTGAAGAAGCTCCCGGGCATAGGGCCTGGTCACTTCCAGGATGCTTGCATCGCTGCCGAGGATCTTGCCCAGGGCCTCCGTCTGAATAAAGGTTTTGAGAAGGAGAAGCAGGTTTCTGGGAAGGCGGATCTGATATTTCAGGACCAGCTGCATCAACTGGTCGGAAACATCCTTCACGGAAATGTGCTGGAGGGACCTGCCGTAAAAAGACTCGCTCACGTCCTTGAGGTCCGCGCGGAAAGACTGCAGGTCCATGCGCTCTTCATCCAGCAGCCCCGCATCCACGAGGGCATCCATCACCATGCCGTAGTCGTGCTCCGCGTAGCCCAGAAAAATGTTGGCGATCTGGCGCATGGCCTCCTCATCCAGGTAGCCCATGATGCCGAAATCCACCAGGCTGACACGCCCGTCATACATGACGATGGTGTTTCCCGGGTGAGGATCCGCGTGAAAAAAACCATGCTTCATGAGTTGCCTCGAAAAGGAACGCAGGCCGATGAGGGCCACCTCCCCGGGGTCCAGTCCGTGAGCTCGAATGGCAGCCACATCATCCATTTTGATCCCGTCGATGTGCTCCATGACCAGGATGGAGCGGCGGGTGAGATCCCAGTAGACCGCCGGAATGTATATCTCGTCTCCCTCCGGAAAATTGGCGGCAAATTTCTCCATGTTCCCCGCCTCGATGAGCATGTCCAGTTCCCGAAAGATGATCCGTTCAAACTCCCGGACCAGGTTGACCGCGCCAATGATTCGCCCCATTTCAAAAGACCTTTCAATGCGGCCGGCCAGGGCATACATGAGTCGAATGTCTTCACGGATTTTCTTGTGGATTCCTGGGCGGATGATCTTCACGGCCACTTTTTCCCCCGTGAAGAGCCTGGCTGTGTGCACCTGTCCCACGGAGGCTGCCGCCACGGGATTGGGATCGATGTGGGCGAATATTTCCTCCAGAGGCTTTTCCAGCTCCTTTTCCACAACCCCTTTCACCTGTTGAAAAGGAATGGCCGGAACGCGGTCCTGCAGCTTCTTGAATTCTTCAATGTACCGGGGGGGAAATATGTCCGCCCGAGTGCTCATCAACTGGCCCAGCTTGACGAAACTTGGCCCCAGCTCTTCAAGAACAAGACGAATCCTTTTGGGGGAGGGAAAGCTCCCGGTGCCCACAGCAGCCTCCTCCAGGCTTTCCGGACCGTTCTCTTTCTCCCGGCGGAAAAGTCGGTCGACCATCCCCCCAAAACCGTGCCTGGCAAGCACGGCCGAAATGGCTCCCATTCTCCTGTATCCCCTCAAACCGTAAAACCTGCTGAATAATTTCATGCCCATTTCTGTATTCCCAAGGCACCCCTTCCCTCAAAAAATGCTGATGCAGGATCGAGGAGAAGGCGCACTGTGCCAGATCTAAGAAACTTCCCTTTCCTCAAGACCCGAGGGAAGCTTTTTTTTCCACTCACGGCAACACCGTTTCCCATGCCGGACCCATTGGGCTCTGCCCCCAGCGGCTTTTCCACACAAAAGGGTTTTTGCAATCCAGCCCTTCGCCGCCCAGGAAATTTCCCAGGTGGTTTTCTGCGAATTTCATTGGACTTTTTGATCATCCCGGGATAGATAATACTGTTTCGTTTTCTTTCTCATTATTGAGGACTCATGGTGGCCGTTGGCCACAGATCGCTCCGGGATGCATTCCGGTGCCCAGTGGAAAGCCAGCCCAGCCTGAAATATACAAAGAATTGATTTGGAGGAGTGAATGAACAACGCTGTTGATTGGAAACCCGTCGTGGAGCAGTGCACCGGCTGCGAAAATGTCATCGATGATCATTGCCGTATCTGGATCGCTCCCTCCGCCAAGTGGCGCATGGGAAACTGCCCCTCTGCAACCCACATGAGAGTTGAAACCAAGACCGGCACGGTCAAGGTTCGCGTGGGACAGCAGAAACAAAAGAAGAAATAGGCTCCCTGCTTCCTGCACCGGTGGGAGGTGCCCTGCTCCAGGGGCACCTCTCACAGTCTTTTGGAAAGGGACACGTTGAAGGTGGTCCCCCCCGGGTTGGTTTCCACCCACACACGCCCCCCGTGTTTTTCAGCGATTTCTCTCACGATGGCCAGGCCGAGGCCAGTCCCCTCCACACCTTTCTCTCCAACTTTGACCCGTCTTTCGAAAAGGTCGAAAATTCGCTGGGAATCCTCCTCGTCGATGCCTGCACCGTCATCCATCACCGAAAGAATGTGAAAGTCGGGCTCCGATGCATATTCTACCCTGATTGAACTCAACCCTTTTCCTCCATACTTGAGAGCATTGTCCACCAGGTTTCGGAAGACCCTCATGAGGGAGAGCCGGTCCCCTCTGATTTGAGGAAGATCTTCGGCCACTTTCCAGTGAACGCCCCGCTGCTCCAAGCGAAAGGAGAACTCTTCCCGAATCATTTGGAGGATCTGGGACAGAGAAACGTTTTCCGCCGTTGGCTGGGTTTCCTTGGTGAATATGTAGAGGTTTATGGCTTCCACCAAAGCGCCGATCTGTCTGGAAGCGTTCAGAATCTGTTCACAGTAGCCCGCTCCCCTTTCGTCGAGCAAGTGCCCGTAATTCTTTTGCAGCAGGCGCACCAAACCGTGAAGGGCCACCGAGGGGCTTTTGAGGTCGTGAATGATGGAATAGGCGAAAATCTTCAATTTTCTGGTGCTCTCCCTCAGGGCCTCTTCCATCTTTTTTTCCTCTGTGACGTCATGGCCCACGCACTGGTATTCAACGGATCCCCGCAGGGGATCATGAATGAGGCGGTTCGTCCAATGGAGCCAGCGAGGTTCATCCTGCCCGGCGGAAACCCACTGCAGGGTTTTTCCAACAGGATTGTCCCCATGGAGGAGCGCAAGATTCGCGTAGATCTGGCGGGCTTCCTCTTCGTCAAAAAACTCTTCCGGTTTCCTTCCGAGTATGTCCCCTTCATTTTTCTGAAAAAACCGGCAGAAAGCTCCATTGACGAATGTGAGCGTGCCGTCGGGAAGCAGACGAAAGATCAGTTCCGTCTGATCTTCAACCACCGCCCTGTACCTCTCTTCACTGGCTCGCAAGGCTTTCTCTGCCCGGTTGCGCTCCCGAATTTCGTTGCGAAGCTCCTCGTTGATCTGCGCCAGTTCGGCCGTTCGCTCCTGCACGCGCAGTTCAAGGGTGTCGCGGGCTCTTCGAAGGGCCAGCTCCGCCCTCTTGCGCTCGATGGCATAGCGCATGGAGCGCAAGAGCAGCTCCCCTTCGGTGGCCCCTTTCTGCAGATAGTCCTGAGCACCCTGCTGCATGGCCTGTGTTGCCAGGTCTTCGTCTTCAAGGCCCGTGAGAATGATGATGGCCACGCTTTGAGCCATCTCTTGAATTATTCTGAAGGTGTCCAAACCCTGGCTGTCGGGAAGGGACAGGTCCAGGAGGATCAAGTCCACTTTGCGGCGGGTTAAGAATTCAGCGGCTTCCGAGAGACAATCCACATGGTGAAGCGAAAGGGAAAATCTGCGCTCATCCTTGAGCAGCTCTTGCAGCAAACGCACATCCCCGGGATTGTCCTCCACGAGCAGCACCTCCATGCCCGGTCGTTTATCCATTGCGCTCGCCTCTGGGCAGTTTGACGATTGAAAACCAAAAATCTTCGATGGATTCCACCACCGAGATGAACTGGTCCAGATCCACGGGCTTGGTGATGTAGCAGTTGGCATGGAGGCTGTAAGCTCTGAGTATGTCCTGTTCCGCCTTGGAACTGGTCAGCACCACAACGGGAATGTGTCGAAGATCCTCGTCGGCCTTGATTTCTGAAAGGACTTCCCTGCCATCTTTTTTGGGCAGGTTCAGATCCAGAAGAATGAGATCGGGGCGGACGGCATCTTTGTACTTGCCTTCCCGCTTCAGGTATGCGAGCGCTTCAGCACCATCCTCCACAATCTGCAGGTTGTTCCGGACCTTTCCCTCCCTGAGCCCCTCGATGGTCAGTCTCACATCCCCCGGATTGTCTTCCACCAGCAGGATTTCCACAGGCTTCACCGATTTGCCCCGCCTCATGACACGTCACCTCCTCTTCTTTCGGGAATGGTGAAATAGAAAGTCGCACCTTTGCCCGGTTCCGACTCAGCCCAGATTCGGCCTCCCAGGTTCTCAACGATTTTTTTACAGATGGCAAGTCCGATTCCCGTCCCTGGATAGACTCCTTTTCCATGGAGCCTCTGAAAGATCACAAAAATCTTGTCGCTGTACTCCCTGTCAAAACCGATTCCGTTGTCCCGCACTGAAAAAACCCATTCACTGTCTTGCTTCCCGGCAGAGATGTGAATGCTGGGGGGAGCCTCGCTTCGAAACTTGATGGCATTGACGATGAGATTCTGAAAGAGCTGGGCCAACTGTCCTCCATGGGCCATCACAAGGGGAAGAGGGTCGTGGGTGACCTGAGCGTCGCTTTCTTCCACCATGGCCCCCACGTTTCCCAAAGCCCAATGAAGAGCGGTTTCCACTTCAACGGGCTCCAGAGTCTCTCCTCTTCGGCCCACGCGGGAATAGGCGAGCAGATCGTTGATCATCCTCTGCATGCGCTTTGCGCCGTTCACCGCATATTCAATGAACTCGTCCGCATCGGCGTCGAGCTTTCCCTTGTAGCGGCGGGCGAGCAACTGGACATAGCTCGCCACCATGCGCAGGGGCTCCTGCATGTCGTGGGAAGCCACGTAGGCAAACTGCTCCAGTTCCTCATTGGACCGGGCCAGTTCCCGAGCCTGCCGGGCAAGGGCCTCCTCCGCATTTTTGCGGCTGGTGATGTCTGTGATGACCACAAAGCTGCCCTTGAAATTTCCATCCCCATCAAAAATGGGTTTGGGAGACATGATGGCCGCCACTTTTCCACCCCCCTTGGCGGTCCAGGTTATTTCGTAGGGGTCCACCGCTCCCTGGCGGCGGCGAGCCAGTTGCTGTTCAAGGATGAGACGGTTTTCCGCATCCAAAAAATCCACCAGAGGATGGCCGATGATTTCCTCCCGTTCATAACCCCACATGTGACACAGGCGGGGGTTCACATAGGTGATCACGTCGTGTTCATCCCGAACGAGAAGCCCATCGTTCATGGTTTCCACCAGGCTTCGATACCGCTGTTCGCTCTCGCGCAGAGCCTGCTCAGCCTCCTTTTGCTCCGTGATGTCCTCGAACAGTCCCACGGCACCCAGAAACTTGCCATCTTCCGAGTTGATGCGGTTGTAGATGGCTCTGAGGGTGGTGAGCCTGTTGCCGCTCACGGAGCGGTAATCGCCTTCATAGGTGCCGATCTCTCCCGAAAGGGCCCGAAGCATGGCCTCCCGCATTTTCTCGTCCCGGGCGGACTCGATCATGTTGTAGCCCACCACCGCTTTTCTCGGCGCCCCCATGATCTCCAGGAAGTGGTCGTTGCAGTCCACGATGACACCGTCCTGGTCAAAATGTATGATTCCCAGGGGCGAGTGATCGAAAATGAGCTTATAGCGCTTCGCACTTTTCAGAAGCTTCTCTTTTGCTCCCGAGCATGCAAACACCAGTTCCTCAAGCTCTTTCACTCTTCTTTGAAGTTCTTCGTAAGTGGGTTTTGCCTCCATTGCTGCATTTCCTCATTTCATTTTATCCGAGTCCGTGGAATCTCCGGTGAATTGTAAAATCAAACCCTGCCAATCAGTGGCGAAAAATTGTCCCCCCCTCAGGCTCGCAGGCCCGTCACCCCGGCCTCATGGAGAGTGGACCCTCGATTCATGGACAGCACCTTTCAGTCTTTAGCCTTGTTGACACAATGGAAAGCGAGAACGAAGAGGGCCAGGCCCATGGCAGCCAGCAGCAAGTAGGAAAAGGGTTCAGGCGTTGCCTGGCCGAAGGAGGAGGCTCTGATGGATTGCGCTGCGTGCGTGAGGGGCAGAAAGTTGAGAATTTTCTGGGCCCAAAGGGGCATATGATCCACAGGGAAAAAGGTCCCTCCCAGGAAGGCCATGGGAGTGATGAAAAAATTGGTCAGCAGGGCCTGATCCGCATGGGACCTCACGAGCATGGCCATGCAAACCGCCATGGATGCGAACAAAAAACTGTTGAGGACCACGGCGAGCCAGAAAAAAAGACCGTAGGACAAGACGACACCCGAAAGGAGGCCGATGAAAAGGATCAGGGCCACGGCGAAAAGGGCCCGTGTGATGCCCGCCAGCACCTCTCCGGTCACATAGGCGATGTTGCGAATGGGTGCCGCCTGAAACTCCTCGAAAATTCTCCAGTAAAAGCGGGCGATGTTGATTTCGCTGGCGATGGCGAATGCCTGTGTCATGCTGCTCATGGCCACCAGGCCCGGAATGAGAAATTCCATATAGGAGCGGCCATCCACCTGCAAATCCTTGCCCACACCGAAACCAAAAGCAATGAGGTACAAAAGGGGAGCGACGGACATGGAAGCCGTCTGACGCCAGAATTTCTTTTTGAGAATCAACAATTCCCGATGATAGACCGCAAGACAGCCTCTCATGGCTGGACCTTTTTCCCAGTGACCGAAATGAAAACGTCTTCAAGATTGACGCGTCTCACAGACAAGCTGCCGTCCTGGCGCAAAATGTGTGCATTCGCTCCTTCCCGGCTGGAATGATAAGTGGTTTCCATTTCACCCTCCACGATGTTGTCCACCGCCCATTTTCCCAGCCGGTTCATGAGATTTTGAGGGGTGTCGAGAGCGATGATTTGTCCTTCGTCCAGAAAAGCAACGCGCTGGGCCAGGAATTCAGCCTCTTCAATGTAATGGGTGGTCAAAAAAATGGTGGAACCGTTTTGTTGTATTTTTTTGATGAGCGACCAGATCCTTCGCCGAATCTTGGGATCGAGGCCCACTGTGGGTTCATCCAGGAAGAGGATTTTGGGAGAATGCATGAGGGCCCTGGCAATCATGACACGCCGCTTCATTCCCCCTGAGAGGTGTTTGACAGGGGTTTTTCGGCGATCGGCAATGTCCACGTAATGAAGCATTTCTTCGATGCGCTCATTTCTCAACCGGTGCGGCATCTGAAAAAGTTTGCCGTGTATGCTGAGGTTCTCCTGAACGGTCAGTTCGTGGTCCAGGTTGATGCTTTGAGGGACCAGTCCGCATTGTCTCTTGGCCTGCAGAGTCTCCCGCAAGATGTGGAAGCCATGCAGGTAGGCATCTCCGGAAGTTGGACTGGAAAGGCCTGTGAGTATTCTGATGGTGGTGGTTTTGCCGGAACCGTTGGGACCGAGGTAAGCGAACAGTTCGCCTTCTCTCACATGAAGGTCGATTCCCTCAAGTGCCTTCACCTTCCTGAAATGTTTGGTGAGTCCTTCGATGCGGATCAATCCCAACCCCCATGCGCGCCCAGAGCCCCAGTTCTCTCTTGAAGCTCATGCAATGCCCTCAAGGCCGCCCCCTTTTCCCCTTGAAATCATCCGGTCACCCAGCTGTTGACCGATGCCTTTCCTCCCGGAGTGGAAGCCAAATGTTGACTTGAGCTGTCTCAACCAAGTAAAAGTCCCTTTGCGTCATTGCCCGCGCAGGCGGGGATCCTGTTCCGCCAGGATGGACCCGACCCTTCCCTTCGCGGGAAGAACGGGTCCGGCAGTACGGATTTCTTCATGGGACCAAAGGCAATCACATGGTCTTCAATTCCTGGAACTTTATTCCAAACACTGTTATAGAGGTTACATGATTCATGGAAATTTTACCAGAGGTCCCCATACAGGGCGACATCATCTCCTCATGTTGCAGGGAAGCGAACCCGTGGGCCGCGAATTTTTGTTCCATTCACGGGATCCTTCAACACCTCTCCCTCCAGGTTTCAAACATTGTAGATTGAAGAGTGGTCGCAAAAATCCTATAATAAAAAGATTGAGCATTTCATAAAAATTCAGACAATCTGATCTTACAACAATATCAAAGGACTGGATGGATGTTTGTTGACGTGGGAATCGACGTGGGTTCAGTGAGCATCAACTGCGTGGCGTTGGATGAGGAAGGGGTGGTGATTTACGAAGCCCCCTATATCCGCCACTTTGGACTGGTTTACGAAGAGGTGCAGAAACTTCTTCGGCAACTGCTCCATGGAGAGGCTCTGGGTTCCGGGAGAAAGATCCGGTCCCTTTCATTCACCGGCATCAGTGGTCTGGCCCTTGCCGAACTTTTCGACGCTCCCTACGAAGTGGAAACCATTGCCCAGTCAATGGGGGCAGCTCACGTGGCCCCCGGCGTGCGGTCCATCATCGCCATGGGGGGCCAGGACGCCACACTTCTCCAGCTGGGGCATGAAAAGGGACGCTGGCATCTGGAGTCTTTCAACATGAACGGCCCCTGCGCTTCCGGAACGGGCTCCTTCATCGACCAGCAGGCGGAACGGCTTGTCTTTTCCATGTATGGCAGCGACTTTCACATGGACCAGAACAAGCTTCAGCAGACATTGGAAGACTTCATTGAACTGGGCCTTCAAAGCACGAACCCCGCTCCCGTTGCCTGCCGGTGCACCGTGTTCACCAAGTCGGACATGATCCACCTTCAAAACAAGGGAGAAACCCTTTCCAACATCATCGCAGGCCTTCACCACGGCAACGCGGCCAATTACATGAGCACCATCGTTGGGAACCGGAAGCTGGATTCCCCCATCATCATGATCGGAGGCATGGCTTCCAACCAACTGCAGGTGCAGGCTTTTCGGCACTACTTTCCCCAACTGAATGTCCCTCCCCACCACACATCTCTGGGGGCACTGGGAGTGGCCCTGCAGGCCCGGATTCAGGGCACCCGCAACACCATTGACTTGTCCCTGCTGGAAAAAATGCTGGACCGCAAAGGCGATGGTTTTCCCCTGGCAGACCCTCTTGAGATCAAACACACGTCCTTTGACGAGGACAACCTCCTTGCGTTTCCAAACCTTCGGCCGGACGCTCCCCTTCGCGCCTACCTGGGCGTGGACATCGGTTCCACGTCGACCAAGTACGCCCTGATCGGGGAAAGTGGAGAGATCCTTCACAAGTGCTACCTGCCCACCCGGGGGAAACCCATTGAAGTGGCCCAGGAACTCCTGCGCACTCTGAAAAGGGAATGGGAAGGCCGGCTGCAGTTGATTGCCCTGGCCACCACGGGATCGGGAAGGAATGTGGTGGGGGACTTTCTGGACGCAGACCTTGTGATCGACGAGATCACCGCCCACGCCCGAGGAGCCATCGCCGTGGATCCGGAAGTGGACACCATCTTCGAAATAGGTGGCCAGGACTCCAAGTACATTCGCATCGACAACACCCACCCTCTTGATTTCGACATGAACAAGGTTTGTGCCGCGGGAACGGGAAGCTTTCTCCATGAGCTGGCCAACAAAATGAAGATCAACATTGTGGGTGAATTTCAGGAGGTGGCCCTCTCTTCCCGGAATCCTCTGCACCTTGCAGAGCGATGCACCGTTTTCATGGAAACGGACCTGGAGGGCTATGCTCAAAAAGGGGCCAAAAAGGAAGACCTGATCGCTGGGTTGTGCTATGCCACCGTCCACAATTACCTCAACAGGGTTGTGGAGAAACGCCGGGTGGGCGACCGCATCATGTTTCTGGGGGGCCCGTCGCTCAACAAGGGCATTGTGGCCGCCTTTGAAAAGATTCTCAAAAAGCCCCTTCTCGTGCCCAAACACCGTGAAGTGCTGGGGGGCTTCGGGGCAGCCTTGATGGTCAAAGAACTTGTGGAGAACCGGAAAATCATTCCCAAGACCCACAGTTTCGAACACCTGGCCGACCACACCGTCAGCTTCTCGGAGACCATCTGCAGAGCGGACAAGAGGTGCCACAACGAGTGCAAGCTGAAGGTCTACTCCTTCGGAGACCGGAAAAGCATCTGGGGAGGTGATTGCGGGCGGTACGAGGTCACGCATCACAAGGGAGCACGGTCCAGGAATTATTTTCTCGAGAGGGACCAGCTGTTCCATGAAGCCATGGCCCGGAAAGGGATTCAGGTTCTGCAGCCAGACAGCCCTTTCCCTGCAGGAGGAACCAAACCCTCCCTTGGCATTCCTTTCGGCCTCCATTCCCTGGAATGGGGCATTCTGTGGTCCCACATGTTTGCCGGTCTGGGGTTCGATGTCTTCATCAGTCCCCCCACCAACAGCGGCATCGTCAGGCAGGGCATCGAATGCATGACCGCCGAGACATGCTTTCCCGTGAAAGTTTTTCACGGACACGTGCGCCACCTCATGGACGGCGTGGACTACCTTTTCCTTCCCAACACCATCAACATGCCCACTCAGAAAGAGGAAGAGGCGGGGTATTTCTGTCCTCTGGTGGAAAGCTCCCAGTACATGACCAAAGCCGCCCTGCAAATCCCTGAAGAACGGCTGATCCGCCCCAATGTTTTTCTCAAGGACGGCCCGGAACATTTGGCCCGTGCGTTGCACTCGCATCTTCCACGCGGGGAGAAAAGATCCTTCCAGGATGTGATGGGGGCAGTTTCGGAGGCCTGGAAGGAACACGAGGCTTTCAAGGCAAAACTGCTGGCCAGAGGAAAGCAGGCTCTGAGCAGCCTCGGCCCCGAAGAACCCCTCTGGGTGGTCACGGGCCGCTCCTACAACATTTACGATGAAAGGCTGAACCTTCAAATGGGCAGGCATTTCTCAAAGCTGGGCATCACCGCGCTGCCCATGGACTTCCTGGACGTGGAAGGAGAGGATCTCAGCGATTTTCCAAGAATGTTCTGGGGATCGGGAACCAGAATTCTCAAAACGGCAAAGCGCATCGCCCGCGAGCCCAACTGGTTCGGCGTTCACATCACCAACTTCAGCTGCGGCGCCGATTCATTCATAGAGCACTTCTATCGCCACATTTTGAGTGAAAAGCCCTACCTCATTCTGGAACTGGATGAACACAGCGCGGTTGCGGGAGTTCTCACGCGCATCGAAGCTTTTCGAAATGTCGTCAAAAATGTTCAGGAAAACTCTGGAAATCTCCCATCCATCAACGGTTTGAGGGAAACTTTGGCATGCAGCATGTAAACTCCGGGCAGGAGATGCCCAAAATCAGTTCTCTGGAGCGCCTTCGCACCCGCGTGGGCAAATTTCATGTGGCCGAAAAAACTCTGCTGGTTCCCAACATGGCCCCCTTTCCCTGCCGGTTGCTCGCCGCAAGCTTCAGAGCCATGGGCGTCAATGCCGTCATCATGGAAACCTACAAGGGGCTGCACCTGGGCAAGCAGCACACTTCGGGAAAGGAATGCTTTCCCTGCCAGATCACCCTGGGCGACGTGCTGGTCCATCTGCAAGAGGAAAAAGAAAGGCTGGGCGATGCCTTTCGAGGAGAAAACTACGCCTATTTCATGCCCGAAGCGGGGGGGCCATGCCGTTTCGGAATGTACAACAAGCTGCACCGCCTGGTTCTGGACCAGTTCGAAGACTTTCAGGACGTTCCCATCGTTTACCTGTCCTCGGAGAATTCTTACCGCACGGCGGACATCATGGCCCCCGAAAAAGCTTCGCCGTTCAGAAAGTTGAGCTACACGGCCATCGTGGTGGCGGACATTCTGGACCGAACCGTCTGGCGGGTGCGCCCTTACGAACTCCGCCCCGGTCTCACGGACAGCTTCATGGAAACGGCCCTTCAAACCATGGAGTCCGTCATTTTCGAGTCGGGAACTCAGCCCGATTATGAGCGCATCTACAACCTTCTGGAAGACATTGTGGCCACGGCCGCGTCCTTCATGGACCCCCACGCCCCGAGGCGACCCCGCATTGGAATCGTGGGAGAGATTTACCTTCGAACCCACCCCGACTCCAATCAGAACATCATCCGCCAGCTGGAGAAGTGCGGTGCGGAAGTGGTGGACGCATCTCTGGCCGAATGGATCAACTACGTCACCTTCGACCGCGGAAGAAAGCTTCGTCACACCTGGAACAAAGCCTGGCTGGGACAGGATCGCGAAACCCTTCGTTCAACCTTCAATCAGCTGTTGGCCAACAAGGTGGAGGATCTCTATCAGAAATGGCGCCAGGGAAAAGCTTACAGCAGAGCCCTTCGGCACCTGGACATTCAGAAAGATCACAGCATCGGCGACATCGAACGGCAGTTGCAAAAAGACCGTCTCTTCAATTTCGACATCGGCACGGAAGCTGCCCTGAGCATCGGGGGCGCACTGGAGTATGTCCACGAGGGTTTTGACGGCATCGTCAACGTCTTTCCCTTCACCTGCATGCCCAGCACCGTCTGCGCCTCCGTCCTCAAGCCCCTTCTCCATGAGATGCGCATCCCTTACCTGGATGCCCCCTATGACGGAACCATGCAAGCCAATCGGGAAATCGCCCTGCGCACCTTTGTTCACCAGGCCAAGCAGCATCTTCGGCATCGCGCAGAAAAAACAAAAACAAGGCAAACACATGACTCAACAAACCATGATCATCAACGCCGTCCATCCTGAGGAATTCCGGGTGGCGGTGGTTCAAGGGCAGACCCTTGAAGGATTTTTCGTTGAAAGTGCGGCCAAGAGCAAGCTAGTCGGAAACATCTACAAAGGCATCATCACTCACGTGCAGAGCAGCCTTCAGGCGGCTTTTGTCAATTACGGAAAGGAGAAGAACGGCTTTCTTCCCTTCCCGGAAATACATCCCGAATATTACAAAAGCGACCCCACCGAGTCGGTTCGCATTCAGGATGTCATCGAGACAGGCCAGGAAGTTCTGGTCCAGGTGGTCAAGGATGAGGTGGGGAACAAGGGAGCCCTGCTCACCACCTACATCTCACTGGCAGGCCGAGACATTGTGCTCATGCCCGGACAATCCCAGCGGGGCGTCTCCAGAAAAATCGAAGACGAGAAACAAAGGGAAAGGCTGAAAGAACTGGCCCACGGGCTCAAAATGCCCGAGGACATGGGCGTCATCATCCGCACCGTGGCAGAAAGCCGCAACAAGAAAGAAGTGAGCGAAGACCTGAACCATCTCCTCAAGATCTGGGAGGAGATCAAAAAGCTGGTGCAGGAGACGCAAGCCCCCGGGCTGATCTACAAGGAACAGGACCTGGCCATTCGCGTCATCCGCGACTACTTCACTCCCCAGATCAAGACCATTCTGGTGGACGACAAGGAGGTCTACCAAAGGGTCAGGGAATTCCTGCGCATCATCAGCCCCAAAAACCAGCGCAGCGTGAGGCTCCACAAGGGAGAGACGCCCATCTGCAACAAGTACAACCTGGAGGACCAGATCGAACAGATCTACCAGAAGCGGGTGCCCTTGAAGTCCGGAGGCTATCTGGTCATCGATCCCACGGAAGCCCTCGTCTCCATCGATGTCAACTCGGGAAGGACCAGCAGTGACGGGAACCTGGAAGAAACGGTCTTCAAGGTCAACATGGAAGCGGCGGGAGAAATTCCCCGCCAGTTGCGCCTGCGTGACCAGGGCGGTCTCGTGGTCATTGATTTCATCGACATGAAGGAATCCCGTCACATGCGGGACGTGGAACGCCGGCTCAAAGAAGAAATCAAAAAGGACAAGGCCAAGGTCACCGTGGGGCGCATCTCCCGGTTTGGGCTTCTGGAACTCTCGCGCCAGCACCTGGGGCTCAACATCATCAAGGGGTCCCACCTTGAATGCCCCGTGTGCCGGGGGACGGGCCTGACACGCTCCCCCGAAGCCACCGCCCTGTGTTACTTCAGAAAAATCTGGCTGGGCCTGGTGCAGAAAAAATCCGCCTCCGTCAAGGGCACCTTTTCCATTGAAGTGGCCAATTACCTCCTCAACCAGAAACGGCTGGACCTGATCAATCTGGAATCGCGCTATGACGCCACCATTTTCATCGAAGGCTCTTCTTCCATGATGCCCCACGAAGGGTGCCTGGAATTTACCCCGAGAGAGGCCTCGCCCGCTTCCAACGGGGAGGGTTGAGCCTTCAAACTCACTGAGGGCAACGATCAGGAATCACTGACCCATGGCAAAAACGATCCTCTTCTTGTTAGGCTTCTTTTTGATGGCGCCCATGGCCACGCAGGCCCACGGGGGAAAAGGCCCTGAGCTGACCCTGGAAAAGGGGGGCCACGACTATGGAACCGTGTATGTGGACGAACTGCCCCAATCCAGTCTCCACATCAAAAGCCTGAACACAGGGGATGCTCCGGTGGTCATCAGCAGTGTTCGCGCCTGTTGCGGCACCCGTGTCACCTCATGGCCGAGGGAACCCATTTTGCCGGGAGAAGAAAGGACCATCAGCGTGGAACTTCGCCTGCCGCCCCGCCCTCACCGCATCAGCCGGATGGTGACGGTCACCTACAACCATCCGGAAAACCCCACCGTTCATTACCGGATCGTGGGTGAGGTGGTGGCAAGAGACTGACACAAGAAACCCCGGGCAAAATGGGGAGCATTGCTCCACCAGGAGGGGACAGGGTCCTTTTTTGCACCGGCGACGGCTCAAGGGCTCAAAAACTGAACGGAACTGCACCCACAAGCCATGGTCACGCGCACAACCATTCTCCTGTCGCGCATCGTCCTGGGGGGAGTTTTCATCTTTTCGGGCTTCGTGAAAGCCATCGACCCCCTGGGATCGGTTTATAAGCTTGAGGACTATTTCCTGGCACTGGGTATCCCGGGGCTCCTTTCACTCCCTTTGCCCCTGGCCGTCTTGCTGAGCACCCTGGAACTGGTCATCGGCCTTGGCGTGGCCCTGCGCATCAGGATGGACTACAGCGCCTGGGGAGGGCTGCTCCTTCTGGCTTTCTTCACCCCCCTGACGCTTTTCATCGCCATCACGGACCCGGTGCCTCATTGCGGCTGTTTTGGCGATGCCGTCGTCATGAGCAACTGGCAAACCTTCTCCAAAAACGTGGTTGTCCTGGCAGCAGCCGTGGTGCTGTTTTCACACCGCAAGAAGGTGAAGCCCCTCCGGTCCCCAAGGGGAGACGCGGGGCTCATGGCACTGCTGGCATCCATGTCCGTGCTGCTCTCCGTTTACTGTCTGCACAATTTGCCCCTCATGGACTTCAGACCCTGGAAAGTGGGCAGCCCTGCGGCACAACTGGCAATTCCCGCACCGGAAGAAGCAAGTGTCTATCTGATTTTTGAGAACACCCGCACGGGAGAGAGGAGGGAGTACCCCGCTGATGATTACCCCTGGGACGATCCCCGGTGGGCGGCTCAGTGGAGCTTCAGGGACCAGCGCAAGGAGGTCACACGGCCACTGCAGGAAGCAGCCATGGAAAATTTTTACATTCAAGACGCCCAGGGACATGACCTCACAGAATTTTTCATGACACAGCCCGGATATCTATTCATGGTGGTGGCCCACGATCTCCACGGCACCAGCACCGAAGCCTTCCAACAGAGGGTCACTCCCCTTGCCCGGGCAGCGAAAGACCGGGGATATCCGTTCCTGGTGCTCACAGGCTCCTCCTGGCAGGTGATCGAAGAATTCACGCAGGCGCACGAAGTCTTCTACTCCTTTCATCTCTCCGATGAAGTCGCACTCAAAACGATCATCAGGTCCAATCCGGGACTGGTTCTCATAAAAGATGGGGTGGTGCAGGGCAAATGGGCCCATCGCAATATTCCGCAACCCGAAAAGATGCTGGAAGGGATGCCTTCAGGGAACGAGACAGAATGAAACGGGCGAACTTGAGAGCCATGCATTGCTTTTTGAACTGCTGAACAGGCGTCTCCACTCCGGAGTGCATGCGGGCGCTTGAAAACCGAAGGAAAAGGAGTCACGCTTGTCATGAAATTGACGTCAGCACTCGCATTGCTCATCGCTTTCATAGTCATTCCCAAGGTGGAAGGCGCCTCCTTCGACGGAAACCTGACGGCAAGGAGTGCGTGGGAAAAGCAGCAAAATGGAGGCCTGCTCATCATAGACATGAGACGCCCTGGGGAATGGCGTGCCACGGGGGTGCCCCGAGGTGCCATCATGCTCTCGCTGGAAAACCACCCTTCGGGTTTCGAAGGTTTTCTCCATGACCTGGAAGCACTGTTGCACGAGGACATGCAGCGCCCCTTCGTCCTCATATGCCGAACGGGCGGTCGCACGTCACGCCTTCTGCCCCACCTTCAAAAGCTTGGATTCAAAAACGCCATGCACGTCTCGGGAGGGATTTTCGGAAACCCTTCAAGCATCGGCTGGGTGGGGGAAAACCTTCCCATGAGCCCGGAAGGCCTCACCCTTTCCGATCTGAGTAAAAAATAAAGGAGCGCCACTTTTCCCTCCATGATGTTTCAGAGCAAAAATGGTCAATGTGCCCATTGTGCGGAAAAGGGTCATTGAAAAGTGACCGGCGGCCAAAACCGCACCTTCAGAAAAATGCCTGGTGATTCAGGGAATTTCAACCACTCGAGAAAGGAGGGCAGCATGGCTGAAAAAGAAAATCCTGCTTCTTCGCAGGCCCAGGAAAAAAACCTCAACGTGTTTGAAAGGTATCTCACCCTGTGGGTGGCCCTGTGCATCGTGGGGGGCATCGCTCTCGGCAGGCTGGCCCCAGGTGTCGCCTCCACACTGGATGGAATGGCCATCTACGTGGGGGACGCCCCCGTGGTCTCCATTCCCATCGCCATCGCCCTCTTTTTCATGATGTACCCCATCATGGTCAAAATCGACTTTGCAGAAGTGCTGCGCGCGGGGCGCACCCCCAAACCGGTCCTTCTCACCCTCGTGGTCAACTGGCTGATCAAGCCTTTCACCATGCTGGCTTTTGCCCTGTTCTTTGTGGGATTCCTTTTCAAAGACTTCCTGCCGGGCATGGACGTGCTCAAGGACGGCTCCGTCGTTCCCCTTTACCGTTCCTACATCTCGGGCATGATCCTTCTGGGCATCGCCCCCTGTACGGCCATGGTCCTCATGTGGGGATACCTGGCACGGGGCAACCAGGGACTCACCCTCATCATGGTGGCCATCAACAGCCTCACCATGCTGGTCCTGTATGGAGTGCTCGGCAAATGGCTTCTGGGAATCAATGAAATGCCCGTTCCCTGGCAGGCTCTGCTCCTTTCCATCTCCATCTACGTGGCCCTTCCCCTGGTGGCCGGATATTTTTCCCGCAAGTGGATCATACAGACCAAGGGGGTCGTGTGGTTCACCACCCGTTTCCTTCATTTTCTCACGCCCATCTCCATCATCGCGCTCCTGGGGACTCTCGTGCTTCTTTTCAGCTTCAAGGGCGAAACCATCATGGAAAATCCCCTGACCATTCTGTGGATCGCCATTCCACTCACCCTTCAGACCCTCTTCATTTTCGCCATCGCCTACGGGGCGGCCAAGCTGATCAGGCTTCCCTACGAGGACGCCGCACCCGCATCCATGATCGGAGCCTCCAACCACTTTGAAGTGGCCATCGCCACCGCCACCATGCTTTTCGGACTTCAGTCGGGTGCCGCCCTGGCCACTGTCATCGGAGTGCTCATCGAAGTGCCCCTCATGCTCATGCTCGTGAAAATCTGTTTGAAAACAAAGGGCTGGTTCAATCACGGGGCAACGGCAAGAGCCTGAGAGCAGGGCAGTTGACATTATGAAGGAGACAGGCCATTCTTCTTCCCAAGATGAAAAGATCAGGAGTCAGCCATGCACAAACGTGTTCTCGTGGCAACGGACCTTTCGGAAGCCTCATCCAAAGTCATGGAGCAGATGAACTTTCTTGCCTGCCTGGGCTCCCGGGAAGCGGTGCTCATGCATTGCGTCAATGTCCGGGATGTGGGGGCCCTGACGGAGCAGTTGAAAATTGAACTGAACAAGTCCCTGGAGGAGCAAAAAAAGATCCTGGAGACACAAGGTTTCCAGGTGGAAACAGAGCTTGTTCTTGGACTCCCCCACATGGAAATTCACCGGATCGCAGAGGAGAAAGAATGCTCCCTCATCGTGGTGGGTTCTCATGGGCGGAATGTTTTGCTCAGGGCGGCGACTCTCGGCGGAGTCGCCTTTGAAGTGGTCCACAATTCCACCCTGCCCGTTCTGGTCATCCGGCTCAAAGTCATCATGGAAAACGAATGCAAAACCTGCCGCATAGCGTGTGAAAACATGACTCACCATCTCCTTTACGTGACCGATTTTTCCAGGACCGCGGAAGAGGCCTTTTCCTATGTGGAAAGGATCGTGGAAGCGGGCGCCAGACGCATCACCCTTCTGCACGTGCAGGACAGGCTGCGAGTGAAAGAGTACCTGGAAGACTTCAACCGCATCGACCGGGCCCGCCTGGAAAAACTCCGGGATCAGCTCTTGGCCAGGGGAGCCGAAGAAGTTTCCATGGAAATTCCCCATGGGGATCCGGGTGAGGAAATTGTCAAATGTTCCCGGGAATGGGATGTGTCCCTCATCGTCATGGGAAGCCAGGGCCGGAGTCACACTCACGAGATCTTTCTGGGCAGCGTGTCCAAAGAAGTCGTCCGCAGGGCAACCGTGCCCGTGCTCCTCATCCCCGCGAAACGCATCACGCCTCCCTGAGAGGGCACTGCGTGCGATTTCGCGCGCAAACAACGGAGCAAATTGAAGAAGCAGAGCGCATTGGAGAGTTTGATTCATGAAAAAAAATGACTGGAAGTATCTGATCGATGTTCTCCTCTTTGTGAGCATCTGTGCCATCACGGCCATCGGACTGGTGCTCGCCTTTGTGATTCCCACCGGAAGAGCGGGAAGAGGAGAGGATGTTTCCAGATATTTTCTGGGACTGCACCGGCATGAATGGGGAGACATTCACCTTTACCTTTCCCTGTTCATGCTGGTTCTGCTCATTTTCCATGTGTGGTTCAACTGGGCCTGGGTGGCTCACTGGAGCAAAAACTACTTCGGAAAACACTGGAAAAAAACCCTCTGTGCCCTGTGCACCGCCTGGATCATCGTGCTGATCATTGCCTGGGCCATAGCACTGGTGTGAGGGCTCCCCCCACTCCTTGTTCCTCAAAGAGCCCTCTTTCCCCTCTTGGCAGGCTTGGGCGTGTCCCTTCCATTGCCTCCATGATATTGGGAAAGATGCCGCTGAGTCCATTTGCCGCCCTCCCGAGTCACCGGGCCATCGACACGGAGAAGGCTCTCGGTGTCGCCCTTTTCCCGTTGCATATTTGGGGACAAATAGATTGAATCGGTATGTCAAATGAGCTATGTAGCCGTAGGTGGTTTTTCTGGTCCCCAGGGGCGCTGAAAAAAAAGCAGGCGCGCAATGCCAGGCATGAATGTGGGACAAAAATGAAATGATCAACGGAGGCCCCGCACAATGGAAATGAAAGATTTTGTCAGACTCGCGATGAAGAATGTCGCCAAAAAGGTGGCCGACGGGTCGCTGGATAAACAGGAAGAAGGCTACAACGACTCGGAAGAAATGCTCCTCGACTGGATCTGGATCGAACTGAAAGAGGAGTCTCCGGACAAGGACACCGTCATTGACATGGACCTGGACGACCTTTATGAAGTCATTGAAAGTTCAGCCGACATGTACGAGGATTACCACATCCTTCTTGATTCCATCCGCCCCGCCCGGGGTGCCTGAAATTTTTCGATGGGCAGCTCTGATGGGCAGCTCTATTGATGCGCCCCGTGTGAGGGGCGTTTTTTTTTGGATCGCTCAGGAGAAGAAAAATGAAGCCCCTGTATCTCAACCCCGGAAGAGAAAAGCGCGTTCTTCAAGGGCACAGATGGATATTCAGCAATGAAATAGGGGACTCCCTGAGTCAGTACGAACCCGGCAGCTGGGTGGAAGTCTTTTCCCACAAGGGCAAAGCCCTGGGCTGCGGATACATCAACCCTCACTCCCTCATCACCGTTCGCCTTCTTTCAGGTCCCGGACGGGAACCGGGTGCACATTTCATCACCGAGCGCATGGCCAGGGCTGATGAGCGGCGAAGGACACTCCTCTATCCCGATGCCCGGTGCTACCGTGTGGTCTTTGGGGAATCGGACGAACTCCCGGGGCTGGTGGTGGACCGTTATGAGGACGTGGTGGTGTACCAGGTCAACACGCTGGGCATGACGAGTCTGGAACCTCAAATCATTGAAGCCATCCATGCTGTTTTGCAGCCCAAGGCCATCGTCTCCCGTCACGACTCGACGGTGAGACTTCTGGAAGGATTGCCTCTCACCAAAGCCGTT
The DNA here is from genome assembly GCA_003566995.1 of Syntrophobacteraceae bacterium. Taxonomy (GTDB): domain Bacteria; phylum Desulfobacterota; class Syntrophobacteria; order Syntrophobacterales; family Syntrophobacteraceae; genus SLCH01. Next base: position 85,318 of record PXBG01000074.1, read on the forward strand.
GTCCATGGAAAGGTTCCCGAAAACCACCGGGTTGAACTGGATGGAATCCGCTACCTCCTCGATCCCATGGGAGGGCAAAAAACGGGCATGTACCTGGACCAGAGGGACAATCGCCAGGCTCTCAAATCCTATGTTGAGGGAAAAAAGATCCTGGATCTTTTTTGTTACAATGGGGCCTGGAGCCTGACGGCAGCATCAGGGGGAGCCGCCCAGGTCTTGGGAATCGATGAATCCGGCATGGCCATCGAACAGGCAACCAACAACGCCCTTGAAAACGATTTCGGGTCGTTGTGCCGCTTCGAATCCCGGGAAGTTTTCCAGGCCTTGAAAGAATTTCCCAAAAACACCTTTGATGTGGTGATCGTGGATCCTCCCGCATTTGTCAAATCCAAAAGCGCCCTTCTGGAAGCAAAGAAGGGGTACACCGACCTGAACCGAAGGGCCCTTTTGGCACTCAGGCGGGGAGGCATTCTCGTGTCCTGTTCCTGTTCCTACCATCTGGACGAAGTCTCTTTTCGTGACGTCCTGCTCAAAGCCGCTCAGGCCAGCGGAAGGGAGCTGAGTCTTTTGGAGGCAAGGGGGCAGGCGAAGGACCACTCCCCCCTGCTGGCCATGCCCGAAACCCGTTATCTCAAGTGCTACTTTCTTCAGTCCAACTGATTCCCTCCCCTGAAAAAAGAACATCCGGTCTCATTCCACCGCCCCGGAAGCCAGCAGCAGTTCTTCTTGCCCTTGTGAACGGCTGTCATGATGAAATGAAACCATTGCCTCGGTGGAAACCTTGACGAAAGTTCCTTTTTTTTCTTATATTTATTTTCTCGTGGCTATGATTTTGCAAAATCACACGAATACACTTGAACCATGATCGTCAAGCACCCACACAATCGGAGAGGACCCTTCATGAACCAGGAACCCGAAGGTCAGAGCAACGATTCCATGAGGCTTGCTTTTAAAAGCCTTCGGGCATTGTCCCTGTGGGCATTGCTTGGGCTTTTTCTGTGGACGCCGGGAGCCATGGCAACGGACGCGGTGGTGGAGGAGCTGCGTCGAACCATAGGGGTGCTCCATCGAGCTCCTGCCATGGTGTTGCACTGTGAACAGCTTCATTCAGGAAACGATCTTCTCACATTTTATGAAGAGCGGGGATTTGAGCCCCTGTGGGTGACGTCCAGAGGCACCAATGACCTGGGGGCTCAACTGCCTTTCCACTTCAGACAGGCAAAAGCTCACGGCCTCAACCCGGAGGATTACCATCATTCCTGCGTACGATCCATCATCGGCAGCGTTTTGGAACTGGAGCGCATGAACCTTCCCGCCAGTCCCAGGCTCCTGGCCGAACTGGACATCCTCATGACCGATGGCTTCATGGTGTACGCCTCGCACCTTTCCACGGGAAGAATCAATCCCGCCGATCTTTATCCCCAGTGGCTTTCGGAACAGAGCAAAAGGGGCATTCTGGAGGGCCTCAGCAGCCTTCTGACACATAGGGATCTGGAGAGGATTCTGGGGAAGTTTGCCCCATCTCATCGTGAATACTGGGCGCTCATGGAAGCCGGTCAAAAGATGAAAGCAATGGTGGAAGGGGGAGGATGGCCTTCGGTGCCCCCAGGAACCATGCTGCGGCGGGGGGAATCAGACCCGAGAACACCGGTTCTGCGCGAGCGCCTTCAAATATCGGGAGACCTGAAAGCTCCTCATGGTGGGGAAGACAACAGCTACGATGAAGACCTGTATGCTGCGGTGAAAAGATTTCAGGCCAGGCACGGGCTGCAGGTGGACGGAGTGGTGGGGCCTCAGACTATTTCTGCACTCAACATGAGCGCCGAGGCACGGCACCAGCAGATACTTCTCAACCTGGAAAGATGGAGATGGCTTCCGCACCAATGGGAGGACCGCTATGTCCTTGTGAACACCGCCGCTTTCCATCTGGATGCCTGGAAGGACCAGAGGAAAGAGTTGTCCATGAGGGTCATCGTGGGCAAGGATTATCAAAAAACACCCGATTTCAGCGAAAAAATGACCTACCTGGAATTCAACCCCTACTGGAATGTTCCCAGAAGCATCGCCGTGAGGGAATATCTTCCCAAACTGAGAGAGAACCCCGGCTTTGCCCATGAAAACAATTTTGAGCTCATTGAGGGAAGAGGGAGGAATGCCCGGGTGATCGATCCATGGAGCGTGGACTGGGAGACGGTGAAGCCCGCTGATTTTCGATGGCTCCTGCGCCAGACGCCGGGTCCCTGGAATGCTCTGGGCCGTGTCAAGTTCATGTTTCCCAATAAATTCAACGTCTACCTGCATGACACGCCTCAAAGGCATTTGTTTCAGCGGCACCAGAGGGCTTTCAGCCACGGCTGCATCCGCATTGAAAAGCCTCTGGAACTGGCCCGGTTGCTCCTGGAAGACAACCCATCCTGGACCCGCGAAAGAATAGAAAGGGTCATTGCATCGGGCAACAGGCGCGTGGTGACCCTCCCCAAACCCTGGATGGTCCACATTTACTACTGGACAGCCTGGGTGGATGAGGAGGGGAAACTGCAGTTCCGCAGGGACCTTTACGACCGGGACGAAGCTGTGTGGGCGGCTTTGAAAGGGTGAGCGGCTGCGCCTCAATGACTGAGGGCTTCGCGGCCGGATGGCTGGAACATGTTTTTCTCAGCCTTTCGCCTTCACCGTGGTGTTTGACTTGAGGCCTGCAGCTCAAAGCCATTAAGAGGAATGCTCCCTTCCCCAAAAGGCCTACTCACGGCAACAGGCGTCATGCTCAAATGCCTTTCACTGAAATACCTGTAAGCCGGTTCAACGGTCAGACGATGGATTCGAGCTTGAACAGGAACTGGTCCATCTCCTCCTCTGTGCCGATGGTCACCCGCAGGTGGTTGGCCACGCGGGGTTTGTTGAAGTACCTCACCAGGATGCCCTGGTCACGGAGCTTTTCGTATATTTCCCTTCCCCTCACGGAAGGGTGTTCCATGA
>PXBG01000128.1 GCA_003566995.1 Syntrophobacteraceae bacterium
CGCAAAGCGGAAACGCATGAAGCTCCACCCTCCCATGTTTTCCGGTTCTTCCTGGACCCAGACCCAGTCCTCCACGGATGAATACCTGGACACGAACTCCTCCATGGAAGCCCTGGGAAAGGGGTAAAACTGCTCCACCCGCAAAATAACCGTCCCGGGGTCGTCCTGTTCCTTCCGCTTTTCCAGCAGATCATAGTAAACCTTGCCGCTGCACCAGATCACCCGCCGGGGATCGGAAGGGGCTTGGTCATCGTCGAGCACTTCCTCGAATCTCCCCGAACTGAAGTGGGAAAGCTGGGACACGGCCATGGGGTTTCGCAAAAGACTCTTGGGGGTCATGATCACCAGGGGCTTCCGGAACGGAACTTTCACCTGCCGTCGCAGAAGGTGAAAATACTGGGCGGGAGTGGTGGGGTAGCAGACCTGCAGGTTGTCCCCGGCGCAAAGCTGGAGCCACCTTTCCAGCCTGGCACTGGAATGTTCAGCCCCCTGGCCTTCGAAACCATGGGGCAGGAGCAGAACCAGGCCCGTGGGCCGCTGCCACTTGGTTTCTCCGCTCACCAGGAACTGATCGATGATCACCTGGGCGTTGTTGCAAAAATCCCCGAACTGGGCTTCCCAGAGGACCAGAGTTCCCGGAGCCGTCAGGGAATAGCCGTATTCGAATCCCAGGACGGCGTTTTCCGACAGGAGGCTGTCATAGACCCTGAACGGCCCCTGGTTTTGGTCCAGGTGGTTGAGAGGCGTGTGGGTGGCTCCCGTTTCGGGGTTGGTGAGCACACTGTGCCTCTGGCTGAAGGTTCCCCGGCGGGAATCTTCGCCGCTCAGGCGAATGGGCGTTCCTTCCGCAAGGAGAGAGGCGAAAGCCAGGCTTTCCCCATTGGCCCAGTCGATCCCTTCGCCTTTTTGCACGGACTCCCGCCTGCGCTCCAGAATTTTTTCCAGCCTGGAATGGACTTTGAACCCCCGGGGCACCTGTGCAAGCCTTTGGGCGAGAGTGCGGAGTTTCTCCTCCTCCACGGCGGTTTCCACGGGGCCGGGCTCGTAACTGGTTTCATAATCGTCCCAGACTTCGTAGAAACGGGACCGGGGAGGTGCGCAGGTGCCGTCGTGAGCCGACGCGAAAGCCTCATCCAGGCACTGCTCCACGTCCTTCACGATTTTTTCCGTGTCCTCCCAGGTCACGAGGCCTTCTTCCACCAGCTTTTCCGAGTACATTTCATACAGGAGGGGCCGCTCCCGAATGCGGTCATACATGGAGGGCTGAGTGAAGTACGGCTCATCCCCCTCATTGTGCCCGTAACGCCGAAAACAAACCACGTCGATCACCACGTCCTTGGCGAACTCCTGCCGGTAGTCGAAAGCCAGCTGCATCACGTGGAGGGCCGCTTCGGGATTTTCCCCGTGCACATGGAAGATGGGAACCATGAGCATCTTGGCCACATCGGTGGAATACCGCGTGGACCGGGCATCCTGGGGAAGGGTCGTGAAACCGATCTGGTTGTTGATGACCAGGTGAATGGTCCCCCCCGTCCCGTAGCCCTCCAGCTGGGAGAGATTGAGAGTTTCCGCAACGACCCCCTGGCCCGCAAAGGCCGCATCGCCGTGAATGAGCAGGGGCATGACCCGCTTTTTTTCCCCGTCATCGAGATGATCCTGGCGCGCCCGGACCATGCCTTCCACCACGGGATTCACCGCTTCCAGGTGGCTGGGGTTGGTGGCCAGGACCATTCGCAGGGTGTCCCCCGACAGGGTCGGCACATGGGCCATGAACCCCTTGTGGTACTTCACGTCACCGCTTCCCACCAGTGACTCGGGATCGTAGTTGTCTTCAAATTCGCAGAAGATGTGTTCGTAGAGCTTGTGCAGCACGTTCACCAGCACGTTGAGCCGCCCCCGGTGGGCCATGCCCAGGATCACTTCCTCAATCCCTTCCCCGGCCCCCCGCTGCACCAGGCCATCGAGCATGGCCACCACCACTTCCGCCCCCTCCAGGGAAAACCTTTTCTGGCCCAGGTATTTTTTGTGAAGATACTGTTCAAAGACGGTGGCCTGGCAGAGCTTGTGAAGCATCCGCACTTTTGATTCGCCGGAAAGAACGGGCTCATTGCGGCTGTGTTCCATGCGCTCCTGAAGCCAGTTCCTTTCGTGAGGATCCTGCAGGTGCATGTACTCCACGCCCACGGACCTGCAGTAGGTGTCCCGAAGGTGGGCGATGATCTCTTTCAGGGGCACTTCTTCCGTCTCGGATCTGTGGCGGGCGATGAAAGGCCGGTCCAGGTCTTCCTGCGAAAGCCCCACCGCTTCGAGGCTCAGAAGGGGGTGGTCCATGGGGCAGCTCACGAGGGGATCGAGGCACGCCAGGAGGTGGCCCAAATCCCGGTACCGGTGTATGAGTGCCTCCACGCGGGCCTGGAGCAGCACCTGGTCCCGGGGGCAGACCCCGGGCAGTTCCCCCTGCGGGCCCATTCCCAGTTCAAACCCCTGAAAAAACAGCTGCCACTCCCTGCTCACGGAGCGGGCGTCTTTTTTCCACGACTCATAATTTTCAGAAAAAACATGGGCATTGAATGGGAGGGAGAGGTCCATCATGGGGAAAGGCCTTTCATGTGCCCCGCCGCTCAGGCCAAAGAAAGGAAGCGCCGGGGCTCAACCCGGTCTTTGCGCAAGCCAACCCCTCTTTCGGAGTGTGCATGGACAGCACAAGGGCCGCATGCGGACAGGACCGGAACATTTGATGAAAAAGCACTGTAGGGTCAAAAAACAATCCAGGAAATGCCCTGGAAGTGTCAACCTTCAAATTGTTCTACAACTATGGAAAACATCTTTTCAAGTGGTGACTCCTGTTCGAAGAAAATGCTTTTCTGGC
>PXBG01000026.1 GCA_003566995.1 Syntrophobacteraceae bacterium
GACCCAAAAAGAATGAACAGTTCGACCTCTTCTCGGAGGCAGAAAGCCTTGACGGCTTCCCGAATTTGATCTTCAGCGGGCGGACTTCGATCCATGACCCTTCACCCTCATGAACGCCATAAGCCTGCGTCGCTGCCGCAGGTCACATTCCAGAAGCGCACCTCTCAGCCTTGCCGGCACACAAGAGCACTCACGGAACCAGTTAAGTCTATCACCGAATTCTATCATTTAAAATTTATCCCAATGCTTTTCCCTGCGCAAGATGTGATGCATGAGGCTCTCGCAGAGGCGCAGAGAACGCAGTCCTTGTGAAGCATTGAAAGGACTGCCCGCAGCTATTTGGTGCCGCAAGGTTTATCCCCTTTGGTAAAACTGGCCATGGGAGTTTGCCGAAAGAAGGATTTTGGAAAACTGCAGCAAAAATGCTATGGTTTCAGAGCATTGTGGCAGACCATCATCCTCTGAACCCCGGGCCTCAAAAAGGAACAGCCTCCATGGAGTCTTTCTCCGAAATGCTCCAGCCCCTGGTCACGGATCTTCAAAGGGCTCTTGCGCCCTACAGGGACAAAATTCTTTTCGCCTACCTCTTCGGTTCCATCGCCAGGGGGGAAGCGGCGCATGGCAGCGATGTGGATCTTGCGGTCTACCTGGCGGACAGCCATCCTCAATGCCAGCGGGCTCTCAGGATCGATCTCTACATGGCACTCAGCCGCCAGTTGAAAAAAAATGACATAGACATTGTGATCCTCAACACAGCCACCAACCTGGTACTCCTCGATGAGATCATTCGGCGTGGCATTGTGATTCTGGATTTCGACCCCCCTTTACGGGAAGAATTTGAAACGCGCAGACTCCACCAGGCCATGGATTTCAGAGGCATGAGAAAAGCCGTCATGGGGGCCTGATGGAGAGGATACTGAACAAATCAGGCCGGATTCGGGAACACCTCGCCCTGGTGCGGTCCATTCAGGATGAATGCCTCGAGCGTTTCACGCGGGATCCCATCTATCGGGGTGCCCTGCTCCACTACCTCTATCTGATCGCAGACGGGTGCGTGGTGCTGGCCGGGCTCGTCATCCGCCACAGGAAGCTCAGAATTCCCCAATCATACGCGGAATCCTTCGATATCCTCGGGGAGAGCGGTATCCTGGATCCGGCCTTCGCTTATAAATTCTCAAAAATCGCGGGCTTCAGAAATTTTCTGGCCCATGATTACGAACGCATCGACCCCTTCTTCATCTGCAAGGACGTCCTGGCCCGCCTGGAGGAGGTCGAACAATTCCTCGATTCAATTCACAAAACATTCACGCACGGAACTGATCACCCATAGCCTTGCCCGGCCATGGCAGTTCTCAAGGGCGCCATACGGAACTGCGTTGGAGACGATACCCTCCAGGAAACGCCTGACATGTATCCTCATGGCGCTTCCAGCCCACACGGCATCCTCTTTGTTTGCGGGCTACCAGGCAGCAAGCACTTCCGAAAGCACCCTGGAGGGCTTTTCCGATCCTTTTCTGGGGCAACCCTCAGAGTTTCAGATCGACAGTTGACCTGTTTTCGGACTAAATTCAATCATGAATGAAGGACGGACATGAAACTTTCAAGTCAAATCAGGCCGATCAGTTATCTGTAGGCACACGCCGCAGAAATCGTGCGCACCCTGGGGGAGCAAGACGAACCTCTGATCATCACTCAGAATGGCGAAGCCAAGGTGGTGATGCAGGACATTGAGAGCTATGAGAAGACGCAAGAAATCATGGCCCTTTTGAAAATCCTTGCACTCGGCACGCACCAGGTTGAGGAGGGCAAAGTCCAGCCCGCCGGGGATGTCATTGGGCAGCTTCGAGACCGAAGCAGGAATCGCTGATGGCCTTCCAGGTGTTTCTGACCGACGATGCAGTCCGCGACCTGCAGGACTCCATGACCACATCCAGTTGCGCCATACGCATGGAAAAGCTGATCACGTTCTCGATCAAATAGAGGAGGCTTTTTCGAGCCTTTCTGAAAACTCGGAACGAGGAAGCTATCCCAGGGAACTATTGGCCGTGGGAATCCGTGAGTACCGTGAGATCTTTTTCTAACCCTGCCGCATCATATACCGGGTCATGGGCGAAAAGATTTACGTCATGCTAATTGCCGATGGCCGCCGCCATATGCAGGCATTGCTGGAACGACGGTTACTGCAAGCCTGAACCCTCGCCACTGACACGCTCATTTCTGTCGATGGGTGTCATCCTCTTGCATGCACCACCAAACTTTCTTCAGAGCCTGGGGAAATTCCTCCAAATCCCCCGCCACCCCCCCTCCGCGACGCCAGATTCCTCCCTGAGGGCGACAAGCAATGCTGTTGACTCAAGCTGCCTCAACCAGTGCAACAACACCTTAACATCCAGTGCAACAACACCCTTACGCCAAGTGCAACAACACCCTTACGCCATTCCGGCGACCTTTACGTCATTCCCGCGAAGGCGGGAATCCAGTTTTTTCAAGACCTTCACGATCCCTACCCGCTTTGCAGGCAGCCATCTATAAACCCCTGAGGTGAAGCCCATGCGGGGAAAATCCAGTGACGGGAAATTTCGGATGCTTTCCGGGCGCCTGCTCCCCGCCCGAGCAAAAGCCTGACACATCAATTGCAAAAAGCCCGGGTACTCCTGTCAAAGTTTCATTGTGGGATACAGTCGGTGCAACTGTGTGCCCCTGCAACCCAAAACCTGACATTTCAAGACGTGACCCCATCGACGTTGGAAGCTCACGCTGGTTAAAATGCTTTACCGCCGGGGATATTCCAAAGCCGACATCCTGGAGCTCTTCCGCTTCATCGATTGGGTCATGCTGCTCCCCGAAAACATCGA
>PXBG01000007.1 GCA_003566995.1 Syntrophobacteraceae bacterium
AAAATGGTCGCAGGTCTAAGGTCGAAAGTCAAAGGTCTCCTGGATTCTCGTATTGGGATGAAAAATCAGTTCACAATTTCGAATACAGTAAACCTAAGCACGAAAGCATGCAAAGGTCTTGTTCCAATAATTTATTTCCGGAGGAATTCTGCCATACTGTTGGCACTATCCCCCTGACATACTCAAACCCCATTGTTTATTCCTTATTGCTAATTCAAACCCCTGTTAGCGTAAAATGTATAATAACAAACTGTTGACACTGACATACTGATCCCCTGACATACTGAAAAACGGGAACCCGATCAAAGACCGAATTCCCGTTTTTTAAAACTGAAGCCTGTAAGAGCGAAGATGTTATTTCACAAGCATCATCTTGTTGGTTTGGGCGAAGCTTCCCGCCTGAATGCGGTACAGGTACATGCCTGAAGCCAGCCTGTTTGCATCGAAGGTGGCGGTGTGCACACCGGCGTTCTGCTGTCCGTTTACAAGAACCGCAACGCGCTGTCCCTGCAGGTTGTATACCTCAAGGGTTACTTCCGCAGCTTCCGGCAGCGCATAGGAGATCGTTGTGGTTGGGTTGAACGGATTCGGATAGTTCTGCTCGAGTTCGAAGGCCGTCGGCAGGTTCATTTCATCGCCAGGGGCTGATGTTGCCGAAACCGTTGAGAAACTCCATATCCCCTCGTCGTTCGTGGTGCCTTCAATATTATTAACGGTAGCTTCAGGGACTACGACCGTGTACTCTTGATCAGCTTCAAGTCCATCATGATTGATTGTAAGCACTGCGCCATTAATGGAAATATCGAGTCCTGTAAGCGGATTTTCATCGGCATCACTTACATCGATTCCATCCAGATCTATTTCAAAAATTTCAATGCTGAATGTTACGGTAATAACTGAGTCGAGTTCTACCTCGTCCCCGTCTTCTTCAGGTGCCAGACTTACTACGTTTAGCCCGAGACACTCTTCATCACCTTCAATCGTCCAGTTTTTATCGTTAATAAGAATATCCCTTTCATCTATAGCACAGTAGATCAGGTCATCGGCGCGAAGGTTCAGGCCGTTTGGTGTCCCGCTGAAATCAGCCCAGCCCCTGAGGGTAGAATCATAGTCCTGAAGAGTAAGTCCGCTAAACTGCAGCATGTCGCGGATATCTGTAACCTGACTGATATTCCAGCCGCCCAGATTTGAGGTAAAATCGCCAGCCTCCCGGAACATTGAAAACATTGTGGTTACGTTTTGCGGATTCCACTGGCTAAGATCCTGATTAAAACTTTGAGCCTGCCTGAACATAGAGCTAAAAGAGGTTACGCTGCTTACATCCCAGCTTCCAATATCCTGATTAAAACTATCGTTTCTGAAAAACATACTGCTCATGTTCTGTACGTTGCTGACATCCCACGCCATATACGTTTCACCGCTTGAGCTTACTTCGGCTGTATTAATAGGCTGATTAAAAGCATTTGCATCCATAAACATTTCCTGCATGTTGGTTACGCTGCTCACATCCCACATGCTTATGTCAGCGTTAAATACGGAGGCCGTCCGGAACATTCCGCTCATATTCTGTACAGAGCTTACGTCCCATCCGTTGAGGCTTTGGTTAAATGCATTTGCCCCATAAAACATCTCCTGCATGGTAGTTACGTTTCTGGTATTCCAGCTGCTTATGTCTCTGTTAAACGAAACCGCTCCCCTGAACATAAGTGCCATGTCGGTTACATTCTCGGTATCCCACTCCGATAAATCCTGATTAAACGAGTCGGCTCCTCTGAACATGCTATTCATGTTTGTCACACTGCTCACTTCCCAGCTTCCAATATCCTGATTAAAACTTGCAGCCTCTCTGAACATACTGCTCATATTCTGTACGGTAACAGGCTCCCAGCTGCCGATACTTCCGTTAAAACCGCTGCCTTCAAACATACGCGACATATTCTGAACATTGCTCACATCCCATGCGTCCAGGGTAGTATTGAAGGATTCAGCTACAAAAAACATCGATTGCATCTCAGTTACGCTGCTTACATCCCAGCTGTTGAGATTCCCATTGAAGCTTTCGGCCCGAAAAAACATGCTGTCCATATTTGTAACGCTACTCACATCCCAGGATGAAATATCGCCGTTAAAAATCGACTGCAGACGAAAGAGGTTGTTCATGTCTGTAATTCCGCTTGTGCACGACGTTTCAAGTAGCCCAAACTCTTCTCCTTCGATAATATCTTCGAGCTGCTCGCGATTCCGCTTGGTGTAAACAACGCCGTCGACTTCGCCTGTATCTCCAACGGCCGCATCGGGACACATTACGGTAACGCCGTTATCATTCAGGAAAAAATCGGGATTTTCATTAGCCAGCAAGTTTGAAGATGCGATTATAAATAATGTGATTATAAGTAATAGAGGTGCTTTCATGATTCCGTTCTCCGGGTCTTAGGATGATTTTATTTTGATTCCGATAATACATTAGGGTAGCGACAGGTCTGTATATAAGATGCATTTGGGGCTGCCGTGAAAAATCGGAAGGTGTCTGTATTGGGATGCGTACTTATTCAGACACTTGTGCCAAAAACATCAAAATTTTGGAATCTGGACTAAAAACGAGCTTATATGACGCGAAACCCATCATCCTAATACAAAAAAGGGAACCCGAACTAAAGTCCGGATTCCCTTCTGCCAAAAAACGTCAACCGTATTCCGGCACCAACAGACTGATTACTGCTTACTGTTCACTGTTATTTCACAAGCATCATCTTGTTGGTTTGGGCGAAGCTTCCCGCCTGAATGCGGTACAGGTACATGCCTGAAGCCAGCCTGTTTGCATCGAA
>PXBG01000054.1 GCA_003566995.1 Syntrophobacteraceae bacterium
CCTGGATGACCGCCAGCGTCCCATCGGCCCGCTACCTGAAGCACCTTCAAGTGGGCAGCAAGCGAATCCTGAAGGCCTTTCGCCTCCAGCCCCTGCTCTCCTTGCCCATCCTGGCGATGTCCATCGCGCTTCTTGGATGGCTGTTTCTCGCGACCCCTCTGGCTGACGCTTCTCTCACCCTGAATTTCCGTCAGCTGACTCTTCTGGCTCTTTTCATCCTGCTCGGGTATTTTTCCCCTTCCCTCCCCAGGATCTTCAAGCCCCTGAACTTCCTGAGCAAACAGGCCACCACCGCGGTTTCTCTCATCATGCGGGCCATCCTTCCGGCAACCATCGTGCCCCTGGTGAAGTTCCACCTGCGCTTCATCGACCCATGGTTTCTCAGGTCAGGAAAGGTATCGCGGCTCAAAAAATGAAATGATGGGGCAAGAAGGTTTTTTTCACGATCAGGGGAGCCTCTCTTTCCCCAAAGGCCAGGGTCAACTCAGGCTACAAATGCAGACCTGACCTTTAAAGCCGCCTGCATGCAGGCTGAGTGCGTCTGATACCCGATGACGTCCGGGATCAAACCTTTTCTGGGCGGGAATCACAGATGAATGCCGAGCTGGGGCTCGGCGGTCCCAGGGAAAGACCTGCGGATTTTATATCAGATCATGTCAGGCGTTACCTTGCGGTCAGAAAGTACAAGTGCAATAAATGTCAGGCATTTACGAAATGGCATCATCTCGCCCGCAGATTGATACCAGGGAGACTCTTTCCCAAACATACAGGCCCGGCCGCCAATGAGAAAAACAACCCGCCCATCAAAACCGTCATTCCTGCGAAGGCGGGAATCCAGCACCTTTCTGCCAGCAACACGTAAAACGGCCATGGAAAAGGAAAATATTTATTTTATCACGCAGAAAGGAGTAGAGGAGAAAAATTGACAAACCAAAACATGATTCCATGTGGAGCGCGCCTCATGGTCTTGCTGCGCCTGAAAAGCGGTGGGCACAAAAAAACCGTGCCCATCCTGCAGTGCCACCCCCCCCTTGCCCATGGAACCAGCAGAAGCGGACGAATACAAAAACTGACAATTCAAGACCTGACCCTCTCCCGTTCTCCCGCAGGGGGTCAGCGGTCCCAGGGAGAGGTCAATGCTGTTGACTTGAGCTGTCTCAAACTCTGCAACAGCACCTTTCCGTCATTCCCGCGAAGGCGGGAATCCAGTCTTCCCGCCATTGCAAATCAGGGCAGGTCACCTCAAACCAGCCCTCCCTAATCCCCCGCACACTTTCCGCAGACCGCGACTCACAGAGTGTGTACGGAGCACCCTTCCGCAGACATGGCAGCCTCGTGCAAACACTCCGCGAGTGTCGGGTGAGCATGAACGGTGCGGGCCAGGTCCTTCGTGGTGGCTCCCAATTCCATGGCGAGAGCGCACGGCGCGATGAGTTCCGACGCCTCGGGACCGATGATGTGCACTCCGAGAATGCGGCCCGTGCGCCCGTGGCTCAGTATTTTCACGAAACCTTCCGTTTTCCCGAGGACCCGGGCGCGCGCCGTCCCCGAAAAGGTGTACCGGCCCGCGCAAAAGGGCACATTCCGCTCCCGGGCCTGCTCCTCGGTCATGCCCACGGAAGCGACCTCGGGGGAAGTGTAGACCACCGCCGGAATCACATCATAGTTCACTTCCCCCTCCAGTCCGGCCATGCACTCCAGCGCAGCGATCCCCTCGGCGGATGCCTTGTGAGCCAGCATGGGGCCGTCGATCAAATCTCCAATGGCGTGGATGCCCGGCACACTGGTTTCATAACGCTCATCGACCCAAATGGTCCCCGCACCCCTTCGAATCTTGATGGGCAAATCATCCACCCAAAGGCCGCGCGTTCGAGGCTTTCTGCCCACTGCCACCAGGAGCCGGTCGAAGTGCATGCTGTCCTGATTCCCCTGCGATTCCAGCTGAACGGCCACCTCGCCGGATTCCACCCGTGCGCCCACCACCCGGGTTTCCAGCTTCCACTGAAACCCCTGGTTCGTGAGAGCCCTTTCCAGGGAACGCCTCACCTGCCCGTCCAGGTTTCCCGCAATGTGGCCCGTCATTTCCATCACCGTCACGCGGGCTCCCAGCCTGAGCCACACGGATCCCAGTTCCAGGCCGATGTACCCCCCTCCCACGATGCCCAGGTGTTTGGGAACGGAATCGAAAGAGAGAGCCTCGGTGGACGTGACAATGTGGCGTCCGTCCACGGGGAGGAAATCAAGGGACACGGGTTCACTTCCCGTGGCCAGGAGAATGGAGGAGGCTTCCAGCTCATAGGGGGCATCTTTTGCGTCCTGGGGCTGAATTTTCACGCGATCAGGAGCCGTCACCTGCGCCGCGCCCTCATGGACGGCGACATGGTTGGCCGCGAGAAGCTTCTGAACGCCATCGCCCAGTTCCCGGACCACGTTTTCTTTGCGCTGCATCATGACGCCAAGATCCGCCTCCACACCCTTCAGGCGTACCCCATGATCGCCCAGTTTCTCCTTTGCCAGCAGATAGTACCCCGTTGAATCGAGAAGAGCCTTGCTGGGAATGCATCCCGCATTGAGACAAACGCCTCCGGGCCGGCCCGCCTTTTCCACGCAGGCCACCTTCATGCCCAGTTGAGCCGCGCGCACGCTGGCCACGTAGCCCCCCGGTCCGGAACCGATCACCACCAGGTCAAATTTTTCGCGGCTTCTCATGGATTTTCTCCCCCTTTCGTGGGGGAAAGACGGAAAACACAGACCCCCCTGGGATCAACAACAATGCACCCCGGAAACGTGCGAAGTTCAAAAACAC
>PXBG01000062.1 GCA_003566995.1 Syntrophobacteraceae bacterium
CAACTGTCCTGCAGGGTTTAAAAATCGGTGAAAACAGCACTGTCGGTGCAGGTGCAGTGGTGACTAAAAATGTTGCCGCAGGCACTACCGTGACCGGAATGCCGGCTAAACCACTGGAGTAACAGCGTGACAACCGGTGCCGTACACTTTTTGTCACACTTCTTATCAAACCCCAATGCTTATTTCACATGGATATATAAATTGCGTAAATTACATTGAATTTTACTTTATTTACGGTTATAATGTAATCAACGTAATATATGTTTGCATAGGACAGGGAAGTATATAGAGCTTATGGGGTATGGAGGGAAAACGATATGAAGGGTAAGTTGCTTAGCCCGGAGGATGTAGCTGAAAGATTGGCTGTTAACCCTGCCACGGTTAGGTCATGGCTGCGCAGCGGTAAGCTTGAGGGAGTTAAACTGGGCAAAAAAATATGGAGAGTTGACGAGAGCGAAGTGCAGGCGTTGCTATGCCGGGAAGAGACTGTTAATTATGATGTTGTTGAGGAAGGTTTAGTGGCTTTGGATACTGTTGATTATAGGGCAAAGCACAAAGAGAGTATTCAGAAAAATTTAGATTATCTTAGCTCAGGTAGCTTGGCAAAGGTAGATTCAATGGTTCAGGATTTGAAAGAAAAGGAAACTAAAGCCGATCGTGATAACAAAAATACGGCTTACCTGCGGGCCCGCCGGGCATTAAGCAGTATTAAAGGCTCTTTAAGCAGTGATATTATAGAAGAGCGGAAAGAACGGCTATGAATATTTTTCTTGACACTTCTGCCCTGGTTAAATTCTATCATGAAGAGGAAGGCACAGCCTCAGTTACAGCCCTGATCTTAGATCGCCGTGGTGATATCCATATTTCAGAGCTGGCAAAACTGGAAGTAATATCGTCTATATGCCGCCGTTTCAGAAGCAAAGAGATTGATGAAGCTGCTTACCAGGAGGCCGTTTTTGCTTTCCGGGAGGATTTGCAGCGTTATAAGCTGGCACCACTAACCCACCTTGTTTTGAATAAGGCTGAGTTGATTTTGCTTGAGTTAGCACCTGCTTTTGGGCTGAGAACCCTGGATGCACTACACCTGGCAACTTTTATCTCAGGCAATTTGCCGGGTAGTCTTTTTGTAGCCGGTGATAAAACCCTGCTGCAGGCAGCTGAGGCCCTGGGTGCAAATACTTACTTTCCTTCCTGAAAAATGCGCCGCGTGACAACCGGTGCCGTACACTTTTTGTCACTAGCAATTTATTACAAAGTATCAATGTGCTATAATGTTTATAGTTATTTAAAGATATTTGTTGCTATATTGTGGGGTGCTTAGAATGAAATTTTCGAGAATAACTGTTGAACAAGATAAAATGAATGGAGTTCCTTGTATACGGGGTTTACGGATACCGGTTTCTACTGTTGTTGGAATGTTTGCTAACGGTATGTCTATGGAAGAGATACTGAATGACTATCCAGATCTTGAAAAAGAAGATATTCTAGAAGTATTAGCTTATGCAGCTGAAGCAGTTAATGAACGTCAGTTGCCACTTGTTGAAATGTCATGAATGCATTATAAAACGTAAGTTATAAGAAGTGACAACCGGTGCCGTACCCGTTTTGTCACATTTTTTATTTTAGGCAGGAGGCGGTAAGTTGAGTGCTGAAAAAAAGAGAATCTACCTTTCCTCTCCTCATATGAGCGGCGGGGAGCAAAAATATATTGACCGGGCCTTTAAAGAGAACTGGATCGCCCCGCTGGGACCAAATGTTGATGCTTTTGAAGCTGAACTGGTTGACTATTTAAGGGTAAAAGGAGCAACTGCTTTGAGTTCAGGCACTGCTGCTCTGCACCTGGCCCTGCTGTTGGAGGGAGTGGGTGAAGGAGATGCGGTTTTCTGTTCAGCCCTGACTTTTGCTGCTACGGCCAATCCGATTCTTTATGTTGATGCAGAGCCGGTTTTTATTGACGCAGACCCGGAAACCTGGAATATTAGCCCGCAGGCTTTAGAGCAGGCCCTTAAGGAAGCGGAAAAAGAGGACCGCCTGCCGAAAGCGGTTATTGTGGTTAACCTCTATGGTCAGAGCGCTGATATGGAAAAAATATGCTCTTTATGTGAGCATTACGGTATTCCTGTGATAGAAGATGCCGCTGAATCCCTGGGCGCGACTTACCGGGGCAGGAAAAGCGGCAGTTTCGGTAAGTTCGGGATTCTATCTTTTAACGGCAATAAAATCATCACCACTTCGGGAGGCGGCGCCCTGGTGTCCGATGACCTGGAGGCTTTGAAGAAGGCTCGCTACCTGGCCACGCAGGCCAGGCAGCCGGCCAGGCATTACGAGCATACAGAGATTGGTTACAATTACCGTTTAAGTAATGTTTTAGCAGGTATCGGAAGAGGACAGTTAGAGGTGTTGGAAGAACGGGTTGAGGCCAGGAGAAGAGTATTTAAGAGGTACCGGAATGCTTTTCGCACAGTCAAGGGTTTTGAATTTATGCCTGAAGCCGATTATGGCAGGTCAACCCGCTGGCTGACGGTACTCACCGTCAAGCCCGGAGAGTGTGGTATTACACGAGATGATATAATCGATGCCCTGGAAAAGGAAAATATTGAAGCCAGGCCGGTCTGGAAACCGATGCAGCTGCAGCCGCTTTACGAGGGGTGTAAGTTTTACCCGCACCAGGAAAAAGACAGGGGGACGTTTCACCTGTCTTCCGGGGGCAGCGTTGTCA
>PXBG01000037.1 GCA_003566995.1 Syntrophobacteraceae bacterium
ATTAAAAGCATGATTTATTAGGCCACACCATCCCCTTTTAAATCAACAAAAAAACCACTGAAGCTTTGGGGGTCCATTGCAGCAAACATCCCGCACTTCCATGTGTTCTTCCCGCGACGAAGATTCTTTTTCTTCATATTCGCAGAGGAATGAATCATAATCCTCATGAAGAGCGTTTCTCATAACCCACATGCGCCACCATGGGCCACAGGAACAACAGGGTGGAGGTGGTCTGGAAGGCACCCTGCCGCAAGATTCAAAGATTCATGGGAGTGAACGCCATGGCGGTCCAGTCAGAAGCAAAACTGAAAAAACGTCTCGGCCTGCTGGACGTCTACGTCATCAGCACGGGCGCCATGTTCGCATCGGGATTCTTTCTGCTCCCGGGAATCGCCGCCGCCAAAGCGGGTCCGTCGGTGATTCTGGCCTATCTGGCGGCGAGCTTGGTCATGATCCCGGCCACGCTGGCCATCGCCGAACTGAGCACCACCATGCCCCGTGCCGGCGGTCCCTATTTTGTCATCGATCGAAGCTTCGGCCCCGTCATGGGAACCATAGGAGGCATGGGCGCCTGGCTGGTGCTCCTTTTCAAGAGTTCTTTCGCCCTGGTGGGCTTCGGAGCGTATCTTGCCCTGGTGCTGGAACTCCCCGTGGAGCCGCTGGCCATGGGTCTCACCGTGGTCTTTGCGTGCCTCAATATTTTCGGCGTCAAGGAAAGCGCCCGCCTGCAGCGGGTCCTGGTGATGGCCCTCGTTGTGATCATGGGCTTTTATGTGGTCAATGGTCTCTGGTGGGCTGCGCAACAGGGCTTTGGTGAAATCAACCGGGAGAGGATGACTCCTTTCTTTCCCTTTGGATTGGAGGTTTTCCCCTCCACTGTGGGCATGGTTTTCGTTTCCTATGCGGGTCTGACAAAAGTGGCCAACGTTGCGGAAGAAGTGAAGCACCCCGAACGAAATCTTCCCCTGGGCATGGCTGCAGCGCTTCTCACGGTGACCCTGATCTATGTGCTGGGGGTTTACGTCATGCTCAGTGCCATTCCGCCCGAAATCCTTCACCAGGATCTCACGCCCGTGGCCACGGCAGCCCAGCAGTTTCTGGGGTGGATGCCCGCCGGCACAGGCCTCGCTCTGGTCCTGGCAGCGGCCTTTTCCGCTTTCGCTTCCACGGGAAATGCGGGCCTCATGGCTGCTTCCCGTTTGCCCATGGCCCTGGCCCGCGACGGGCTTGCCGCCCAGCCCCTTGAAAAGGTCTCCCGATTCGGCACACCGGCCATTTCAGTGCTCGTCACAGCCGGTTTCATGATCCTGGCCATCGGTCTCCTGAATGTGGAGGCCCTTGCGCGCATGGGCTCTGCCTTTCTCCTGTTCGTCTTCGTCCTGCTGAACCTCTCGGTCATTGTGTTTCGGGAAAGCCGCATCGCGTCATATGTCCCCGTCTTTCCCGTTCCCCTCTACCCCTGGACGCCCATTGCGGGAGTGCTCAGCAGCATGGCCCTCATTCTGGTGCTCGGCTGGCAGTACGTGCTTTTTCTGGCCGCCGTCATCACCATTTCTCTCGTGTGGTACCGTTTCTACGCGGCCAAACGTGTGGAGAGGCGAGGAGCCATTTATAATCTTTTCGAACGTCTGGCCAAACGGAAGCATGAATCCCTGGAAGAGGAACTGTGGACAGTGCTCAAGGAACGGGGGCCCTCCGAATACGACCTCTTTGACGAAGTCGTCGCCCGGTCGAGGGTCATCGACATTCCGCACAGGGTGGACTTCCGGGTGGTGATTCTCAAGGCATCCCAATGCCTGGCGGGAGACCTTCAGGTGGAGGTGAACGAACTGGCCCGCCTTCTGGAGCAAAGCGGAGGGCCGGGAGGCCCCCCCGTGGCCAGCGAGGCCGTCCTGGTGGATCTTTACCTCCCTTCCGCCAAACACCCGCACCTGGTGCTGGCCAGGCTTGAGAGGGGAATCGGCCGTGACGAGGTGGGGAAAGTGATCGGGGATCCGAACCACCCATCGGGCAAAGAACCGACGCCCGTGATCTATGCGGCCCTGTTTCTGGTGAGCCCCGAAAAACGGGCCAGTCAACACCTGCGCATTCTCTCGGAACTGAGCGCCCGAATGGACGACCCCGCTTTTCTCCTGGCATG
Source organism: Syntrophobacteraceae bacterium (assembly GCA_003566995.1). Taxonomy (GTDB): domain Bacteria; phylum Desulfobacterota; class Syntrophobacteria; order Syntrophobacterales; family Syntrophobacteraceae; genus SLCH01. Next base: position 2,141 of record PXBG01000037.1, read on the forward strand.
GCTGCAGGCCGATTCCCCCGAGGAGATCCGCGAGGTTTTCCTCCGTACGGACCGCTACCTGCTGGTGCGCCTGAAACCCGATAATCCCTGCGGTCAGTTCATGGGTAAAAGAGTAAAGGATCTTTCGCTGCCCGCCCATTCTTCCGTGGCGGCCATTCACCGGAACGGCGAACCCCTTTATCCTCACCCGGAAGAAATCCTCGAGGAAAATGACCGGCTGATTCTGGTCGGGGAACCGGAAGCGATCCAGGAACTCTATGAGCAGATCGGCCCCCTGTGCAAGTTGAGTTCATGAGCTGAATGAATGGGGCCTTGGCATTGCTGCCGCCCTCACAGCCCTTTTTTATTTCAGAGGGGTCACAGTATCCGCCGGACCGACAAGGCTTTCCGTGAATTCAGTGAACCGCCCCGTGCGGACCTGCACGGAGAGTGTTGCGGGGACTGGGGGGGAGAAACTCCGGTTACCCGATTATAGGGCCCCTCAGTTTGCAGGGGAACCGGATGGCAACTGAGCCGAGTGCCACACGGCCACGATCCAAACCGTTTTGCCGACCAC
>PXBG01000038.1 GCA_003566995.1 Syntrophobacteraceae bacterium
GAAGCTCATTTTGGGCTTGTTCCAGGGTAGACCAGGCCTGCCGTAATGGCCGCAGGTCGATGGCATGGCCAATTTCGTGCACCACATTGCGCACCGCATTGGTCGAGACGCCACCTGCCCCAGGCGTACCAAATCGGGTCAAAGAGGCTGAGAACGCCTGATCGTACATCGTGATCGTATGGGTTTCGGGATTGTAGACTCCGCCTACCCGTGGATCCGTCGGATGCGCCGTGTCTCGATCGAAGGTTAAGCCGTCCACCGGCGTCAGCATCCCGTCCGGAATCTGGGCAATCGCCTCCAGTAGAGCTTCGAACTCCTCGTCCGACCACCCTCTGCCCCGTGAGAAACCGTGTTGCCGGAACCGCTGTCGCTGCGCATCGCGTTGGGGCTCGGTGAGTCCCTCGATACCGACGGAACCCAAGTGCTCGATAAGGACCTCTTGCGTTTGCGGCTCCTGCGCGGGAGTGCGCTGCACATACGTGAACCGATAAGCCCCGAAATCACCCCCGTGGGCTTCCAAGTCCAGAGCCAGCGTAATCGTCGAGTTTATAGCCAGCGGATTCGGGATCAACGTCCCCGCCACGTTCTTCAGCCCGTGCTCCAAACCGGTGGGAATAGCGCCGGCAAACGAGGTCGTGACGCCTTGCGGCAATGGAATCGTGGTCCTCCCCCCACGTGTTGAGAAGAGGTCATCCAGATTTCGGATGCTCATGCTGGTCGTGATGACGGTGATGCGCTGACGTTCCGCTTCGGGGAGGGCTGCGCTGAGCGTATGCGCGGCCGGATCAGCGCTCGATCGAACCCAAGCCCATTCGTGGATCCGCTTCCTCTGCGACTGGTAGATGTCATGGGTGGTACGGTTAAGCTGACGACTAGCCGCTTGGACGAGTTCGGCGACCGCGCTTTGGTAGGCACCACGCAGCCGACCCAGAAGCGCGGCGTCACCTCCCAAATCGTCCGTGATGATCCGTTGCGAACGTTCAACCGTGTCCTTCAGACCATCAAGGGTGCGTTCAAGGCTTGCCCCGTCAACCGTGCCAAGCCGAAAGGACTCCGCAGCATTGTCAAGAAAAGTGATCGCCGTTTCGACGAATTCGCGGCGCTCCTCAGCTGACGCCGGTTGCACGTCGCGGTGGACCAACCGGCCAGCACCGCGTTGCTGATGAATGACATGCGTGAGTTCGTGGGCGATGAGCTGCTTACCTTCGGCTGTATGGGGGGACTACTGCCCAGCAGCGAACAAAATGTTGTGCCCAACCGTATACGCTCGCGCGCTGATCGCTTGAGCCGACTTGGCTGATGCGGTATCGGAATAGACACGCACTCCGTGCTGCTCATGCAATCCTGAGATCTCAGGCCCTTGGCGACCAAATGGATCGCAACTTCCTATGTAGGTTAATAAGTTAAGGGCGTCCCATTCCCCCGAAAGCCGAAACGGCAGGAAAAGTGGACTCGGCGGGACAGCGGAAAAGAAAGTAGCCCGAGTGGCGCTCCCGCAGATGGGCAATGAGGTCAAAGCTTGGGTATCCACGATCGAAGAGCAGAAACGCCGAAGTGGTACTTTGGCCTTGAACTCTGCTGCGTGCTTTCTTCTCTGCTTTTTCACGGCCCCTCCTTGTGGTCTCGATGTTACCATGGTTGAGGAACCACGCGCACTCCTATAACTTAAGGGGTGGTCCTGATTCTTGGTACCGCCTCTTCAGGAGTGCTTCTCGAAAAGGCCTCTGCCAGATTGAGACATCACGTCGCAACCGGTGATCAAAAGTCGTTGGGCGGAAAAACTTGCTGGTATCGGCCTGATTAGCCACCTTTCCCAGCTTGACGATTGTTATCAAACTTGCTAACTTTTGGCCATGCCCTACTTGATTGAATACTTCCACCCCAAGGTCAGAGATGAGATTGAAAACTGGCCTGTTGGCATTCTGCAGACTACGCGAGATTGGTCGACCTTTTGATCGAGTTCGGGCCGAGCCTGCGCATGCCGCACTCGCGCGCCATGGGAGGCGGACTTTTCGAACTGCGGCCGCGGGGGCGCGAAGGAATCGGACGTGCACTTTATTGCTTTGTAGTCGGGCAGAAAGTGATCATCCTTCACGCTTTCGTGAAAAAGACCCAACAGACCTCCGAGCATGAGCTGAAGATTGCCCGGAAAAGGATGAAAGAGGTGCAAAATGTCTGAACTCAAATATCAACCAGTTCTCCACGACCAGAAGGCGTTTCTCGAAAAAACCATGAAGCGTAAGGGGTTCAAGGAGGCTTATGGAGAACTCGAGGAGGAGTATGTCCTAGTTCGCGAATTGCTGGCAGCGCGCGCCAGGGCCGGCTTGACCCAGGAGGAGGTTGCGGAGCTGATGGGAACGACGAAAAGTGCTGTGTCCCGCCTGGAAGCAGCAGGGAAGCACGCTCCTTCCGTGACAACTCTCAAAAAGTACGCGAATGCTGTCGGATGCCACCTCGAAATCAAACTGGTGCCGGATGCCCGCCCAACAAAACGCTCAACTCGGACCGCCCGCAAGCGGTCGGCCGGTTAGCGTCCGGCGTTATGTGGCAACAATGGTGTTGCGCCTTTTGAAGGTCGACGCGCAGCTTCTCGGCCTTGAGCGTCTCCAGCAGTTCAACGGCCGTGTCCTTTATGCGTTTGATCTCCTGAGGGGACAGGTCCGGCTTCTTCAGCAGGTCAAACACCGCTAACGA
>PXBG01000147.1 GCA_003566995.1 Syntrophobacteraceae bacterium
ACAACCTCTATTCTTCCCAAACACCTCGTTGAGAACCAGGACGAAGATTTTTCCCGGACTCTTACGGGTTCGGGACCTTTCCAATTCGTTTCCCAGTCCGCCACGGAGATCGTCCTTTCCCCCCATGAACATTACTACGGGGGAGCCCCCGAAATCGAAAGGCTCGCTTTCAAGGTCATCAGAGACGACAACACACGATTTCTCAAAATGAGAAGGGGGGAGCTGGATCTGGCCATCAATGCCCTGCCTTTGGATAAGGTGGACGAGTTCAGAAAGCCCCCCCTCAGCGACACCTATGAGCTCATAGAGGGACCCGGCATTTCCTACAACTATGTGGCATTTAACCTGGAGGATCCTCTTCTGCAGGATGTGCGGGTTCGCAGAGCCATAGCCCATGCCATAAACGTGGAGGAGATCATTCAGTACCGCCTGGCAGGCCAGGCCGCCCGCTCAACCAGCCTCTTGTCGCCCATCAATCCATATCACGATGCCTCCGTTCCCACGGTGCCCTTCGACCCGCAGGAAGGACGCAGGCTGCTGGAATCCACGGGGCTTTTGGGGAATGGCAAGGCAGGGGAGTCTTCGCGCCTCAACCTGGAACTGAAAGTGAGCAACAACGCTCAGGCCGTCTCCATTGGCCGCATCCTGCAGGCTCAATTGGCAGCCATTGGAATTGATTTGGACCTGCGCTCCTATGAATGGGGAACCTTCTATGGTGACATTCGTTCCGGAAACTTCCAGATGACCACCATGCGCTGGGTCGGTGTCATTGATCCCGATTTTTACTACGAACTGTTCCACTCGAGACAAATGGCGCCCCACGGTGACAACCGTGTTCGTTATGCAGACCATGAAATGGATCGGCTGCTGGAAGTGGGCCGGGTCACCCTGGAACCCTTGAAGCGCAAAGCCATTTATTCCCAGGTCCAGAAAAAACTGGCCGAAGACCTGCCTTATTTCAGCTTGTGGCATGCCAACAACATTTCCATTGTCCACAAGCGTGTGAACGGCTACCGGCAGCACCCTTCGGGCGGATTTCAGTCTTTCAGGGATGTGACCCTTTCCCAATCCTGAGAGGCTTTGAAGCGCTCTCTTCAAGAGGACCGCTGTGCTGGTTTTCATTGTTCGACGATTGATGATGCTTGTGTCCGTGCTCCTCGGCGTGGTGACCCTGGTTTTTTTTCTCATTCACATGATCCCCGGAGATCCGGTGGACATCATGCTGGGGGAGAACGCTCTCGCTGCCGATAAAGAAGCCATGCGGCAGGACCTGGGACTGGATCAGCCCCTCCATTTACAGTACCTGAGTTACCTTTCAGGGGTGGTGCGCGGTGACCTGGGAACCTCCCTGCTCAGCCGTCAGCCCGTTCTCAAGGAGATTTGGAGCCGCTTTCCGGCCAGCGTGGAACTCATGGCAGGAGCCATGTTTGTGGCCCTCTCCCTTTCCATTCCCCTGGGAATTCTGGCGGCCATGAAACCGCGCAGCCTCATGGACGCCCTCGCCATGCTGGTGTCTTTCCTGGGAGCGGCCATTCCCAGCTTCTGGCTCGGCCCTCTTCTCATTCTCCTTTTCGCCATTCACCTGAACTGGCTTCCAGTGAACGAACGGGGAGGCCTCGAACACCTCATACTTCCCGCCATCACCCTTGGAACAGCCCTGGCAGCCATCCTGTCCCGCATGATCCGCTCTTCCCTGCTGGAGGTGCTTGGAGAGGACTACATTCGAACGGCGCGAGCCAAGGGACTTCGAGAGCGGACGGTTGTCCTCAAACACGCCCTTCGAAACGCATTGCTCCCCGTGATGACCATCGTCGGCCTTCAAATTGGAATTCTCCTTTCAGGCGCCATCATCACGGAGTTCATATTTGACTGGCCGGGCCTGGGGACCCTGCTCCTTCAGTCCATTCACACCAGAAACTATCCTCTGGTTCAGGGCTGCATCCTCTTCATCGCCACCGTCTACGTGGTCGTCAACCTGCTCACAGACATCGCCTACGGGTGGGCAGATCCCCGTGTGAGGTTGAAATAGGGTGGAAGGAACAGCGGCAACAGAAATGAAATCCGGCAGGTTTCGACGCTACATTTCCAGGACGTGCATGGCCGTGATCCTCTTATTTGTGCTGGGGGGAATATTCGCCCCCTGGATATCCCCCCATGATCCTTATGAAATAAGTCTTCAGGACCAACTCGCTTCCCCTTCCCTGTCGCATCCTCTTGGCCGAGACCTCAACGGCAGCGACATCCTGAGTCGTCTGCTCCATGGGGCCCGCATCTCCCTCTCAGTGGGGCTGCTGGTGGTGATTTTTTCCGGAACCATCGGCACCTGCGTGGGATTGATGTCCGGCTATTATGGTGGCTGGACCGATTCCGTGCTCATGCGCATAGTGGATATACTCCTTGCCTTTCCGGGGTTGCTCCTCGCCATCGCCCTGGTGGCCGTGCTGGGCCCCAGGACCACCAATGTGATCCTGGCCCTGACGGTCATGGGCTGGGTCTCTTTTGCCAGGCTGGTCAGAGGGCAGGTGCTTTCCGTCAAGGAGCGGGAATACGTCCTGGCCGCAAGAAGCCTCGGACAGTCAGACGCCGGAATCATGCGCCACCATATTCTTCCCAACGTTTTATCCCCTGTGATCGTTCAGGCGACGTTCAGCGTGGCCGGCGTCATCGTTGCCGAAGCCTCCCTGAGCTTTCTGGGACTGGGGGCACCCCCGGGAACTCCCAGCTGGGGCTCCATGCTCAGCGACGGAAAACAGGTTCTCATGGAAGCCCCCCACGTGTCTTTTTTTCCCGGCCTGGCCATCATGCTGGTGGTCCTCTCCATCAATCTGCTGGGGGACGAATTGCGTGACCTCCTCGACCCCAGGGACGTCCAGAAGAAGCACCTGATCTAAAAGGACCTGAAACGAATTCAGCCCTTCGCCAAATTGAGTGGCGAAGGGCTGAATTCGTTTGTGCAAGGGACGTTCAAAACTCTCAATTGACGGTTGGAGAAGCTTCATCCGTCTGATTGATGCCCGCGAGCTGCCATTGGTCGGAGCCAATTTCACGGGTGAACGTCCAGAATTCCCGGAATTTGACCGGGCTCAGCTTGTCTCCTGCCAGAACTTCCCCCGTGGACTCATCCATCGTGTAGTCGAGAAGGTTGGCCGTGAAAAGCACGGTGATGTAGTCTTTGCCCATTTCCTGCCAGGCTTCCGTCAACTCCACCTTTCGCACGGCAATGTTTTCAAGGCGATTGATGCGGCCATTTTGCCTCATCTTATGGAATTCGGCTTCAAAAGCTTCAGCCATCTCCCCCGTGAGCATGTTTTCAATCCCTTCCACGCTTCGATTCATCCAGGCCGCCTGAATGCGGAAAAAAAGATCCTGGGCTGTCTCTTTGAAAGACTCTTCGTCAAAATTGGAATCCATGCTTCTGATCTCTTCCAGTCCCTTGTGCACATCCTCGTCCGCCTGAAAAGGCTGGGTCTGAGGGGAAAGGCTGTAGGGGGGTGTTCCTGTTTGAGTGTTCTGTGCCCCAGGCATGGACGAAAACTGCGAAGGGGGGTGCCCACCCGCACCTCCCATGGCCAAAGCGCCTTGTTCCCGGCGCTTCTTGAAAAACTTCCACACCAGAAACAAAAGCAGCCCAATGAGAACCATGTCCAGAAGACCCATGCCTCCACGGCCTTCGCCATCCCCTTCAGCCCCCGCATGGCCCATTCCACCAAAGAGCATGCTGCCAATCATGCCCCCGGCAAGGCCACCGGCAAGCCCCTGAAGGAGAGGACTTCGGCTGAAAGCACCCCCTGTTGCAGGTTGACCTGTGGGCCTTGTGGTGCTTTGAGCCTGCCCGGCCACACCGGCATCTCTCTGAGCGGGCTGTGAAGGTGTGGACTGAGGAGCGGTGAATGTGCGGCTACCCCGGCTGCCCATGGAACCTCCACGGCCGGCCCTCGCTTCCGCATATGCCTCCAGGAAAGTGGTGAACGCGAAGAAAAACGCGATGAACAGAACCGCCGAATACCCAACCCTGCTTCTTTGTTTCATTCTTTTACTGCCTCCATTGTGATTCGTTCCTATAGAACAGCAAGACCCTCCTGTAACCATGTGAAGAGTTTCTTTTACTTGTAAAGAAATCATTGTTCAACCCCTTGCTTCTGCAAATCCGGCATAATTGTGAGAAAACAGGGCTCTGGGCAATGTGTGCGAGGCCATGGTCTTTCCAGTTTAATACACGTTCAAAAGCTGCTCCCGGGCCACCGGAAGAACCTGTCAAATCCTGGAAAGGGGAGTCGAGAGCAGCCATAAAGTCAGGAACCTTCGGCCCTTGAATCCTCAAGGGGAACTTGTTCACGTTCTCAAGAAGATTTTTTAGAATGATGTTATAAATCATGGTACCATTTCCAGAAGAACAGAGACAGAGCCACTTCATCAAGCCATTGAGCGTCTCGGAAGGCCGGTGTTCCGTCGTTTGCGTCACCACACTCATGGGGCAGCAGGATCGTGTTGCAGGAGATCATCATCTCAGGGTGATCCCTTCGTGAAGCAGTGAAATGGGTGCAATTCATCACACATGGAGGAACCGCAATGAAGATTTCGCAAATCAGCAAAATCACTCTACTGGCTCTTGTCTTCATCTTCACCGCCTTGATTTTTTCAGCAAAAGTTTTCGCCGTGGAAGACGCCAGGAAAACAAAGGCTGATCTGCTCACGGGAAAGACATGGCAGCTCCTCTCCCTTGAGGGAAAAAGGGCCTATGTGCTGGGAGCGGGTGAATTGGCGGAAATAGAAAGGGAATTGATCGCCAAACAGCCTCACATGCAACGCCACGGATTCACTGAGAAGTTTGCCGAAGCTCTGGAAGGTGTTCCCACGGACGAAATTGTGAATGGCATCGACGCCTTTTACAGCGATCACCCCGATCAACTGGATGTATCCGTCATGACCGTCATATGGGACACGATGATCAAGCCCAAAGTGGGACCTGTGATGGGCAAACCCAATCTCGAATAAGCCTCAGTCCAAACTGTTCGCAAACATCAAACCCATCACACCAGCGATTTGAAGAATGATCCAACGGACCGGGAAGAGGGACAAGAAGGAGTTAACCCATGAAAAAATTTAGAGTTCTGGCTTTGGTCCTCATTTTTGCCTCCATGTTCACTCTTGGATGCGCGGGCATGACCGAAACGCAGCAGCGTGCCTTGAGCGGCGGAGCGATTGGAGCAGCAGGTGGCGCAGCTCTCTCAGCCATTTCGGGTGGCAGCCCGGCTGTCGGCGCAGGTCTTGGCGGCGCGGCAGGTGCAGTGACAGGCTACATTCTGGGTGAGCAGGAAAGGAGAAGGTAGAGGTCAGCTTCTTTTGCACTGCCATTGAGTTCACGGAGTCTCCAGGGACAGGCGGGGCTATTTTCTTGCACGGTTCTGAAAACGTGAGTGGAAACTCCCGTCCTGCTCCCTGGAAAACCCCAGGAATCACCGTTGACATCGGCCATGTTTCTCCCATGCCCCACTTTTCTGGACACAGAGAAAATACCGTTGACATGTTTTGCAAGCGGTGCATTCGTTCCAAAAGGAAACCCGGAGGATATGTTGGGGGAGCGGGGAAAGACTCTGCTCATGGACGTTTCCTCAGTTTGCGCTTGAGCTTGCGCTTGAGAAGGAAGACCGCAATCAGGGCCAGCACAAACGCTCCCATGAATATGGAAATCAGCCACTCCGTATTTTCTGCAGTCGCCAACGAAATGATGTCCTCGTCCATCTCCTCATAAAAATAAAATCTGTAACCTATGGCTAAAAATGCAGAGGAGATGTACACGCTGTAAAAGCACAAAAGCCCCAGGACAGTCCATATCAGGCGTGAGCGCTTGCTGCGGCGCGCTTCACGCCAAAATGCAAAACCTATCCACAGGGTCACTCCGGCCACCAGAATCTTTTTCAACAGGTAAAGAATCAGGAAATGGTCACCGATTTGAGCAAAACGGTCGAGCCACTCCTGAGGAATGAAGTGCAGGTCGATGAAGGCAAAACCCAGTGGTGCCAAATCATTTCCTCACGGAAAAAATGCAGGAGACGGGACAATGTTCACCCTTTGCGGGAAGCAGAGAAGTGAGCCTTGGCCACATTCCCGTTGAGTGATTCGGAGTGGTTTGTATGCCTGGCAAGGGAGGATTTGAAGGACAATTGGCGGGAACAGACCCTCTCAACGAGGCCTGCTCCCTGAATCTGACAGCGAGGAAAGACTGCGATGAACTCATGATTCCTTGAGACTGGTCGTTTTCTTCTTTTTGAGGCGTTTCCTGCCATTGGTTCCCCGCCAGATTTTGCCACGCTTGCTTCTACGATCACCCTTGCCCATTTTGGTCTCTCTCCCTCTCTGCATAAGACTGCAAATTTTTCTCAGGTTGACCGGCCATCAGCCGGAGCCATTGAAGCACCGTAGAACAAAGTTTCAATCTGAACCTTGCGCCAAGGGTAAAAAGAGTACACCAATCCAAGATTTAGTCAAGCAATTTCACAATGATAGGTTTCAGCCAAATCTTGGGGATGATGTCATGGGCCATTCCAGGTTCCATGGGGCATGGAAAAAAGAAACTCCCTCATGGAAACTCCCCTTCAAAAAAAGACAGCCCGTTTCCGGTGGCTCCTGGAAAGTGTGGAGCACACCCCGAAGCTCAAAGCGCAAAGCAAAGGCATGCAGGTACGTTCGGTCTCTCCCTTCCACTTCCACGCGAGAGCCGCTGTTTTTCGAGCCATCATAGAGTGGGTCGCCCAGCACAGGAGAGCCAAGGCTTTTCATGGCCACCCGCAATTGATGCGTCCGTCCCGTGAGGGGTTTCAGGAGGAACAGCCGAAGATTTTTCTCAATGGACCTGCTCATGAACTGAGTGACCGCAGGGTTGTTCCAAGTGGGAAGAAGCTTCCACGAGCCCCGGCGGGACCTGATCATGTCTCCCCGAATCATCCCCTGTTTTTTCTTCGGCTTTTTGGACGACAACGCCAGGTAGTATTTTTCAAAAGCCCCTTTCTGAATGATTTCACTCAATTCACGAGCCACCTTTTTTCCCCGCCCAAACACCATCAGTCCTGAAGTGACCTTGTCCAAACGATGTACGGGGTAAATGTTTTCCATGGAAAAACCGGATTTCAGGAGCTTCACAATGCCAGGAGTGCATCCTTCCGAATGAAAACCAATTCCTGGTGCCTTATGAACCACGACCAAAATATCACTTTCGTGAACGATCTTCACCATATTGAAGGCCAATGAATGGAAGAACTCCTCAGAAAAACTGCCCGGTTGGGTGTGAAAAAGGCAAAAGAGCCCTGGCGGATCAAACACACCCTTTCCCGGGCTCTCAAGGATATCGTCACCGCATGTTTCCTGAGGGACTGTCCACTCAGGAAGTTGTGCTGACCTGTCTACTCATCAAAAGTGGATAGGAATTCTCCATAACCTTCTTTGGAGAGATCCTCCCGGGGTATGAAACGCAAGGCGGCTGAGTTGATGCAGTACCTCAGGCCTGTGGGAGGAGGACCGTCGGAAAAAACATGGCCCAGGTGCGAATCCCCGTGCTTGCTCCTCACTTCCGTACGCACCATGAATATACGGCGGTCCCTCTTCTCCACGATGTTTTCATCCACCAAAGGCCTGGTGAAGCTGGGCCACCCCGTTCCCGAGTCAAACTTGTCGCGGGAACTGAAAAGGGGCTCACCGGACACCACATCCACGTAAAGGCCTTCCTCTTTGTTGTCCCAATACTCGTTTTTGAAGGGAGGCTCCGTGCCGTCCTCCTGAGTGACGTAATACTGAAGAGGAGTGAGTTTTTCACGAAGGACATCCTCTCCCGGCTTGCTGTATTTCACGGTTGAAGCCCTCCCCGTTTCGGGGTCTGGTGCACCCTTCCACACTTCGGCCAAAAATTGATCACGGCCGGAATTCGTTCGGTAAAGCTCATACCTGATGGGATTCTTGCGAAAGTAGTCCTGGTGATAATCTTCAGCCGGATAGAAACGGGAAGCTGGAAGAATGGGCGTCACAACGGGTTTTGCGAATCTTCCGGACCGATCCAGGCCCTCTTTGGAAGCCTCCGCCAGTTTTCTTTGCTCCTCATCATGGTAAAAGATGGCCGTTGCATACTGGGACCCCCTGTCCACAAACTGTCCGTGAGGATCTGTGGGATCCACATGCCTCCAGAACACCTGGAGCAGTCGATCATAATCGATCTCATCTGCATCGTACACCACGCGAATCGCTTCCACATGGCCTGTTTTTCCGGTAGTCACCTCCCCGTAGGTGGGGTTTTCCCTTTCACCTCCCGTGTATCCGGAAGTCACCTCCACCACACCTGGAATCTTTTGCAAATCAGCCTCGATGCACCAGAAACAACCACCCGCAAAAGTCGCTTCTTTCAATGTCTCCTTGTGTTCCTTCTTTTCCTTCATTCCCCAAACCTCGCTTTCTTCCCCATGGGAAAACCCCGGCCCCATGGTGCAAATCCACGCCACAGCAAAAAGTATGTGAGCCCCTTTCATGTGCCAACTCCTGAAATCAGGCGAGTTTCTTCTTTTTTTTTAAGATGGAAGTTGCATCCTGTGCACCCTCTCATCTGCCCACCGATTGCTCCGGTTACCATTGCATTTTCTGTTTCCACTGGCCCTCCCTTTCGACAAGGTATTTGCGTATGGAGGATAGAAATCCCCCAAAGTACCTGAAAACAAGGTAACCACGGGAAAAAGATTTCGCTTGTATGTTTCATCGCTTACGAGGCACTTCTTTCATCTTTTTCGAAAGAAAAAGATTCTCCAGGTTCACAGGGATTTCCAGGGCGCAGTGGTTCTCGAAAGAAAGCCTTTTCTTGATATTATTTTTTGCTGTGATAGGATTTTATGTATGATGAAGAGAATTAAGCCATTTGACTGTTTCGGTCAACCGGCTGTAAACTCATGATATTCCGAAAAGCAAAAGGCGTAGCCACACAAACATTTCACAAACGGGAGGAATTTATGCCGAATCAACAAGTGCCTCTGCTGGAACGAGTGTTTGGAGGGATCAAGGGCCTGTTCAAGAGTGCCGAATCCGCTCCGGTTTGTGAAGTGTGCAAGCAAAATGAAGTATACTTGGAGTGTGATGGATGCAAGACGCCCCTTTGTCTTAAATGTGTCAAATACAGTTTCTACTCCACCGGTTGCGGAAACGTTCACCCGCTGTATTTTTGTCCCAAGTGCAACGATGACAAGGACATCAACCCCTAGAATCAGGTGAAGCAGTTGGAGCGTCGACGGCAATTTCGTCTTTTGCAGCTCCGGTGCATTCCATTCAGTGCTTCGATTCTTCCAGCGCCATAGAACTTGTTCCACGTTCGTGCTTCCCCATAGCCATGTGCTTGTCCCGGTTCATGTCGACATTCACCTTCAGAGCACACTCCTGGTCCGGCGGTTTTTGAGATCTGTGCAAAACCGACCAAACGGCAACCCATGAAAAAGGAGAGAGCCATGCTCTGCAATGTTTGCCGGCAGAAAGAAATTTATCTGGACTGTGACGGGTGCGAAGTTTTCATGTGTCTCAATTGCATCAGGTACAGTTTTTATTCCACGGGTTGCGGCTGCGTGCAACCCCTTTACTTGTGCCCCACATGCAATGACGATTTGGACATCAACCCCTGATTTTCATCGGGAATGGGCATCTGAATTTCAGTTTTGTTTTGCTTGATTTCTTTTTCCCTCCTGTATCTTTTTTTGAGCGAGGCTCACACAGAAGCGGAAAAGATATTTTTCCCGAGGAATGCATGGTCGCCACGGAAGCAATGCTCCGGTGTTGGTCAGGTGGGACCATGTTTTCTGCCAAAAAACAGATCCCCAATGAGGATGCGCAGACTCACGGACTGTTCTTCGATGCTTTCCGTGAGACGGAACTGGACGAGGGCTCTCAAAAGATTCTGTTCGGGAAATGCCACCTTGAAATAGACGTTTCCCTCCAGGTAATCTGTGAAAAACCTCAAACCCAACTCCAGGGGTAAGAGACGGATGGCTTCAAAAAGGTGATCCCGATCACCCTCCTTCAAACCTTTTTGTGATGACGCCATATAACCTCCTAAAATGGCGCGGCACAAATCCATATCAAATCTCACCCTCTCCCATTCCCTTGTCTCTTCGCCCAGAAGATTGCAGCAGGACCGAAGACAGTCTCCCAGGTCATAAAGAAGCAAACCCGGTGTGACCGTATCCAGATCCACCATGGCCACGGCCGTGTGGGAAAGACGGTCAAAGAGAATGTTGTTGACTTTGGGATCACCGTGAATGGGCACCACTTCGAGCCGCTCCTGCGCCTTGGCGTCTTCAAGGTGCGAAACCACCCCCCTCCTCTCGTCAACAAATTTTCGCACGTGTTCTGTCTCCGGTGACTTTGCCGGAAACCCATGGCTGAGAATACGATCGTACCGTTGAAGATAGTGAGGAGCGACGTGAAAGTTTTCGAGCACACGCACCACTTTGTCCATGGGCATGTCATGGATGAGACAATGAAAAATGCCCAGGGCTCGACCCACCTCCCGGGCATGCTTTTCTCCCTGAACCGTCTGAAAGGTCTCGGCTTCCTCAATGAAAGTCATGGCCCGCCACACATGGCCCTTCCAATCCACTTCATATTCAAGGCCCTCCCGGGTCAAAAGCAAACGAGGGACTTCCCATCTCAGGGAGGAGCAAAAGGGATCCCTTTGAAGACGCTCCAAAACATGCTCCGTGACTGTGCGCATGTTCCCCGCAATCTGCCGGGGAAAGGGAAAAACCCGGGGGTTTATTCGTTGCAAAAGGAAACGCCGGGGGCTTCCATCCCTGCAGGTCACCAGAAAGGTGTCATTCACATTGCCATTGCCAAAAGGCTCAAGGGAAAAGACTCTTCGCCCGAGGGCAAAGCCCTTCGCCATGACATGAGCGGTTTCCAAATTGTCAGCCTTTCCTTTCAATTGTAATAGTCATAGAGTTGACCGAAGTTGATGCCACCAATGACCATTCCTTTGAAACGTTCAAAGATGTAGCGCTTTCCTTCCACCAGGTGGTGGGAGCGAATCCCGTGCAATATGGAAAGAGCCGCTTCGATGAAGGCCGCCAGCTTGTCACAGGCTCGTATGACTTCGCCGTCCACGGGCGAGAAGCGATCTGCGTTGTAATTGGCGCAAAGGTCTTCGTGTGTGAGAAATCGAACGCTTTCATCATCTTCCAAAATCTTGTTGGCAAATTCCTCCTGCAGAAAATACAAAATCTCGTGGCGCATGGAGGAGGGCAGAAGGGGCAAAATACGCTCTTCCAGATGAATGTGTTCGTAGGTCCTGATGATGTCCTCCAGGCCCTCAACGGAACTTTTGACGGGGGAGACAATGTCCCGCGTCAGCACCTCGGGAAGATCGTGAAGAAGTCCCGCAAAGAAGTTGTTGTAGATTCGCTTGTCACAGGCCCCCATTTCCACCGAACAAAAGTACGCCATCATGGCAACGGTCAGCATGTGCCCGAGCACGGAAGTCTTGGGCACCCGAGGGGACTGGGCCCACCTCTGCTGAAAGCGCAACTGGCCGCAAAGGTCTATGAAACCGAAAGATTTCTTGCGCAACGAGATCTTTTGAACTCCAATGAGGTCATAGTGATCCTCAATCTGGTTTTCAATCTCTTCCTTGGTTTTGTCGATGCCATAGACAAAAGGAGCCGCATGATAGATGATCTGGAATTCCCAGTTGGTGGCCAGATAGTGTGCTGCTTTGAGCACTCTCTTTTCGAACCGTGAATAGTGAGGATTGAAAAGATAGCTTTCGAGGTTTTCGCGAAAACCCCCTTTGACCCGAGAAATGTCTGCTTCCAGTTTTTTGATCACGAGCTGATTGATATCGTTGCCCTTTTCACTCATCATCTTGTGAAAGACGGGCGGCTTGATATCAGTCAGAATAACCCTTTGAAAGAACTCGAAAATCCCCCCCTCAATGAGCTTGCGCCAGTCAATGGCCGCCCTTCGCTCGTGCTCTTCCAGCTTTCCAAGCACATAGGCGATCACCATCTTGTGAGCCTGTTTGTCA
>PXBG01000016.1 GCA_003566995.1 Syntrophobacteraceae bacterium
ACTCTTGATTCCTTCAACAGGGAATTTCATCTTTCGGCCCGTCCGATAAACATTGCGAAAGGAGCGGTTTTTTGACCTCAAGGACTCCACAGGAAACACCCTTATACCCTTTGAGCCTCCATTTCCGCCCGCGTCAATGTTCAAAGATCTGGCGGTCGCCCCCTGTCAAGAACTGGAAGCAGGAACTGGCCGATGCCTTGCACCAGGGAATGGAAAGCCATGTTCCCAGATTCTACTTTCGTGCCGACGACATCGGAGCTGGAGGGGGGCCATTCGAGGCGCTCTGCGCCTTGTTTCGCGAACATGGCATTCCCCTGGCCATGGCCGTGGTGCCCGCATGGTTGAGCGACTCCCGATGTGAACAGCTTTTTCGGGTGGCCCCTCTGGACGAACCCCTCTGGAACTGGCACCAGCACGGCTGGCGGCACGTGGACTGGCAGCGCACGGGAACGAAGTCCGAGTTTGGTGACGGACGGCCCTACGAGAAACAATTCAGGGACATTTCACAGGGCCAGAAGAAGATGAACAGCATCTTCGGTGAACATTTGCTGCACGTGTTCTCCCCTCCCTGGAATCGCCTCTGTCCAACCACCATCAAAGTGATTCAAGCCCTTCAGTTCAAGGGCATTTCCATGATGGGGCCCTTTCCCCGGGGCGTCAAAACGGGAAATGACCTCAAAAATTTGAGAATTCAGGTGAACCTGCACTCCAGAAAGGGCAGAGACGGCGAGGGTGACTTTCGCCTTCTGTGTCACGAGCTCACATCCTGGACGGGACGGAGGGAGCCCGTCGGCATCATGCTCCACCATCAACGCATGAACGATTTCGCTTTCCAGTTCCTCCACGAGTTGCTCCACCTTCTGAAACACCAGGTGGGCGCCAGATTCCTCAGTTTCAGGGAAATTCTGGAAAAGGATGACGATGCATAAACCCTCTGTCCTGTACGCCGATGAGGAAGGAAACATCTATGACTGGCCCGGTCTGGAGATGGTGGGAAGGAGCGGCTGGCAGGGGCAGCGCCTGAAAGAAAAAGACTGGATGCCTCTTCCCCCCGGCAGTGAGCTTTTTGCCCTTCCCGGCCGATTGCCCCTGGGGTGGAACGCGGCCAAAAGACGCATTGAAACCCTGTCCCGGGACCCCCGCAATCCTCACAAATCCCCCCGGGCGGTGGCAGCCTTCGTCTCACCGGCGCACACACAGATTTATTCCGCAGCCTACCGGCGGCAGAGGAATGCTCCCTTGCTCCCCCTCTTCGCCTACACGGCCGTTGGCTGGAAAGATGGCCGATTCGTCGCCGCCTGCATGCGCATGGACCCCGATGAGCGCCAGGACCACAAGAACTTCCATCCCCCGACCATCGAACGCAACGCACGGCGCAGGATGCGCGAGGAACGTTCAAACCGCCTCATGCTGCACCTGGGAAAATGCGCCCTCACCTATGCCTGTCCAGCCGCCCGCAATCTTTTCATGAACCGCTGGGAAGCCCCCCTGCCCACTTCTCCCGCCTGCAACGCCAGCTGCCTGGGATGCATCAGCCTGCAGGAAAGGGAAGACCTCTGCGCCACCCAGGACCGCATCGCCTTTGTGCCCACGCCGGAAGAAATCTGCGGGGTGGCCGTTCCCCACCTTCAGAAGGCCCGCCGGGCCGTGGTCAGTTTTGGCCAGGGCTGTGAAGGGGAACCCCTTCTGCAGGGTGAGACCCTCGCGCGCGCCATCCAGATGATGAGGGAGTCCACACCCAGGGGCACCATCAACCTCAACACCAACGGAAGTTTTCCCTCCACAGTGGATCGACTGTGCAGAGCCGGACTGGACAGCATTCGCGTGAGCCTGAACAGCGCGCGTCCTGAATTTTACCATGCCTACTTCAATCCCAGGGGCTATACTTTTGAAGACGTGCTGCAATCCATCACAAAGGTCAAGGATGCGGGAGGCTTTGCTTCCATCAACTACTTTGTGCTCCCCGGATTCACGGACACGGAGAAAGAATTTCAAGCCCTTTGCGCGCTCATGGAAAAAACCGGCCTGGATCTCATTCAAATGCGCAACCTCAACATGGATCCCGAGTGGTACCTTGAAAGCATGCCTTCTGCGGAGGAATCGAAACCCTTGGGAATTCGAAGGCTGGTGCAAAATATTTCCAAGCGGTTTCCTCACGTGAGACTCGGCTATTTCAATCCATGCCTGGATCCCCGCGCATGAATCCAATCTTTATGAGAGGGGAGACTTTCAAGAATCGCTTCACCCAAAAACAAAGCATTGCGAGGGGTGCATGAGAGATTCACTGGGCGCGGCCGTCATCGGCGGGGGCATCTTGGGTTTGGGAACCGCCATGAAGCTGATCACGGCCTTCCCCCACAAAAAGATTGCCGTCCTGGAAAAGGAAAAAGACCCGGGAACTCATCAGACGGGCCACAACAGCGGTGTCATTCATTCGGGAATCTACTACCGGCCCGGTTCGCTCAAGGCCAGGCTTTGTGTGGACGGTGCCGCCCAGCTGTACGATTTCTGCCACAAGGAAAAAGTTCCCCATGAAATGTGCGGCAAAATCGTGGTCGCAACCTGCGAGGCAGAAATTCCCCGCCTGGAAGAGCTGTATAAAAAGGGGACCGCCAATGGGGTGCAAGGGCTGCGCATGCTCAACCCCCAGGAGGCAATGGAGATGGAGCCCCATGTCCGGGCTGTGCGGGCCATGCACGTGCCCGCCACGGGCATTGTGGATTTCAGGGAGGTGACCCGGGCCTATGCGCGTGTTTTCCAGGAAAAAGGGGGAACACTGCTCACGGGCCACGCCGTCTCCCGCATTCACGGGGAGGGGGATGAAATTCGACTGGACACGACTCATGGTCCGCTGCGGTCCCGGGCTCTCATCAATTGCGCCGGACTGCATTCGGACCGCATCGCCAGAGGTTCCGGAGTGGAGCCTCCCTGCCAGATCGTTCCTTTCCGGGGAGAATACTACCAAATCACGCCCCAAAGGGCGCACCTCGTCCGCAACCTCATCTACCCCGTGCCCGACCCCCGTTACCCCTTCCTCGGCGTGCATTTCACCCGCATGGTGAATGGAGAAGTGGAGGCGGGGCCCAACGCCGTGCTGGCCTTTGCCCGTGAGGGGTACACCAAGACCCGCATCTCTTTCCGTGACCTGGGGGAAATGTTGAGCTACCCGGGCCTGTGGCGCCTGATTTTTCGTCACTGGTCAGCAGCAGCGGGTGAACTCCGCCGTTCCTTTTCCAGGAGATTGTTCGCTCAAACGCTGCAAAAGCTGGTGCCGGCCATTGGAGAACAGGATCTCCTTGCCGGGGGAGCAGGGGTGAGGGCCCAGGCCGTGGACCGGGCGGGCGGCCTGCTGGACGACTTTGTCATCCTGCGCCGCCACAGAATGGTCCATGTGCTCAACGCCCCCTCCCCCGCCGCCACTTCATCCCTGGCCATCGCCGATTATATAGTCGACAGATGCAGGGAGTTGTTCTAAAATGCGCAAATGATCCATGAGTGAGAGGCACAAGCCCTCGAACCGCTTCGCTCAAAACCCAAAGGGCACTCTGTGTTCAACAAAAATTTTTTCCTGAAGTTCACACCCTCTGTTTCCCGTTCGTGCCTCCTCATCTGGGCCGGCATCATGTGGACATGTGTGGGCACCGCACTCAGCATGGTGGCTTCCTACCGTCTCTTTCACATGGAATGGCCTCAAAATCTTCTGGGAGGGCTGGGGGGAATCGCCCTGGGCCTGGTGTGCTGCCGATACGGCTTCATCCGCGTTGCGGAAAAAAACATCGCAAGAATCCTCAAAAGGGCTGAACGGAGCTGTTTTTTCGCTTTTCAGACCTGGCGGAGCTATGGGCTCATTTTTCTGATGATGTTCATGGGACATGTCTTACGCCACTCCCCCCTGCCACCGATCATTCCGGCCATGGTCTACCTCACCGTGGGAGTGGCCCTCACCCTGAGCAGTTCCACCTACTACGATTTCGCCGCCCGCTCCTGCGAACAAAAAATTAGAAAGGAGCGGCTCAAGGCGTCCCCACGGACTCTCGCTCCCCCTCAAAATCCGTGAAACCCTTCACGGTTTCATGATCCAATTCACCGATCAGTTCCAAAGCGAGGCGAAGTCCACTCAGGTAGTCTTCCAGATGGATGATGCTGTTGTGGGTGTGTATGTAACGGGCGGGCACACCCAGCACCACCGTGGGAACCCCTTTCCCGTGCAGGTGGATGGCCTTGGCATCCGTCGCTCCCGTTCGGCGGACGGCCTTTTGGAAGGGAATGCCGTGCATTCGGGCCACATCAGCGGCTTTGTTCACCAGGCCGCGATTCATGATGGCCGACGGATCCATGAGGCGAATCTGCACTCCTTCCCCCAGTCGTGCCTGGCATTCTTCTTCGGCCATTCCTGGCAGGTCGTCGGCGGGAGTGCCTTCCAGCACAATGGCCAGGTCCGGCTCCACGGAATGCCCCGCTGTGGTGGCTCCACGAACGCCCACCTCTTCCTGCACCGTCGCCACTCCATGCACCGTGTTGGGGTGTTTCTCCGGTGAGAGAAGGCTCATGGTTTGAATGAGGAGGGCCATGCCCACCCGGTTGTCGAAGCCCTTGCACATGAGGAGGTCAGGGTTGGCCATGGTCATGAAGGGGCTCTCGGGTACGATGGGATCACCCAGATCTATTCCCAGGTCTTTTTCCGCTTCCTCCGCATTCCTGGCACCCACGTCGATGAACATGTCCTCCACTTTGATCACTTTTTCCCGCTCCGCATCGCTGAGAAAATGCACGGGTTTGGACCCGATGACTCCCGGAATCTCCCGGCCCTTCCTGTTCATGATGCGGACACGCTGCGCCAGGAGGTTGTGAGACCACCAGCCGCCGAGAGGAATGAACCTGAGGAGCCCGCTTTTGGTGATGCTTTGCACGGCAAAACCCACCTCATCCATGTGAGCGGTGAGCATGATGCGCGGGGTTTCCCCTTTTCCCCTTCTCCGGTGAAAAATATTGCCCATGCGGTCTGTGCTGACCTGCCCCCCCATTTGCTCTCGGAAGATCTCCCGCACCTTTTTCTCGCAGCCGGGGGCTCCATGGGCCTCTGCCAGGTTTTTCAGAAGGACTGAGGCGTCTCTTTTCAGTTGCTGTTTTTCTTTCATAGGCAAGCTCGCTTTTGATCGAGACAATTCCTGATTGACAAGCAACGGTGGATCCCTTTCTCCAAAACACCCATGATGGACTCTTTTTTGTGTGGAAGCGTCGTGTCACGCTTTTTCAGCATCGGTCTCCTCCAGGGGAACGTCTTCCTTCAGGGCCTTGCGCGCGATTTGAGTGATGTAAACGGTCACCGCCAGGGTCGCCAGCAGGCCAATCACACGAGAGGTCATTTCCAGCAAGCCCGTTTCCCGCTGTTCCGCCACCACCGCACGGGCAACAGTGCCGGCCAGAGAACCCATATAAACATAGAGCACGGTGCCGGGCATCATGCCGATCCAGGAGGAAAAAGCATAATGCCAGAAGGGAATTTTTGTGAGCCCATAGGCATAGTTGATGAGATTGAAGGGGAAAACCGGGCTCAGGCGTGTGAGAAAAACGATTTTCCAGCCTCGCCTGGCAACGGCTCTGTCTATGGCCGCAAATTTTTTGTTGCCGGAAATTTTACGAGCCACCCAGTCGCGGGCAAAAAAGCGCCCCAGCAGAAAAGCCAGGCTGGCGCCCACGGTGCTGCCCAGAGACACGGCGACAAAACCTCCCGGCAGGCCAAACACCGCACCGGCTCCGACGGTGAGGATGAATCCGGGCAGGAACAGGACGGTGAAAAAAGCATATATGAAAAAAAATATCACGTAACCTAAAAACCCGAGACTGTCGATCCATTCCAGCAAGGCTATGGTGATGTCTTTGATGGGCAAATAAAGGCCCAACAATATGACGGCAGCGACAAGTCCCGCAATGAGCAGCCAGCGCTTCACGGCAGGGGAATTTCCCTGGAATGTCATTTCCATCCTCCCTCTTATCCTCTGATTCACGAGTCCGAAAAACCCGAAACTGCGCCCATGATCCGGGGAGGCCCCGCCACGCGCATTGTCCCCCTTCATACAGCAACCACCTCACCATGGCCGCCAGGTCCATGCAAACATCATCGCCGCCAGGCCATGAGACGTGTGAAAAGGGACTTGGCAAAAGGCGTGAGCCTCGTGCGGTTGAACGCATCGCCCACCTGCCGAATGGCTTCGGCCTGGGTCGGATAGGGATGGATGGTGCTGGCAATGTGCTTAAGCCCCAGGCCGTGTGTCATGGCCAGAGTGATCTCGGAAATCATGTCCCCCGCATTGGCCGCCACCACCGTGGCACCCAGAATTTTGTCCTTTCCCTTTCTGACATGCACACGCACGAAGCCGTTGGTCCGTCCTTCAAGAATGGCGCGGTCCACTTCCTTCAGTTCACGGGTGTAGGTGTCGATCTGGACGCCCTGTTCCCGGGCCTGTCCTTCATAAAGGCCCACGTGGGCGATTTCCGGATCGGTGTAGGTGGTCCACGGAATGGTGAGAGCGCTCGCTTTGGCCCGGCCGAAGAACAGGGCGTTTCGAATCACCAGGCGCGCCATGAAATCCGCCGCGTGGGTGAACTGATAAGGTGAACAGATATCCCCCGCGGCGTAGATGTTGCGCCGGGAGGTCCGGAGCCGGTCATCCACCTGGACCCCTTTTTTTGAACACTCCACCCCGGCGTTTTCCAGCCCCAGCCCTTCCACATTGGGTGTGCGGCCCACGGCCACCAGGACCTTGTCCACCACTTCATCGTAACTCTGCCCGTGGGATTCCAGCGTGAGGCGGATTTTGCCATCGTCCGCGCGGGAAAGTTTCAAATCCTTACCGCAGCAAAGCAGCCTGACACCGTCCTGCACCATGGATTGCAGCACAATTCCGGCACCATCCCGGTCTTCCCTCGGGAGAATGCCATGCATCGTTTCCAGCAGCAAAACCTCCGAGCCGAACCGGGCGAAAGCCTGGGCCATTTCGCATCCAATGGGTCCCGCTCCCACCACCGCGAGCCTTTGGGGCAGCTCCGTGAGAGAAAAAACCGTTTCGTTGGTCAGGTAGTCCACCTCGTCCAGACCCGCCATGGGAGGGGCGGAAGCCCGGGCTCCCGTGGCAATGACCGCCTTGCTGAAGCGGAGTTTCTCCCCCGCCACTTCCATCGTGTGAGCATCCAGGAAGTGGCCCTCTCCCAGGAACACATCCACCCCCAACTCCGTGAACCGGCGCGCCGAATCGTGGGGAGAAATGGAAGCCCGCAGGCGGCGCATGCGTTCCATGACCCGGCTGAAGTCCACATGGGCACCATTTTTGACGGAAACTCCCCACTCTTTTGCATGGCGCAGGGCAGTCGCCGCCCGGGCAGCGCTGATGAGTGCCTTGGAAGGCACGCAGCCCACGTTGAGGCAGTCCCCACCCATGAGGTGGCGTTCCACAAGGGCGACTTTCGCCCCGAGACCTGCAGCCCCCGCGGCGGTCACAAGACCGGCGGTTCCCGCCCCCACCACCACCAGGTTGTACTTTTCTGCGGGTTCGGGATTCGTCCAGTCCTGCGGATGAACCTCTGACACCAGTTTCTGGTTGTGTTCATCCCAGGGATGAAGAACCCTTTGATTCTCTTTACGCACAGTCATGTGAACACTCCTGGATTTCGTTATGTGACATGAGACCATGAGGAAGTTCCTCCACGCCCACCCGTCCGGTCGATGTGAAAGAATTCGCCCCGCGGCCGGTCCGTTCTTTCGTAGGTGTGGGCCCCAAAATGGTTACGCTGGGCCAGAAGCAGGTGGGTCGGCAAACGATCGCAGACAGAAAGGAACTCCCTTCCACGGCCAGTTGTGGGTGTAAAGCTTCAAGGCTGCAAAAGTGGGCGCCCGGGAGTGTGGGCAGACGTCCTTTGCGGTGATTGTTGTAAATGGCGGGGATGAGTTTGCGCCGGGCCAGGTCTCCCGAAGCGCCGAAAATGGCAATGGCCGCGGGTTTTGAATGGGAATCGCCTGGAATCATGGTTCTTCCTTTCCCGTGCGCTACAGAAGACGATCCCGGGCCAGAAGATCCTTTGCAGCGGACACAATGTGAGCGCTTGTGAAGCCGAACTTTGTCTGCAGGGCCTTGAGAGGCGCAGAGGCGCCGAAGGTGTCCACGGCCAGGATCAAGCCCCGGGGACCGACGTAGCGATGCCAGCCAAAAGATGATGCCTGTTCTACGGCAACCCTTGCGGTCACCCCGGGGGGAATGACCGTGTCCTTGTAGCTTTGACTATGGCGTTCGAAGAGTTCCCATGAAGGCATGCTCACAACACGTGCCCCGATCCCCTGAGCCGTCAGCTCTTCGCGTGCTTCAAGGCACAGACTCACCTCACTTCCACTGGCCAGGAGCAGGAGCTCCGGCAGCCCATCATCAGTGTCCGCAAGCACATAAGCCCCCTTGGCAAGACCCGCGGCCGAAGCGAACTTTTCCCGGTCGATGGTGGGCAGGTCCTGCCTCGACAGCACCAGGGCAACCGGTTCCTTTTCCAGTGGCATGATCACCCGCCATGCTTCCACAACCTCATTGGCGTCTGCAGGTCTCAGGACCATCAATCGGGGAATGGCCCGCAGGGAAGCGAGCTGTTCAACAGGCTGATGAGTGGGGCCATCTTCGCCCACACTGATGGAATCGTGCGTGAAAACGTAAATGACGGGCAGTTCCATGAGGGCCCCGAGGCGGATGGCGGGGCGGGCATAGTCGCTGAAGATGAGAAAGCTGGAGCCGTAAGGACGAATTTTGCTCAGGGCCATTCCATTGAGAATCCCACCCATGCCGTGTTCCCGGACACCAAAGTGAAAATTCCGTCCTCCATGGTCCCGGGAGGAAAACCTCCCCGCATTGTCAAAAGTGAGCAATGTCTTGGTGGAAGGGGCCAAATCGGCCGAGCCCCCAAGGAGCCATGGGCAGTTCTCCGCAACCAGGTTGAGGACCTTCCCCGATGCGACCCGTCCCGCCATGCCTTTGGAATCGGCAGGAAAAACGGGCAAACTACGGTCCCACCCCTCGGGAAGCCCGCATGCCTCCATCCGGTGCAGCTCTTCCACCAAATGGGGATACTGCCCCTGGTATTCTTCCAGGCGGGTGGCCCAGGCCGCACGAAGCTCCCCGCCGCGCTTTCCCATTCCACGGGCAAAATGCTCTCTCACGCCCGCAGGCACCAGAAACCTCTCATCCTCCGGCCACCCGTAATATCTTTTGGCCAGCCTGACTTCCTCTTCGCCGAGGGGTTCTCCGTGAGCAGACGCAGTCCCTTCCCTGTTGGGCGCCCCATAACCGATGCGGCTTTGCACGATGATCAAGGAGGGGCGCTCCCCTTCAGCCCGGAAAGTTCCCAGGGCCTCCCTCAGTGGATCCAGATCGTTGGCGTCTAACACTTGCGCCACGTTCCACCCGTAACTTCGAAAACGCTCTGCCACGTTTTCACTGAAAGCGAGAGAAGTCTCTCCCTCGATGGTGATTCCATTGCTGTCGTAAATCCAGCAAAGGTTGGAAAGCCCAAGATGTCCGGCCAGGGATGCGGCTTCGCTGGTGATGCCTTCCATCATGCACCCATCGCCCGTGAGGGCGTAAACGTCATGGTCAAAAAGCTCGAAACCGGGACGGTTGAAATGGCGGGCCTTCCAGCGTGCTGAAATGGCCATGCCCACACTGTTGGCCGCCCCCTGCCCCAAAGGCCCCGTGGTGGTTTCAACTCCCGTGGTCCACCCATGTTCGGGATGCCCCGGGCAGCGGCTGTCAAGCTGCCGAAAATTCATGATGTCTTCCATTTTCACGGACAACTCGTCCACTGCTTCGCTGCCGGGACCAACCGCCTTCACCCTGGCCAGGTGCAGGAGGGAGTACAGCAGCATGGAGGCATGGCCATTGGAAAGGACGAACCTGTCCCGATTGGGCCAGAGGGGGTCCGCAGGGTCGAAGCGCAGGAAACTCTGCCAGAGACAGTAGGCCACCGGAGCCAGGGCCATGGGTGTGCCCGGGTGGCCCGATTGGGCCGCCTGGACCGCGTCCATGGAAAGGGTGCGGATGGTGTTGATGCACAAGAGATCGATGTCGGATGCTTTGGTCATTGAACACTCCCGTATTCAACCCTGAGATCAAACCGTGGCAGGCAGCCTTCAGGAAGGCAACCGCGTGATCGAAGATCACAAGTTCTCCCTTTTATAAACGGTTCAATTTTCAATCGTGGGTTTGATGGTCAATTCTCAGCTTATTTCGGTTTCCCAACAGAAAGGGCCGTTTTTGTCATCACAGAAATGAGTGGGGCCCATTTCCACTCTTCCATCTTTTTGTGGCTCAATTGCGCTTTGGCCACCAGCGTGTCCGTTTCATAGCGAAGATCGATCTCCCATTGGGATCCCACCCACGAGAACAAATTCCCGATCCCGACTCCCAGGCGGCCATGGTTGTCTCCAAGATGATTTTCCTGTCCCACGTGGGGAAAATACAGATCCCGCATGCGGTATTGATCGTCAAAGCACACGAGAAGTTTGCCGTTGCTCAGGGGAATGTTTCTGGGCATGACCAGTCCTTTCGCATCATGAAGGTGCCCGCGGCAAAAACTCTCTGGACCCTTCAAAGGGATTGCGGCGTTGAATCCAGCCTTTGTCCTTTGTAGACGAGATGAAAAGTCATTCCTCACAGACCGTTTGGTTTGAATGGGGAATTCATGTGGTGAAGGACAAAACCGGCAAAAATTCCCCAGAGAGAGTGGAACGGAGAAAGGAGAGAACTGCCTGGGCGCTCTTGAAGGAACAAAAACAGACGAAGGGCTGTTTTTCAGACGGTCGGAAGAGTCTTTGAATCCGCACGGTAAGGCAACACATCCAGGTTGCTGGCGGTGGCTTTCGTCACACACCGCCTCCCGGCTGTCCCGCCACTCCAGTGGTCGAAGGGCCAAAAAAACCGGGCAAGCCTCCGGAACAAAACTTTCCATCCTTGCATGAGTTTTTCCCAAAGACCTTCCGCGCATAGGCCTGCCCGGTTTTCGGAACCTTCCTGCAGACCGTCTTCAGCTTTCCGTGCTTCCCTCGTGACCCTGTCCATGCATGATTTTTGATTGTAATTTACAATATTGCAACAAAAAGCTGGTATACTGGCCTGAAAAGTTAGGGAGGAAGCTCAGAAGGATACACTTTTTTCCTGTCCCTTTCATTGGCTCACTCGGGGAAAGACGGAATGCACATGAACGTCCCACGGTCAAAGGCCAGGAAAGCACTGATCATTTTCATGCGCTACCCGGAACCGGGCCGCGTCAAGACCCGTCTGTCAGCTGGCATTGGTGCGCAGGAAGCTTCCCGCACCTATGAAAAACTGGCTCGCACAACCCTTGGAGTTGCAAGCGACTTCGCGGAACGCCAGGAGGATGTGAGCCTTTTTCTGTTCTACGACCCTCCTGAAAAATCGACGGAAATGAAAGAGCGCTTTCCAGGCCCCTGGCATTTCATTCCCCAAAGGGGAGAGCACCTGGGTGTTCGCATGGGCAATGCCATTGAGCAGACGATGGCCAGAGGCTTCAGCCAGGTGGTGCTGGTGGGCAGTGACATTGCCCACCCCTCTTCCCGGGACTATTCCAGGGCCTTCAGCATTCTGGAGCGTGGTTTGGTCCCTCTGGGCCCGGCACAAGACGGTGGATTCTATCTCATCGGCTTGAACCGCTACTGCCATGCCCCTTTTGCACCCCGCACGTGGGGCCAGGGAACAGTTTTCCGGCGCACCCGGCAACTTCTTCAGTCTTGCGGGTTCCTTACAGAGGACCTCCCCACAAGAACGGACGTGGACAGAGAGGACGATCTCGAGTCTCTCCGAGACGATTTCCTCCATAGGACTCAGCTCTCCGTTGTCATCCCCACCGTGGGGGATCCAGCGGAAATCAAACGAAGAATCACGGGCATGCAAAAACAGTTGTGGCCGGGAGATGAAATCGTCATCGCCTCCGCCGAAGGAACCTTTCCCTGCACCAAAGAAGAGGACCTGGAACCGGTCCGTTGCGTGAAGGGGCCCATGGGCCGGGGTCGGCAGCTGAACAGGGGCGCTGGCGCCTCCAGGAACAATCTGCTCCTGTTCCTTCACGATGATTCACTTCCACCCCCCCAGTTTCCCTACCTGGTTCGAAGAACCCTTCAAGATGAGGAAGTGAGCCTGGGGTGCTTTTCCCTTGAATTCACACCTTCCAGCCCCTCACTGGCACTCATCGCCCGTTGGGCCAATGTGCGGTCGGCGTTTTTGAAAATGCCTTACGGAGACCAGGGATTATTTTGCAGGCGGGAAACTTTTGAGAGAGTCTCGGGTTTTCGAAAGCCCTTCATTTTTGAAGACGTTGACTTTGTGAGGTCCTGCAGATCGCATGGAAGACTGGAGGTTTTGAATCACCCCATGCTCTCCTCTTCCAGGCGGTACCTCAAAAAAGGGGTCCTGAAAGCTTCCCTTCACAACCATTTCATGGTTTTTCTGTATTTTCTGGGTGTGGAAAACAGAAGGCTCCATCAATTTTACTACGGCAATGGGGACAGTGCGCACCGTCTGTCCTTATGAACCTTTCGGGCCGCTGCGCCTCAAAAGGCAGAACAATCACGCACAAAAAACTGATGTTTGGGCGGTGTTGTTGTGGTGGCCGGGTTGCTTTTGTTTCTCTACGGAGTGAACACAGCCCGCATTCCGTTGAAAAGCCCGTCGTTTCCATCATGTTCGTTGGCACCCTTCACCGTTCCTCTTCAGAGAAAGGAGCTGAGTCAAATGACAGACAACAGTTATTCCCTGGTCGTGGCGATCGTGAACACAGGCTTCAGCGAGCGGGTGATTCGGATTGCGGAAGATTTGGGAGCCAGTGGAGGCACCATTTTTTTTGGCAGGGGGACCAGCACGCGCACAAAGGTCAGCATCCTTGGAGTTCCCGTGGAACCCATGAAAGAGCTGATCTACATCGTGGCAAAGCGGAGGAATGCTTCAGCGATCATTGAAAAAATCACCAAGGAGTGCCGCCTGGGCGAACCCGATACGGGACTGGCTTTTTCCATGCCCCTGGATGAAGTCTCGGGCCTTCCCGGCTAACCCTTCACGGGCAGTGCTGCAGATTTAAGGGGCGCGCGTGTTTTCCCGCCTGGTCACCTGAAAATCCAACGCTCCAGGGTCCCGGAGGGAAACCGCGCACAGAGGCGCACCATGAGGAACACCACGAGCAGGGCAAAGGCCATGCGTCCCCAGAGTATTCCCGACAGGTGGCTTCCCAGCAGCGCCACCAGCAGGGTGTCTTCGATGAGACTGTGGCACAGTCCCATGAGGGCCAGGGAAAAAAACACATCCCGTTTTTCCAGGCGCCCCGACCTGGCTTCCTCGATGATCAAGCCTCCCCCGTAGGCCAGTCCCAGGGTCATGCCGATGAGGGTGATGGAGGTGGCCGCACGGCCGATTCCCAAGAGGCGGAGCACGGGGTGCAGGGCGCGGTTGAGCATTTCCATGAAGCGGATTCTTGCTAAAATTTTCAAAAGAAGAAGGAGCCCGAAGATCACCAGGAAAATGACAAAGAGGCTCTTGATTTGAGCGATTCCCCAGGCTGCCAGGGAATCGTCCCGTACGGGAGCGGCCCACGTGAGGGTGTTTTCCTTCTGAAGCCACTGCAGGGACAGGTACGTCCCGTGAAGCATCCAACCATACAGAAGGGCTCCTCCCACGCGCAAGGCTCCCATGACCAGGAGACGAATCCCTGCTGCCTGGGCGATGCGCAGCTCCACGGGAAGGCCATGGGCCACCAGCATCATGGAACCCAGCACGGTGGTCTGAGCCACCGTGAGAGGGGTGTCCCCCATGAGACTGACGAAAACGGCGATTCCTCCGTAGAGGTTGGTGAGAAGAGTGGTGGCCCAAACCAGCCCCATGCTGCCGGGAAGCCCCACCACCGTCATGAGGGGAGAGAGGAGTGATCCCAGGAGTTCCACTGCCCCCAGTTCCTGCAGTATTTTCACACCAATGACCACGGGAACCATGATTTTGAAGAGATGGAAGCTGATCCGCCTCGTCTCCTTCAAAAGATCCAGAAAAAAATCCATGCATCTCGCCCCCTGAAGGGGACCATTTCCTTCTTTCATTTTTTCCCCGGGCATGGATCCTGTGGGGGCTTTGCCAGCATAGAAAGTGCCCACTCAGAACGGTGGCCACCTGCAGACAGGGCCAAGGGTGCTTCACCCGTTGGAGGAGACATTCCAGAACGGGCTCTGGATCATGATTTCACAAATTGCAAGGGCGGCGATTCGGGAAACCGAAGGAAAGAATTCCTGCCGAAGGACAAAAAAAATGGCTCCCGAAGGAGCCATTGTCACACAGTTGCTTTAGAGTTATCAACCCCCTGCGAAGGGCTGAGGGCTTGTTGCATCGTCCACGCAGTTTTTCAGTTCTTCATCTGATACTTTTTTAGGATCCTTGAGAGCTCCAAGTTCACAAACGAATTCATTGCCAGCCTTGTCCTTGACCCATACGAACTGAGTGCGTCCTGATGGTTGTGTCACGTCGCTCATGATTCCCTCCTTCGGGGTGTGTTGTAATTCACCTTGGACCCTAATCTGTCTTGAAATAGAGCCAGTCTTTGTTAGTCAGATAATAAGGAAGTAAGAGCGATCGATCAAGACCCGAACAGGAAAAAAAGAGCGCCCGAAGATTAATTTCTGATCCGAATCAGCTCTCTGAAACCCCATAAGCCATCGACACAACGGAACAATCAGGAACCAGAGACTGAGCGGCACTCACATGCTTCACACAGCCTATTTTTGCAACTCCTGCATATGCGGTGAAAGATGCTGTGCCGTTTCATGGAAACCCGGGACAGAAAAGCAATGCCCTTGACTTAAGCTTTTCCACCCTGAATGAATCCCCTTCACGTCATACCTGCGAAGGCGGGAATTCAGTCTTTTCAGTGTGTCCCAACGCCCTCACTTTCGCGGAGGTCATCAGGACAGGGCAACACACAATCCGTCAACAGCATTGGGACAGAAAGGAGGTGTATTGATTTCAGAAAAAACAGACGTGCTTTGCGTGGGACTGGCCACTTTCGACACGATCCTGGAAGTGGATCACCATCCGGACAAGGACGAAAAATGCTTTGCTTCCAGTTTGCTGTCCTGCGGCGGAGGACCAGCGTCCAACGCAGCGGTGGCGGTGAGCCGATTGGGAGGGAAAGGGGCCTTCATGGGCTACCTCGGGAAAGATCTGCATGGAGAGCAGCATCTTCGGGAACTCATGAAGGAGAATGTGCAAACAGGCGGTGTCCTTCGGGGAGATCCACCCACGCCCCTGTCGGTCATCCTGGTCAAACCCGGGGGGCACCGAACGGTGGTGAGCTACAAGGGCGCTTCACCGCATCTTCCCTGGAACCCTGACCTCATGGGAGCCGGTTTTCCGGCGTGCGTCCTTTTTGATGGGCACCAGCCCCGTGTCTCCCTCCCCCTGGCCCGACTTTGCCGTGAAAAGGGCATTCCCACCGTGCTGGACGGGGGATCTGTCCATGAAGGAACCCTTTCCCTTTTGCCCCTGGTGGATCATGCGGTGGTCTCCGCTTCTTTCGCCCGTCAATTCTCCGGCAGTCCTGATCCCCGAAAAGCCATGACCCATTTGAGGCATCAGGCCCCCTGCGTGGTGATCACTCTGGGGGAAAAGGGGCTGCTCTGGCAAAAAGGAAAGGATTCCGGGCACGTGAAGGCCTTTTACGTTGACGCGGTGGACACGACGGGAGCAGGGGACACTTTTCACGGCGCCTATGCCTTGAGCATTTCCAGGAAGGAAGGCCTGGCCGCAGCGCTCAGGAAAGCCAGTGCCGCCGCAGCCCTCTGCTGCACGAAGCTTGGAGCTCGAAGGGGAATTCCCCACAAGGGAGAATTGGATCATTTTCTCCGCATGCATGAGGAAGCCGGTGTCCGCCATGATAAAGAAAAATAGGTTTTTTTCTGAAAGTGTCTTCCCATGGGACCGTGATGACTTTCATGCAGATGTTCTGAAGCCTCTCAGCATGAAACTTGCTAAATTCAAGGCGTCACCTTTTAACATGAAGCAGGCAGGCACCACGCCACGACCCCACAAAAGGAGCATTGCAAATGTTCGTGCTGCAAACGGGAAAATTCCTTCATTTCTTTTTTGTTCTTGCCATTGGTTTGACCCTCTCGTGGCAGGCCCCTGGCTTCGCCCACGCGGAAAAGCCCTCAGATGCGAAGCTGGATGAACTCAATGCTCAACTCATCTCCGCCGCCCTCAACAGTGATTCTCACGGGGTGCGGATGGCCATCGAAAAAGGCGCCAACCCCAACACCATGGATCCTGAAGGCACCACCCCTCTCATGTTCGCCGCCCTGAGCGGCAACAAGGATCTGGCCCGGTTTCTCATCAGTCATGGTGCCGACCTGGATGCCCGGGACGTCTTTGGGGCCACTCCCATCATGCACGCCGCCTGGTCCGGACAGAAAGAGATGGCACGGTTCCTTTTGGAGCAGGGAGCCGACGTGAACCTGAGAAGCTCCCAGGAAATGTCCAGGATTCAGCACAGGGGGGTCACGGCCCTTATGGCTGCCTGCATGCACGGGGACATGGACATGGTCCACCTGCTCGTGCGCGGCAGCGCAGACCTCGATGAGCAGGACAGCGAGGGCAAAACCGCCCTCATGTATGCGGTCAGAGGCGGCTACACGGAAATTGCGCTGCACCTCATCTCCGAAGGCGCTGACCTGGAGATCCGCGACCAGTACGGAAGAACAGCTCTCATCGTGGCCACCATGCACGGGAACAAGGATTCAGTGCGGTTGCTCCTCCTGGCGGGAGCGGATGTGTACGTGGAAGATGTGGCCAGGCTCGACGCCAAAACCCACGCTTCGGCGCTCAAACAAGACGGCATTCACCGGATGCTCAAAAATTTTCAGAAACGTTTGGAAAGCAGAAAGACTCGCTTCTGATTGGATTTTTCCTTCAAGCCTTGTCATGAGAATTACAAGTTTGTGATGAAGATGAAGTCACGCGCCGCTATCCTGGACCTCGACGGAACACTTCTCGACACCCTTGAAGATCTCGCCGGCTGCATGAACACCGTGCTGGAAGAGGGAAAGTTTCCCGTTCATCCGGTCCTCACCTACCGGCAGTTCGTGGGAGACGGGCTGAAAAACCTGGTGAAACGGTCGCTGCCTTCACAAGCGAGGCACGATGCGCAGATTCTCCACTCCTGCGTGGAGGCCATGCGCAGAGAATATGGAAGAAGATGGAGGGAAAAAACAAGGCCTTACGCCGGCATCACGGAACTCCTTCAGGCTTTGGCGGGGAAATCGGTCAGACTCTCCGTCCTGTCCAACAAGCCCCATGCATTCACCTGTCAAATGGTCCGCGAATTTTTTCCCTCCATCCCTTTCCAGATGGTCCTGGGGGAGCGCCCGGGCGTTCCCAGAAAACCCCATCCTCAGGGCGCCCTTGAAATCGCCCGCGCCCTGGAAACGGTTCCCGGTCAGTTTCTCTACCTCGGCGACACAGGGACGGACATGAAAACGGCAATGGCTGCGGGCATGTTCGCCGTGGGGGTGCTTTGGGGGTTCAGGGACGAGAGCGAACTCCGGTCCACCGGAGCCCGGCTGCTCATCCGTGAGCCCCTGGAACTTCTTGAGCACCTTCGTTCCTGAACTCCGGGGCCTTTCTTTCCTCAACGGGCTGAACACCCTCTTCCCCTCTTTTCCCCCTTGTATTTTCCTGCGTCATCCCTAATTTAAACCATGAATTGTCAAGACGGGGCCACTCAAAAACTGCCGTGAACAAGGGAGGAGGAGTTCTTATGGAAACCCGGCGGGTGCTCATTGTGGGAGCCACAGGCTACATCGGAGGTCGACTGGTGCCGCGATTGCTGAAGTCGGGGCACCAGGTCAGAGTTGTGGCGAGGTCCCTTCGAAAAGCCTCGTGCCGCCCCTGGGCCCGGCACCCCAACGTGGAACTGGTGCAGGGCGATGCCATGGATTTCCCTTCAATGCTTGCCGCTGCCAGGGGTTGCCATTCAGCCTATTACCTGGTCCATTCCATGCTCTCCGCCCGCAGGGACTTTGCCCACGTGGACCGCCAATCCGCCGAAAACATGGTCCGTGCAGCCGCGGAGGCTCAAATGGGCCAGATCATCTACCTGGGGGGACTGGGCAGCGAGGAAGACCCCGATCTCAGCGAACACCTTCACTCGCGCCACGAAGTGGGCAGGATTCTTCAAAAGGGTCCCGTTCCCGCCACCGTTCTCCGGGCGGCCATGATCCTCGGATCGGGAAGCGCTTCTTTTGAAATGCTTCGCTACCTGGTGGATCGGCTGCCCATCATGATCACCCCCCGATGGGTGCGAACACCCGTGCAACCCATTTCCGTCACAAACGTTCTGGAGTATCTGGAGGGATGTCTGGACCAGGAGGCAGTTAAAGGGAAAAGCTTCGACATCGGAGGCCCGGAAATCCTCACTTATGAAGACCTCATTCACATGTATGCCGAACTGGCGGGCCTTCCCCGAAGAACGATCATTCCCGTTCCCGTGCTCACTCCGGGCCTCAGTGCCCTGTGGATTCACCTGGTCACCCCCATCCCCTCCTCCATCGCCCACCCCCTCGCGGAAGGACTCCGCAATGAAGTGGTCTGCAAAGACGACAGCATTCGCCACGTGCTTCCCATTCCCCTGCAAAGCTGCCGGGAAGCCATGGCCCTCGCCCTGGAACGGCTGCGACAGCAAACCGTGGAATCCTGCTGGACCGATGCGGGAAATCTTTTACCCCCCGAATGGACCCACTGCGGGGATGCTCCCTACGCGGGGGGCACGCTGCTTCAGTGCGGTCATCGCATTGTTTTCGAGGGAAGTCCCGCGGAAATCTGGGAAAACATTGTCAGAATCGGAGGCTCCACCGGCTGGTACTTTGGCAACCCCCTCTGGAAAATACGCGGGGGAATAGACCGGCTCGCGGGCGGCGTGGGACTGAGTCGTGGAAGGCGCCATTCACGGGTGATTCACACGGGGGATGCCCTGGATTTCTGGCGCGTCCTGGAAGTGGAGGAGCCCCATCGCCTCCTGCTTCTGGCAGAAATGAAAATGCCCGGGGAAGCCGTGCTGGAATTCCGCCTCACCTCCCTGGGGGAAGGGCGAACGGAACTCACCCAGGTGGCCCGGTTCCTTCCACGGGGGCTGCTCGGCATTCTTTACTGGTATGCCCTCTATCCCTTCCATGCCTGGATCTTTGAGGGAATGCTTCGAAACATCGGGAAAAAGTCGGACAAAGAAATCGTGAGAGGACCGGAAAAGTACAACCCGGATCTGCAGAATGCCTGTCAGATAGACATTTCCGGTTAAACCATCAACCCTTTGAACACGAAGAGGAGCGCTTGCGGCCGGCCAGGAACAGGGCCGGTGTCATGATTCGCCGAAAAGGTGAGAGTTGCCAGTCAAATCTTTGAACACTTGATGCCAATGGGAGGAAAAAATGGATCATCAGGAATATTTCAAAAGTGCAAAAGGAAGGGGCATTCTGGCCACAGCGGATGGACAGGGCAAAGTGGACGGCGCCGTTTATGCCCGGCCTCATCTCATGGAAGACGGAACCGTGGCATTCATCATGCGGGAACGCCTCACGCACCACAATTTGCAGTCCAACCCTCACGCTGCCTACATTTTCATGGAAGACGGACCGGGCTATAAAGGCATGAGGCTCTTTCTCACCAAGTTGAGGGAAGAACAGGACACGGAGCTTCTGTACTCCCTTCGGCGCCGGGAATACCAGGAGCCCCCCGAATCCAGGGGTCCCCTTTATCTGGTTTTCTTCAAAGTGGACAAAGTTCTGCCCCTCGTGGGACCCGGCACTGAAGACAACTGAACCGGGGTTTCACAAAACGGACTGCAATTCCTTCCCTGTCAACATTGATTCTCGTTCCCGGGCTCGTCCATGGGGACGAGAAATTTGGCCATTCCACGCCCGGCTCCGACCCTGTGCCCTTCAAGTCCCTTGACCCAAAGATCATAATGAAAGATAAATACATGGAAAAACCAATGGAGTCGTATGGAGGGAAGGGCCGTTTGCCTGCCGCACGCATCCCCCCGGGAAAAGAGCTCCTCACCCCGTCATAAGAGAACCATGACTTTCACGGCAGCGGGAGTCTGCCGAAAACCTCAACCATGGACATCCCCTGGCAGGCGAACTGCCGTGCGAGCAATGAAGTCCAAAATGGAAGGCCCATGTTTTGGCCGTAAAGAGGAGGGATCGCTCAATGACAGAACGCGAGAGCAACAAGACCAATCTGCCATCGGAATTTATATGCACGGAGGGCAAGCACTCCCTGTTCGAAAATGCTGTCAGGGAACTCCCCATACCCGTGAGTTCCGTTTTCATGGGAGAAGATGGAAATATCGTCCCGGCGGCTTTCGAAGAGACGGAATCCTTGTTCATGTGCAAGGAACATGACCTGACGGAAAAGACTTTTCCCAAAACCATGGCCAGGACCCGCAACATCGTCCTTCGCGGCGTCAAACAAAAAACTCCCCAGAAGGTGACGGGCAAGCGAGTGGCTGTCCTTTTTTCCGGGGGTCCCGCGGCGGGCGGGCACAACGTGCTGGCGGGACTCAAGGCTGCGCTGGGAAAAGACAACACGCTTCTCGGCATTCGCAAGGGCCCCAAAGGGCTTCTCAAGGGGGATCTCTTCGAAGTGAAAACCTCCCAGCTCAATGAAGTCATCAACACGGGGGGATTCGGATTTCTGGGCACGGACCGCACCAAGATCAAGACACCCGACCAGTTCGAGCAAGTCAAGGAAACCATTCTCAAGCATCGCCTGGACGGTCTCATCATCGTGGGAGGGGACGATTCCAACACCAACGCCGCATTCATTGCCGAATACCTCGAAAAGGAATCCATTGACTGCAGAATCATCGGCATTCCCAAAACCATCGATGGGGACATGGCTGCGGGCAAAAATCTTCCCATATCTTTTGGCTATGACACGGCCACAAAAGTCTATTCGGAACTGGTGGGCAACCTGGCGGAAGACGCCGCTTCAGCGGTGAAATACTGGCATTTTGTGAAGCTCATGGGGCGCACGGCGAGCAAAATCACCCTGGAAGTGGCCCTTCAGACCAAACCGGCCATCGCCCTCATTTCAGAAGAAATCGCCGAGAAGAACATCTCTCTCAACCAGATGGTGGACGACATCGTTCGCATCATCACCCTTCGCCGTATGAAAGGGATCAACCATGGAGTCATCCTCATTCCGGAGGGACTCGTTGAATTCATCCCCGAGATGAGCGTCCTCATTCAGGAGCTCAACAAGGTCCTGGCCGAGTACGAGAGGGACATCAGGGACCTGCCCACCCTGAAGAACAAGCAGGAATTTCTCTACCCGCGGCTGACTGCCCATTCAGCCCAGCTCATGGCGGCCCTTCCGGAAGAGATTGAAGAAATGCTCATTCTCGACCGCGATGACCACGGCAATGTGAAAGTTTCCCAGATCGAGACGGAAAAGCTGCTCATCGAAAAAATTCGCTACAAGGCTTCGGAAGTCAAGCGCCATCCGGAAAAATACTTCGGAGAAGGAGAGGGAAAAATCCCCGCCACACCCGAGCAGCTTCAGGAGCTTCAGAACCTGTCTTTGTCCACCCAGTCCCACTTCCTCGGATATGAAGGCCGCAGCGGCAAACCCACGTCCTTTGATGCCGCCTTCACCTTCGCCCTTGGGCTCACAGCGGGCTCTCTTGTCCTCGCGGGCAAGACGGGTTACATGGCCGCCGTGA
Source organism: Syntrophobacteraceae bacterium (assembly GCA_003566995.1). GTDB lineage: Bacteria > Desulfobacterota > Syntrophobacteria > Syntrophobacterales > Syntrophobacteraceae > SLCH01. Next base: position 21,796 of record PXBG01000016.1, read on the forward strand.
CCGATTTCGACAAGGGGGGCACCATCCTGGCCCTGCCCCTGACGGGCCTCATCACCTGCGAAATGCGAAAAGGAAAGGAAGAGATGGTCATCGAAAAGTCCCTGGTGAAAACATCTTCTCCTTCGTTCAAAGCCTACGCGGAAAATCGGGAGAAATGGGCGCTCAACGACCTTTTCTGCAGTCCCGGCCCCATTCAGCACTGGGGTCCCGCAAGCCGGCAAATGCCCATCACGGTTGCCCTCGACCAGGAATACACTGACTACAAAACCTTCAACCTGGGCGAGGAAAAAGTCATCAAACTGAAAGACTGAAACTTCCCCCATGACCCTGGAATCCACTCACAAGGGAAAAGGTCGCGGACCGGAGACCAGTCAACCTTTCGCCGCGAAAGGTGGAAAAGCACGCAGGAAGGAAAACCAGGGTCACGGGTTCCCTTTCTGCGCTCCGGTTCGCCCCTGGCCCCTGGCTCCCGGCGCATGCCCATGATTCTCATTCATCCTCCCCTGTTCAAACCCGGCGAACCACCACCGGGAATAGCCAGGCTCAAGGCGTTCCTTTCTGCCTGCGGAATACCCTGCACCACACTGGACTTGAATGTGGAGGGCATTCTGTGGATGCTCGAGCATCCTCCGCAGGGGAAAGACCGCTGGTCACAGCGGGCGGTCAAAAACAGGAAGGTCCACCTGGATGCCCTCAGGAATCCGAAGCTTTACGAAAATGTGGATCGCTACAAAAGAGCGGTGCACGATCTTTCTCATGTGCTGGAGCTGCATGGAGCAGCTCATGGGGTGAAGCTGAACCTGAGCAACTATCAGCACCGCTCCCTGTCCCCTTTGCGCAGTGAAGACCTTCTTCGGGCGGCGGAAAACCCGGAAAGGAACCCCTTCAGCCCCTTTTTCAAAGGCCGCCTCACAGGGCTCCTGGAAAAAACGGGAAGCGGATGGGTCGGCATCTCCCTCAATTTTCTGCACCAGGCCCTCACCACTTTTGCAATCCTTGGCTTTCTGCGCAGGGATTTTCCCCATGTCAGACTGGTTCTGGGCGGCGGCCTCATCACTTCCTGGAAAGGCCGCTCCCTTCGGGAAAACCCTTTCGCAGGGCTTGTGGATCACCTGGTGCACGGCCGGGGGGAAGAAGCGCTTTCCGCCCTTTTCAAAAGCAAAGGCCACATGGATGTTCCTCCTCCGCCCGACTACAGTGACCTTTCCTTTTCACACTACCTCTCTCCCTCCCCCGTACTGCCTTACAGCGCATCCACGGGGTGCTACTGGAACAAATGCGCCTTCTGCCCCGAAAGAACCGAGGGAAACCCATACGTTCCCATTCCCCCGGCACGTGTTCTGAAAGACCTTCGCCAATTGCACCAGGAACACCGGCCGGGTCTCATTCACTTCCTGGACAACGCTTTGAGCCCATCCCTTTTGAGAGCCATGACCGAAGCACCTCCCCCCGCCCCCTGGTATGGGTTTGTCAGAATCACCCGGGAGCTGGACGATTTGTCCTTCTGTCATGCCTTGAAAAAATCCGGCTGCCTGATGCTCAAGATGGGTTTGGAATCGGGCGATGAAGAGGTCATGGCGGGGGAAAGGAAGGGTGCCAGTGTGGCCCTGGCCTCCAGAGCCATAAGAAACCTGCGGCGGGCGGGCATATCCGTTTACGCCTATTTTCTTTTTGGAACGCCGTCAGAGACGGAAAAGGAAGCTCAAAAGACCCTGCAATTCGTTGTGGATCACGAGCACTGCATCCAGTTCATGAATGTGGCCATTTTCAACATGCCGATCCACAGTCCCGATGCGGCAGCCTTCCCTTCCCATTCTCACTACGAAGGGGACCTGTCACTCTACACGGGTTTCACCCATCCCCAGGGCTGGAACCGGCGCCAGGTCCGTCATTTTTTGGAGAGGCAGTTCAAAAGGCATGCGTCCATCGCGGCCATCCTTCAACGGGAACCGCCCTTTTTCACATCCAATCACGCTCCTTTCTTCAAGTACAGCTCCACACCTTCCATGGACCTGAAAAGACTGTCCTGAAATTTGCGCACCAGGTCCTCCGTGAGCCCCATTCTCTGAAAAACCGGGTCCTTGTGCAGCTCCGAAGGATCAGCCCCCCCATCCTGCATGGCCATGACCAATTGGTTGGCCGCGTAGACGAGCCGGGCGATTTCCCTGTCAGACTCGGCGCGATCGGGGGTGTGATGGAATTGAATGCCTGTGGCCACTTCCCTGGGAAACTGCCATCGGCGGGCAATGATCTTTCCCAACTCCTGGTGGTCGATTCCCAAGGCCCGGCGCTCAGCTTCAATGAACTGGACCCCCGAATGGCGGATGGGAGCCAGATCTATCTGAAGATACATGCGGGCGTAAAGATCCAGCACTATTTTCCCGATGTCGTGGAGCAGGCAGGCGGTGTAGATGGTGAGGCCCCGCTTGCTTTTCATCTGCCTGGAAAGAATTTCCCCCATGAATGCCGTGGCAACGGAATGGCGCCAGAGTTCACGCTCATCCACGTCATAACCGGAGACCTTCGTCTGAAAATACTGACAGGTGCAGGCAGCCATGACCACCTGCACCAGCTTTTGATTCCCCAGGACAAGGATGGCGTCTTTCAGGGAAGCGACCTTGTGGCGGCGGCTGTAGTGGGCCGACTGACTGAGCCTCAATATTCTCGCTGCAATGATGGGGTCGTATTGAATGACTTCCTCGATCTGTTTGACGGGAGCCATCTTGCGGATGAGGGACATCACTTTCCACACCACATCGGGAAAGGGCGGCAGCTTCTCCGCTGCGGTCAAAATGTCCTTGAGCAGCAACTCATAGTGGAGTGCCTTGACTTCGTACCCGCTCATCTCCCTGATCATAGCCTTCCCCCGAAGCATTCATGTGACATGATGATTTGACCCATTGCATTGTGGCCCTGGAACAGCAAGAAAAGATTATGCAAAACCATTGCCATCCATTGCATCACCATGGGCACGACCCCTCCTTCCTCAAGCCTTTTTCTCCAGGGGCTGCGCAGGCATCCGCCCCACACTGTGATAGAAAAATCCCTGCTCTTTGAGCACTTCGGGCCTGTACACGTTGCGCAAATCAATGAAGACGGGTTCCCTGAGCAAGCTTTTGACGCGGTCCAGGTCAAGGGCGCGGAACTCGTTCCATTCGGTCATGAGAACCAGGGCATCGGCCCCCTCGCACGCTTCATAGGGGTTGGCGCAATAGGTCACCTCGGGCATCACCTTCGCCGCCTCCTTCATGGCCTGGGGATCATAGGCGCGTATGCAGGCGCCATGTTCCAGGAGAATGGAGAGGATGGTGAGGGAGGGGGCATCGCGCATGTCGTCCGTTTCCGGCTTGAAGGCAAGTCCCAGCACGGCGATGGTTTTTCCCCCCTCGGAACCGCCCAGTGCCTGCCGAATCTTGCGTGCCATGCGGGCCTTCTGGGCCGAATTGACTTCCACGACCGACTCCACCACCCGGCAGGCCACCCCGCATTCCTGAGCGATGCGCATGAGGGCCTGGGCGTCCTTGGGAAAGCAGGAACCGCCGTAGCCCGGCCCCGCGTGAAGAAATTTCTTACCGATTCGGCCATCGAGACCGATGCCTCGAGCCACATCCTGCACATCAGCGCCGATCTCTTCGCATATATTTGCCATTTCGTTGATGAAACTGATTTTGGTGGCCAGGAAGGCATTGGCGGCGTACTTGATCAGTTCGGAAGTCTCGATTCCCGTGATCACAAAAGGGGTTTCCAGCAGGTAAAGGGGCCGGTAAATGTCCTTGAGCACTTCTTCCGCCCTTTTGGAATCCACACCGATGACCACGCGGTCCGGGTGGGTGAAGTCGCGAATGGCCGCTCCCTCCCTCAGGAATTCGGGATTGCTGGCCACATCGAACCGGGCGGTCCCGTTCACCTCTCTGATGATTCGGGCCACTTGCCTTGCGGTGCCCACGGGCACGGTGCTTTTGTTGACGATCACGGTGTAGTCCTGAAGGTGGGGAGCTGTCCGGCGCGCGGCGTCATACACGTAAGTGAGGTCTGCGTAACCGTCACCCCGCCTGGATGCGGGAGTGCCCACGGCGATGAACACCACCTGAGCTTCGGGAACTCCCGGAATGAAGTCCGTCGTGAAGAGGAGTCGGCCCGCTTTGATGTTTTTTTCCACCAGGGCTTCCAGGCCGGGTTCATAAATGGGAATTTCCCCTTTCTCAAGGCGTCTGACCTTTTCCTGATCCTTGTCAATGCAGGTCACTTCATGGCCGAATTCCGCAAAACACGCTCCGCTCACCAACCCCACATACCCCGTTCCAATGATGGCTATTTTCATTTCACTCTTTCCATTTCCGGCAGGTGTTGAAATCCTGGGGCGTCCCTGAAACACCTCAAAGACATGGCCCCATGAACTCCGTCCATTTTCTTGAAAATTTTATCCACAACCCTTAAAGTTGACACGTTAAACCGCCTCACATATGGATAGCAGATTCTGAAGATCCGCAAAACCGCAGAATGGTTTCGCCCTTGAAAGGGAACCAACCCCTGACGCACATGATCCTTATTACAAAATTCTGATCCTGGATCGTGCCTTTCGGCATCTTTTACAATGGAAAAGCCACAACCAGAGAGGTCCTCATGACAAATGTTCCCAAAAACAGTTTTGGAACCAAGGCCACTTTAAAAAGCGGAGGAGTGCCCTGCACCTATTTTTGTTTGCAGGAACTGGACCGCCAAACAAAAGGCAAAGTGGCTTCCCTGCCTGTATCCATCAAAGTGCTTCTGGAAAATCTGCTGCGCCATGAGGACGGAAAGATGGTGACCGCCTCGCACGTGGAAGCTCTTTGGGAACATTTTCAAGGGGCCGGTTCTCATTCTCAGTCAGCGGAAATCCCCTTCATGCCGTCACGGGTGGTTCTTCAGGACTTCACGGGGGTGCCCGCCGTGGTGGACCTGGCGACCATGCGCGATGCCATGAGAGAAATGGGAGGGGACCCCCACCGGATCAATCCCCTGGTGCGGGCGGACCTTGTCATAGACCACTCCATTCAGGTGGACGCATTCGGCACTCCCCGGGCCCTGGAACACAACGAGCAAAAAGAGCTGGAAAGAAACCGGGAGCGCTACAGCCTTCTCAAATGGGCACAAAAAGCTTTTGACCGGTTCACCGTGGTGCCCCCCGGGCGGGGGATCGTGCACCAGGTCAACCTGGAGCACCTGGCTTCCGTGGTGCACGCCTCCCCCCAGGCCGGGGAAATCTTCGCCTATCCGGACACGCTGGTGGGCACGGACTCCCACACCACCATGATCAATGGGTTGGGAGTGGCGGGCTGGGGTGTGGGGGGCATAGAAGCGGAAGCGGTCATGCTCGGGCAGCCCTACTACTTTCCCATTCCCCATGTGGTGGGCGTCCGGCTGGAAAAAGAACTCCCCCCTTTCGTCTCTGCCACAGACCTGGTGCTCCACGTGACGGAAGTCCTTCGAAAGCACAATGTGGTGGGAAAATTCGTGGAGTTCTTCGGCCCGGGACTGGCCGCCCTGTCCCTTCCCGATCGGGCGACCATCGCCAACATGGCCCCCGAATACGGCGCCACCATGGGTTTCTTTCCCATCGATGAAAAGACGCTGGAATACCTGCGGCTCACGGGAAGAAAAGAAAAGTCCATTCAGCTGGTGGAAGCCTACGCCCGCCAACAGGGGCTGTTCGCCGTTCATGATGATGGCAAGACCCTGTACACGGAAAAACTGACGCTGGACCTGTCAGAGATTGAACCCAGCGTGGCAGGGCCCAAAAGACCTCAAGACCGCGTCCCTCTCAAATCCCTTCCCTCCCGCTTCGCCCAAAGCCTTCGAACGCCCGTGGCTCAGTGGGGGTTCGGTCTGAGCGAAGATTCCACCAAATCCCGGGTGCACGTGGCATGCGCCGGGGAAAACTACACGCTGCGCCACGGCTCCGTGGTCATTGCGGCCATCACCAGCTGCACCAACACATCCAACCCCGCGGTCATGATCGCCGCCGGGCTCCTGGCAAAAAACGCTCTCCAAAAAGGCATCCACTCCAAACCCTGGGTGAAAACCAGCCTGGCCCCCGGTTCCCGTGTGGTCACGGACTATCTCAGGGAATCGGGCCTTCTTGACGCCCTGGAGAAACAGGGCTTTTCCCTGGCAGGTTACGGCTGCACCACCTGTATCGGAAACAGTGGCCCCCTTCCCTCCCACATTCAGGAGGCCATCCAGCAGGAAGACCTGGTGGCCGCCGCGGTTTTGAGCGGCAACCGCAACTTCGAGGGCCGGATTCATGGAGCCGTCCGGGCCAACTACCTCGCCTCTCCCCCCCTGGTGGTCGCTTACGCGCTGGCGGGAAACATGGACTTCGACTTCGAAAGAGAATCCCTGGGAAAGGACGAAAGGGGGAACGACGTTTTCCTGAGGGATCTCTGGCCCCATGACGGCAAAATTCTTCAAACCATGCAGAAGCACGTGAAAAAGGACTTTTTCCAAGAGGTTTACCGGGACATCTTCACGGGAAAGGAGAGCTGGCAGACACTCCGGGTCCCTGAAAACCGCATCTACGAGTGGGATACCCGGTCCACCTACATTCGAAAAGCTCCTTTTTTTCAGGACCTGACCCTGGAGGCTCCTCCCATTGAAGACATCCGCGGCGCACGGGTTCTCCTTCTGCTGGGAGACACGGTCACCACCGATCACATCTCCCCCGCGGGGGCCATTCCTGCCTCCAGTCCTGCGGGAGCCCACCTTCTTTCCCTGGGCGTGCAGCCGGAAGATTTCAACTCTTACGGCTCCAGAAGGGGCAATCACGAAGTCATGGTGCGCGGCACCTTCGCCAACACGCGCATTCGCAACCTGCTTCTCCAGGATGTTTCCGGCGGATTCACACGCCACTTTCCATCGGGAGAGGAGTTGAGCGTGTGGGAGGCGGCGGAGCGCTACAGACAAGAAGGGGTCCCTCTCGTCGTGCTGGCGGGCCGGGAATACGGCACCGGAAGCAGCCGGGACTGGGCCGCCAAAGGGACGGCGCTTCTCGGAGTCAAGGCGGTCATTGCCCAAAGCTACGAACGCATTCACCGAAGCAACCTCATCGGAATGGGGGTGCTCCCCCTTCAGTTTCTCTCCCAGGAGTCCCCTCAAAGCCTCGGTTTGAAGGGAAATGAAACCTTCCACTTGCACCGCCTTCCGGAAGTTCTTTCCAGGGGGGAAAAGATCACTGTGGAAGCAGTGAAGGAAAGTGGAGAAGTTTTGACTTTTCAGGTCCTCTCCCGCCTGGACACTCCCATAGAGCTGGAATATTACCGCCACGGGGGCATCCTCCCCAAGGTGCTCAGGGAAATGATACAAAACCCTTCACAATGAGGAGCGAGACTGTGCCGCAACGCGTCAAAAATGTTCTGGCGGGTTCTGTGAAAAAAAAACTTCTGCTCGTGCTCTTCGTCCTCTCCTTTGGAGGAGCCCTTCTGTATTCCCTGAGCATACACGGCGTGCTGAACCTCAAAGGCGGTTTGCCGGCAGACCAGGAGGACCGGCATGCCCTGAGAGGGCACAAGGTGGTCTGCCTCACCAATCCCGCCCACGCACGGGCCTTCGAGCTTCTGGCCGCCTGGTTTCAGGAAGAGACGGGGGCCGCAGTGCAAAACATTGTGGTCTCCTCGGAACAGATGCTTTCCTACCCTCTGGAAGACTTTCTTTCCGAGGACCCCCAGATCGATGTGCTCATGATCCGGTATCATCACCTGGGCGCCCTTCACGAGAAAAACATGATTTCGGACCTCACCGGATTCATTGAAAAGCATGAAAGCATTCTGCAGACGGACGACTACATTCCTTCCATCTACGCCCCCTACTCGCTTTACGAAGGGAAGCGCTACGCCCTGCCCTTCGACGGGGACACCCATCTTCTCTTTTACCGAAAGTCCCTGCTGGATCAGCACGGCCTGGCGCCCCCTCAAACATGGGACGACTATCTTCACATTTCCCGGACCATTACGGAGAAAGAGCGCACGAGGGGGATTTATGGTTCGGCCATCATGATGCACCCTTTCATGGTGTACAGCTTCTCGTCACATCTCAACCGGCTCACCTCCCTGGGAGGGCGGCTGCTGGACCATGAGGGAAAGCCCGTGGTGTATTCTCCCGAAGGGGTTGAAGCCCTCCGATCCCTGGTGCAGCAGGCACGATATGCCCTGCCCACCCCCCAGGAAACGGACTGGGACGTGTCGAGAGATGCCTTCCTGTCGGGCAAGGTGGCCATGGTGGAGCAGTGGACCGACCTGGGCATCATGGCAGAAGACCTCAGCCAGTCCCTCATTTCGGGAGACTGGGGCGCCGTTCCCCTTCCGAGAGGCCCGGGCCCCCACGGCCGTCACCCGGCACCCCTCAATTCGGGGTTCAGCCTGGCCATTTCCCAGAACTCCCCCAACCGGGAGGCGGCGGAAGCCTTCCTTCTGTTCGCCTCCAGGCCGGACATCGCCAAGAGGCTCTGCCTCTCCAATGTGGGAGTGGACCCCACGAGACGATCCACTCTTGAATCACAGGCCTATCAGGAATTCGCCCCTCAGGTGAGCGCCGCCATTGAACAGGTGATCCATGGCGCCACCCCCTGGCCCCGAATGCCTCAGGCCACAGAACTGATCGAGATCCTTTCGGAAAATCTCATCCATGCCCTGGACGGCCGTTTCACCCCCCGGGAGGCCCTGGAACACGCCCAAAGGGAATGGGAGAGGATCCTCACAGAATGAAACCAGAGGGGTTCACTGAAAAGCCATGAGGAAAAAACCTTTTCTCCTGTGGCAAAAAATGGTGCTTTTGCTCGGCAGCGTGATCCTGTTCATGTTCGTGGGCATGGCGGGTATCGCCTGGTATTCGCTGCAGCACATGAACCGGGAGATAGAACGGTCGGGAGAAGCCCTTCTCGCCTTCCAGGCCACACACTTCCTTCAGAAAATCGTCAAGGGCCAGGCCGCCACCATCGACATGGGCCTGGAGAAAGCCAGGGCCATAGCCATCCATGGCTCCCTTCTGGTGAGCGAAAGCCTGCAGGCTCACTCACACCCGGGCGCCATCAGCCCCGACTTTCTGGAAACCCTTGTGAGACGCGACTCCAACCTGGTGAGAGCTTATTTCGCCCCTTACGAGGGGGAGTTCTTGAGCCATCCCCACCGAAGGAATGAAGGGGACCCCTGGACAGCTCAAGATCTCATCGCCAGGCCCTATTTCCCCGTGTTTTCCTCCCACGACGTCCATCCCGGCGCTGTCAAGCTCAGCCGTGCGTACCTGGATCCCTTTTCTCTGAAAAATGAAATGCTGGTGGACGCCGTTTCTCCCGTGCTTGGGAAGGGCCGGGTCGTGGGTTTTGTGGGCGTGAGTCTCTCCGTGCCGCAACTCATCGCTCAGTTTCACAAACTCCAACCCATCAGGGGAAGCTATTCATTCCTCATGGATTCCCGGAAAAGGCTCGTGTTCGGCCCTCCCCACGCGCGGGTGGACCTGGCGCCATCGGATCAGCATCACCCCAGCCATCGGATCCACCTGGACATCCCCCACAACCCGGAGCTCAGCATGGCGCTGGAAAACATGGCCATGGGACATGAATTCCTGGCTGAAGTTTCCATGGGGGGAACGCTCAAATACCTGGCCTGCCACCCCCTTCGAAGCATGGACTGGCGGTTCGGGTTTGTCATGCCCGTTTCCATCGCCACTTCAGCCTCCTCTCAGCTTTCTTCGGAACTGCATAAAGTGGGGGGAAACGCCCTGAAAAAGCTTCTTGCCTGGACCGTGACCCTTTTCATTTTTTCCCTTTTCCTGGGACTCGCCCTGGTTGAAAAGCTCGTGGCTCCCATCGAGAACATGATCGGAGTCACCCGCACCATGGCTCAGGGAGACCTGTCCCAAAGAGTGGCGCCGGCGAGCCGCGACGAGATGGGGCAACTGGCCCATGATTTCAATGCCATGGCCGACCAGGTGGAATCGACGGTGGCCCGTCTTGAACAGGCAAATCTTCAGCTTGCCTCCAAAAATGAGCAACTGCTCATGGAGATGGAAAGCCGAATGCAAGTGGAAGATCAGCTGCGAAGGGCTGAAGAACAATACCGAAGCATTTTCGAAAACGCCGTCAGCGGCATCCTGCAGACCACCGCGGACGGGCGCATCCTCACCGTGAACCCCACCACCGCCAGGCTTCTGGGATTCCAGAGTCCCAAAGAACTCATGGAAAGCTCGCGCATCACGGATTTTTACGTGGACCCCCAGCGCCGTCAGGAACTCCTGGAACTCCTTCAAAAGCAAGGGCACGCTTTCAACTTCGAAGCCCGGATGCGAACCAGGGACGGCCGCATCATCTGGGTATCCACCGATGCCCGTGCCGTTCCCACGGAAAAGGGTGACGGGTTTTTCCTTGAGGGATTTCTTCACGACATCACCACCCGGAAAGCGCAGGAGGAAGAATCCAGGGCACGGGAGGATCAACTGAGCAGGCAGCACGAAAACAGAAAGCAAGTGTCCAAGAAACTCATCGATCTGCTGGAAGCAGACCGCCGAAGAATCGCCATGGAGCTTCACGACCACATCGGGCAGATTCTCACGGCGCTGAAAATGGACCTGGAATGGACCCTGGATCGTCTTGCGCAACCCCATGATGAAGTCAAAACGCGGTTGGAAAGAGGACGGGAAAAGGCCCTTCAGGCCATGAAAGAAGTGCGGGAAATCGCTTACACCCTGAGACCGAGCATGCTCGACAACCTGGGCCTGGTGGCTTCCCTGGAAAATCTGGTTCACGACTTTGAAAAGTCTCACGAGGTCAGGATCCACCTGTTCACCAGAGGAATTCCACAGAAGCTGGACTCGGAAAAGCGAACAGCTCTCTACCGCGTGGCCCAGGAAGCCATCTGGAACGCCCTGAAACATTCGGGCGCCAGGAATATTTTTGTGAACCTGGTGCGAAGGGACGACCTTTTTTCTTTGAGCATTGAAGACGACGGTGTAGGGTTTGACGCTCGCGCAGCCGTCAGCCATGCGGAAGGCAGGGAGAAGATGGGCCTGCGCATCATTCAGGAGCGGGTCGTGCAGGTGGGCGGTGAACTTTCATGGGAATCCCAGCAGGGCAAGGGCACGCACCTTCTGGTGGAAATCCCCCTTTGAACCTGCAATTTTCCTCATGATTCGCTGAAGGAGAAGGAGTGAAAAGCCAGCCGACGAAAATTCTCATCGTGGATGACCACCAGGTAGTTGTGGGTGGCATAAAGAGCACTCTCAGCGAATATCCCCGGTTCCTGGTGGTGGGCGAGGCCTGCAACGGGCGTGACGCCGTCCGCATGACTCGATCCCTCAAACCTCATGTGGTCATCATGGACATCACCATGCCCGACCTCAATGGCATCGATGCCACCATCCAGATCAAGAAACTCGACAGCAATATCCACGTGATCATCTTTTCCATGCATGCGGACAAGGAATACGTCATGGACCTTTTGAAGGCGGACATATCCGGTTATGTGCTCAAGGAAGATCCCATGGCGGAACTGGTGGAAGCCGTTGAAGCGACCTCCCGCGGAAAGACCTATTTCAGCAAATCCGCCACACAGATTCTTCTGGCCTGCGTTCAGTCCATGGACCGTTTGAAAGACAAAGACAAGCCCCTGGGCCAATTGAGCACCAGGGAACGGGAAGTGCTTCAGCTCCTGGCGGAAGGACACACGGTGAAGGCCATCGGGGAAAAACTGGCCATCAGCCCCAAGACCGTCGAATCTCACAAGTACAACCTCATGAGCAAGCTGGGCGTGTCCCGCTCGGCGGAACTCACCCGAATCGCCATACGTGAAAAGATCATCACTCCCTGATCTTTCCCGTCACAGGGCATGGCTTCCCCCTGACCTTTTTCATTTCCCGAAACGTCCCGAACGTATATGCTTACTTTCAAGCACATATTTTTTCACCGCATAAAGTGAGCCATTTCCCCATGAACATGAAACGCCGCTATCCACGCACCCAAAAAACTTCTCCCCGGAGGAGCGAGGGACCGTCCCCATCTTCCCGGGCCGCGCACCCTCCCCTTCAGCTGAAGGTTCACAAGAATGTGGCGCCGGCCCTGGACAAGATCAAGGTGCCCGAAGAAACACCCTTCATTCCCGATCCCTTTCAGGTGGAAGCCCTGGAAACTGTGGAGTCTTCCGATGTTCTCGTGACCGCCCCCACCGGTTCGGGAAAGACCTACATCGCCATTGAAGCCATCCGCAAGGTTTTTCAGCAAGGGGGCAAGAGCTGGTACGCCTCCCCTCTCAAAGCCTTGTCCAACGCCAAGTTCGGTGAATTCTGCGAACTCTTCGGCAGGGAAAATGTGGGAATCCTCACGGGGGACCGTAAAGAGAACCCTCACGCTCCCATCATTGTGGGCACCACGGAAATCCTTCGCAACCAGCTTTACGACATCATGCACCGGGGGGAAGACCTGGAAGAGGACCTGGTGGTCCTGGACGAAGCTCACTATCTGGGCGATGAAGACCGGGGAGTGGTCTGGGAAGAAGTGCTCATTTACCTCCCGTCGCGCGTCCGCTTAATGCTGCTCTCGGCCACCATCCGCAATGGTGAGGAAATCTGCGACTGGCTCAGATGGCTTCGAAAAGCTCCCTGCCGCTGGGTTTCTTCCCTCACGCGCCCCGTGCCCCTTTTTCCCCTTTTTCTTTTTCCCACGGGAGAAATCACACCCCTGAGCACCCGCCGGGGCCTTTTCGCCAAAATCCGCACCGTGGACCCAAGAAGTTATCCCCGGCATCACTTTCCCGACATTCAGGGCATCATGAATGTGCTGCACGACGCCAATCTTCTGCCCGCCATTTTTTTCCTCAAATCGCGTGCCGATTGCGAAAAGGCCGTTCACCTGTGCCGTCCCCTGCGGGGAGAGCGCAAATCCCGGAAAGCCCGTGCCTTCTCCCGGCGTCTCGACGAACTGCTGGACGAATACCCCTTTCTCAAGACTCACCAGCACCTGCCCCTTCTCAGAAGCGCGCGCGTGGGAGCTCACCACGGAGGCCAGCTTCCTCACTGGAAACTGCTCCTGGAAAAACTCATGCAGGAAGGGCACCTTCATGCCATTTTTTCCACTTCCACCGTGGCTGCCGGTGTGAATTTCCCTGCCAGAACCGTGGTCATCTTTCAAAGCGACCGCTTCACGGGAAAGGAGTTTTCCGAGCTTTCGGCCACTGATCTCCTGCAGATGACGGGGCGCGCCGGAAGGCGGGGAATGGACGAAATCGGATTTGTGCTGGTCGTCCCCGGCCCCTTCCAGGACCCCCAGCTCATTCACTCGCAGCTCCAGTCGCCGCCTGATGCCATCGAAAGCCGCATCCGTGTCAATTTTTCCATGGTGCTCAACCTGCTCCTTTCCCACACTCCAAAGGAGATCCGAACCCTCTTTTCCTATTCCCTGGCCACCCACCAGAGCATGAAGCGTGAAAGCGACGTGGCCGCACACCTGGAAAAATCCAGATCCCGGGCGGAAGAGTGGGTGCCCGAAATGGCCTGCGGTTCCCTGGAAAACCTTCTGAAAATTCGACCCCGTTTCATGAGCCTTCAAGAGAGGCTGGGCAAGGCCCGAAAGGACTGGAAAAGACAGGCTTCCTCGGAACCTGCCGCGAACCTTCTGGTGCCGGGCAGACTGTTCATGACACAGAGGGGAACCCCCTACGTGGTCCTTTACAAGCCGGACATGGAAAGAAAAACGGTGGAATCCCTTCGGCTGGGTCTTCCCTTGCGGCTCAGGAAAGGAAGGCTGCGAACCTACCAGGTGCGTTTTCACCGCATTCGCCACCTGGGAGAGGTGCTGGAAAACATGCCGCCCTTGGCGGCCCTGAAGGAGTGGGAAGAAATGGCCCTGAACCTGGAGCGGCAGCCCTTCAAGAAAATGGGGCAGGAAGAAGGGGCGGAAAAATCTCCCGCATTGGAACAGACGGCCAGGGAGATGAAAGAACTCATCATGGAAAAATCCCGGCTTCCCTGTTCTCAGTGCCAACTCTACGGACCGTGCATCAAGTCCGTGTCCCACCCCTTCAGCGAGGCTCTTCAGCCCTGGCTGAGCCTCCAGTCCCAGGTGCAAACCATCCAGGAAAGACTCTGGGAATCCTTTCTCCAGCACTTTCGCATTCTGAAGGATGAAGGCTACGTGGACGAAGATGGCCGCCTCACCCACGACGGCATGTGGGCCTGTGAACTGCGCCTCGACCAGCCCCTTCTCATTTCTGACGGCATCCGCAAAGGTGTCTTTCCAGACGATGATCCCGCGCTCCTGGCGGCGCTCATCGCCCCCTTTGTCATGGATCGGGACCGGCCCGGGGACATGCAGCTTTCCAGGCTTGCCTGGAAATTTTCCGAACTGGCCAATCCTTTTTTCCAAATGCTCAAAAGCCTGGAACCCCTTCGCCATCGCCTTGAAGACGAAGGCTTTGAACTTCCCGCTCTCCCCTTCTGGGCGATGGTCGCGGTGCACCATTGGGCCAGAGGGGAAACGTGGGAGGAGGTGAGAAACCTGTTCGGAGTGGATGAAGGGGACCTGGCCATGGTGATCCTTCGCACGGCCGATCATTTGCGCCAGATCGAGTCCCTGGCCGAAACCCATCCCCGGCTGGCAGATTCCGCCCGCACCGCCATAGAATTGCTCCTGCGGGAACCTGTGCTGGTGGATTAGACGCGAAAAAGGAAGAAAACCGGTGGGCAGAAAAAACCTGCCCGCCCTACCCATATTTCGATACCCTTCGGTGCCTCGGGACAGGCCCCCGTCTGAACCGTGATGTTCATGCAGAGCATCGGAAGCTCTCTCTGCGCCCTCTGCCCCTCTGCGAGAACCAAAAAACTCTGAAAAGGAACAGCAAGCCAATGCGTCTGGGGATTTTCTCGGACATTCATGGAAACCTTGAAGCCCTGGAGGCTGTCCTCAAGGCCATGGAAGACGACAACATCGACATGACCGTTCATCTGGGGGACCTCGTCGGATACAACGCCAATCCTGCGGAATGTGTGGACCTGGTTCACCGGTCAGGATCGGTGTGCATCATGGGCAATCATGATCTGGCCGTGCTGCAGCCCCAGGTGGCCCGCAACTTCAACGTGATCGCCCACGAAGCCCTGCATTACGCCAGGGGGCAGCTTCACGGAAGCTCCCTGCGTTTCCTGAAAGGCTTCCATTCCACTTTTTCACTCATGGAATCCGTTCTTTTCTGCCATGGAACGCCCGACAATCTTTTCAGCTACATCCTCAACGTGTTTCAGGCCAGGCGTGCGTTTCACCTCCTCCGCAAACAGCATCCGTCCATCAAGGTCTGTTTCTACGGTCACACACACCAGCAGAAAGTCTGGGTTCTGAATCTCCAGGGAAAGGTCTTTTCTCTTCCTCTGGCCTACAGCTCCATCCTGCTCAACCCGGACAACCGCTACCTCATCAACCCGGGAAGCGTGGGCCAGCCACGCCAGCAGGACAACAGGGCCAGGTACCTGATTTTTGACTTTGACCGGCAAATCGTCAGCTTCAAGGCCGTGCCTTATGACATTGCGAAGACTCAGCAAAAAATCCTTCAGGCCGGACTGCCCGAATACCTGGCCATTCGCCTGGGGGATGGAGTCTAGCACAAAATAACAGATTCCCTTCGATTTTCATTGAAAGGGGGACTTTGAATTCTCAGGGGGCGTAAATGGCATTCCACCTGTGGGTGCTGAAAAAGATGCACCAGATGAACGAGAGGCCATGAGTGGCGGTCACAGGGCTGGATCACCGGGGAATCCAAAAACTTTTGACACTTGGCGGGAGGATTCTGACATGATGTTCGGACAGAGAGAGGGAAAGCTCAGGGACGGAACCACCGTGCTGCTCAGGCCCATGGTGAAGGAAGACGAGGAAGCGCTCTACGATTTCTTCACACGCCTCCCCGTCGACCTGCTCATCTTTCTGCGCCACGATGTGAGAGACAGGAAAATCGTTCAGGATTGGGCGCAGAACCTCAACTACGACCGGGTGCTTCCCCTGCTGGCCTTCGTGGAGGGAAAGGTGGTGGGCAACGTGACCCTGCACAGGGTGCCCCATGGCTGGAAACGCCACATCGGACGGGTCCGTGTGGTGATCGATCCCCAATTTCAGAAACGGGGACTGGCCACACTCATGCTCAACGAAATGGTCCTGCTGGGCCACGAACTGGGCCTCGAGAAACTCTGGGGGGAAATTCCCCTTGATTCGGTGGCGGCCATCAAAGCCTGCAGAAATGCGGGTTTTTCGTGCAAGGCCGTCATCGAGGGCATGTTCAAAGACGCCCAGGACCGACTGATCGATGCCCTCATTGTGGTTTGCAACATTTCCTCCTACTTCGACCAGATGGGCCAGATTCAGGAGTCGAGGACCTGACCTTCCCCGAAGGAAGGAAAGGTTTCCAGAAGATCGTCCAAAAGCTCGCCCGCATGGGCATACCGGTTTACGGGTTTTTTCTGAAGACTTTTGAGGATGATCCTTTCCAGGTCAGGAGAAAAGCCTGGCTGCAGATCCGAGGGTTTTTCCGGCTCGACCTCGAGAATAGCGTCCATGAGTGCTTTGTCGTTGTCATAGTAGAAGGGAATGAAACCCGTGGACAGGGCATAGAGGATCACTCCCAGGGCCCACACATCGCTCCCGAGGCAGCTCCGCCCCTCGATCTGTTCGGGAGACATGTAAGGCCTCGAACCAATGATGGTGCTGCTGACGCTTTCCCCCGAGAGGTGCTTTCCCGTGCCGAAATCCAGCAGCTTGATGTCCCCTGAAGACTGCACGATGATGTTTTCCGGCTTGATGTCCCGGTGCA
>PXBG01000014.1 GCA_003566995.1 Syntrophobacteraceae bacterium
ATCTTCCGGTCCATCAGTGCTTTGGGCCGCATCTCAAAAGAAACGGGTCCTCGATGGAGTGCGCTACGCCCTGCAGGCGGCCACCGGTCCCTCCGCGGCCATTGCGTTCGATGAAGTTCCCGAAGCCGATTCGGACTCGCACGAACTCCCTGAAACAATATCTCCGGAAGGAGCCAGGGAGACCCTTGCGGCCATCAACAGAAAGTCCATGCCCCTTGGGGAAACGCCTTCCATGAGCCAATTTCCTGCAGAAGAACCCCTTGCAGAAAAGCAGGAGACTGAAAAGCCGGGGGAAGGGAATGATACAAGGGAAGGCCCGCAGCACAAGGGCGTTGTCCCTGCCGAAGGTTCCCGGGCAATCCATGAGGAAAAGCCCTTGGGGGATGCCTCCGGGAACGCTCAAAAGGATCTGTCCGGTGGCGAGCATGCAGAAAAATCGTCTACGGAAGACGTCGGCACGGTGACAAGCGACCCTGAAACAGAGGGGGAAAAAGACGCAGATGCAGCGCAGGATGCGCCCATCAAGGACGCCGGGGAAGAGCTGGAAGGAAAATCGCTGGAGGAAATTCTCTCCCTCGATGAAGATTTCACGGAAGAGACGTCTGCGGATGCCCGTTCATCAGGAGAAGGCCCCGCCTCTCAAAGAACCTCTGCCGTGAAACAAAGGATCCTCAAAAGCCTCATGGGGGAAACCTTCTCCTATGAACCCGGGGGCATGGCCGATCCCTTCGTTTCTTTCATCACCCAACCGGAGCCGGCACCCCCGCAGTTCGCGGAGGAGGACGAAAGTCTTCCCAGGCCCCCCGTTCAGCGGAGGCCCCTCACACCTTTGCAGAGAATGTCCCTGGGAGAAATCGAACAGGGTCTGAGAGCCATTCTGTGGGGGGACATGGGGCGGCGCGCGGTCATCGAGGACAGCACGGGGAAAGGCTTCATCGTGGCCAAAGGAACCCCCGCCTCGGACCAGAACGGCGTCATCACGGAAATCTTCAACGATTCCATCGTGATTCAGCAGGAAATATGGGATTCGAGAGCCCGCCGCATTCAACTGGTCAATTCGGTGATCCGCCTGAAGAAGCAGTGATGGACTGCCCATGGGGTCCGGGGCAGATTGACGGAAGGTGCGCGTTCCCGATCAGGTTGGTGGGGGCGCGCAAAGCGACCTCATGTTCTCAGCTACCTGTAAATGTTCAAATTGAGAAAGACCCCTATTTCCCCCTCAGGAGGGCGATGATGAGCATGACCGCGCCGGTGGTGATGGCGGCGTCGGCCACGTTGAAGGCGGGCCAGTGATAGCCCTTCCAGTGCACGTCCAGGAAATCCACCACGGCCCCCAGGCGGATGCGGTCCATGAGGTTGCCCAAGGCCCCCCCGATGATCAGGGCGTAAGCCGTTTTGCTCCAGTAATCCCTGGCGGCGACCTTTCGATAGACCATGAGGAGGAGAAACACCACGCCCAGCGTCACCACCGCAAAAAAGAGCTGACGCCACACGGAGGGCGTTCCCGCCAGGATGCTGAAGGCGCCCCCCGTGTTCCTCACGTGAACCAGGTTGAAGAAACCGGAAATGACCTCCACCCCTCCGTACAGGGGAATCTTGGCCGTGACCCACAGCTTGGTCAGCTGATCCAGGAGAATCACCAGCCCGGACGTTGCGTACAGATGTTTCATGAGGGATTCACGCCTCCCCGGCCATGCCCGCCACCTCAGGGTGACAGCGATGGCACACGGACGGATGGTCCGAAAACTGACCCACTGTTTCCGCACGAACCCAGCAGCGTTCGCACTTGCTTCCACCTGCGGGCTTCACCTGAATGCGAAGGCCCGCCGTTTCCACACCTTCCACACTCCCCTCCATGGGAACATCCGGGGAGAGGGACACGCCGGAAACGATGAAGACAGAGCGCAGCAATTCCTCCTGCCCCGCAAAAACGTCCCGCAGAGCTTCAGGAAGCTGAAGGATCACCTCCGCATCGAGAGGGTGGCCGATCACCTTGGCCTGGCGCGCTCCTTCCAGGGCCCGCTGCACATCCGACCGCAGGGGAAGAATGACTTGCCAGCGCTTCTCCAGGGCTGCATCGATCCAGTCCTCATTCACCTGGGGAAAGGGTTCTAGGTGAACGCTTTCCCCCGGACGGGCGGGAAGGGACCACCAGGCTTCATCGGCCGTGAAAGCCAGGATGGGAGCCATGAGCCTGAGCAGGGAGGTGAGGATTTCATGGAGCGCCGTCTGGGCCGACCTTCTCTCCACGCTCGCGGCCCCCTTGGTGTAGAGCCGGTCCTTGAGGATGTCCAGGTAAAAGGCGCTGAGATCCACCACGCAGTAATTGTGCAGGGCATGATAAACACGGTGGAATTCGAAGCGGCCGTAAGCTTCGCGGACCTTGCCGATGAGACCCTGAAGCTCGTGCAGGGCAAACCGGTCCAGTTCATCCATGTGTTCCGGGGCCACCCGGTCAAGGGCTGGATCGAAGTCGTTGAGATTGCCCATGATGAAACGGCAGGTGTTTCGAATGCGCCGGTACGCTTCGCTCAAACGCTTGAGAATGTCCTGGGAAATGCGTATATCGTCCCGGTAATCTTCCGCGGCCACCCACAAACGCAGAATTTCCGCTCCGTATTGCTGAATGATTTCTCCGGGAGCGATGACATTTCCCAGAGATTTTGACATCTTGTACCCTTTTCCGTCCACCACGAAACCATGGGTGAGCACGCTTTTATAGGGCGCCGTTCCCCGGGTGCCCACACTTTCCAGCAAGGAGGAATGGAACCACCCCCGGTGCTGGTCACTTCCTTCCAGGTAAAGGTCCGCAGGGGCCCTCAGGTTTGGACGGCCCTCCAGCACCGCGGCATAGGAAGCTCCCGAATCGAACCACACATCCAGGATGTCCGTCTCTTTTCTGAAACGATCCCCCCCGCACCCGCATCGAGTCCCCTGGGGCAGCAATTCCTTGGAATCCCTGGCAAACCAGCAGTCGGCCCCTTCTTTCTCAAAAAGGGCCACCACGTGGTCGAAGACTTCCCGGGTGGCCAGAAGCTCCCCGCAATCCTCACAGGAAAATACCGTTATGGGGACCCCCCAGGAACGTTGCCGGGAAATGCACCAGTCGGGCCGATTGGCGATCATGTTGTGAATGCGGTCTCGCCCCCACCCGGGAATCCACTCCACCCGGTCGATCCACTCCAGGGCCTTTCCGCGCAGGTCATTCTTTTCCATGGAAATGAACCACTGTTCCGTGGCCCGAAAAATGACAGGCTGCTTGCACCGCCAGCAGTGAGGATAGCTGTGGGACACGTCCGTTTCAAAAACGAGCTTCTCCAGCTGGCTCAGCTTGGCATTCACGGCCTTGTTGGCCTCGAAGACAAACTGACCCGCAAAAAAGGGCACGTCCTCCACGAACCGCCCCTCGTCATCCACGGGGGAATACACCTCCAGCCCGTGTTCCAGGGCCATTTCGTAGTCTTCACGGCCGTGCCCCGGGGCTGTGTGGACGCATCCCGTGCCCGCCTCCAGAGTGACATGGCTTCCCGGCACCACCAGGGATTCCCGGTCCAGAAAGGGATGAGCGCATGCAAGACCCGCCAGTTCCTGAGCGGAAAAACGGGCGAGAATTTCGTAGTCCTCAACGGAAAAAATCTGCATGCACTTTTCCACGAGCCCTTCCGCCAGGATCCACACTTCCCCCCTGGCCTTCACGGCCGCATAGGGAAATTCAGGGTGCAGGGTGATGGCCAGGTTGGCGGGAAGGGTCCAGGGGGTGGTGGTCCATATGACGATGGAAACCTCTTCCCCGGCCAGAGAAGGGAATCGGGCCAGGCTCTTCTCCGTGAGAGAAAACTTCACATAGATGGAAGGCGAGTGGTGATCGTGGTATTCCACCTCCGCTTCCGCCAGGGCCGTCTGGCAGGCGGAACACCAGTAGATGGGCTTCCTGCTTCGAACGACACCGCCATTGGCAAAAAAGCGCCCCAGTTCGCGGGCGATGGCCGCTTCATAGTCATAGGACATGGTGAGGTAGGGGTTTTCCCATTCTCCCAGCCCTCCCAGCCGCTTGAATTCGTCCCGTTGAATGTCGATGTATTTTTCCGCATAGCGCCGGCAGTGCTGGCGGATTTCCACCTTGCTCATGGATTTTTTGCGCTCGCCCAGTTCCTTGTCCACCTGGTGTTCGATGGGAAGCCCGTGGCAATCCCACCCGGGCACATACGCCGCGTTGAAACCGCTCATCTGCCGGCTACGAACGATCATGTCCTTGAGTATCTTGTTGAGCGCCGTGCCCAGGTGAATGTGTCCGTTGGCGTAGGGGGGACCGTCATGGAGGATGTAGGGAGGTGAACCTTCGCTCTGCTCCCGAAGCCTTGAGTAGAGGCCCATTTCTTCCCATCGGGCCAGGATTTCCGGTTCCCGCCTGGAAAGGTTGGCCTTCATGGGAAAAGAAGTTTGAGGCAGGTTGAGCGTTTTCTTGTAATCCATCTTTCTGTACCCCCTCGTTGAACAGGGCCCGGCACGGAGAACCCAAAAGATTCCATGGCGCACAGAGGCCTGACGGACAAAAATGAGCAAGCCACATGCATTCCCATGGGGGAGCGCACGGGAGCGACGGCAAAAACCGCAGTCATATCGGGTGAGGAAATTCTCTTAGCACACCAGCTTGCCAAGTCAAGTCTTCAGAAACACAAAAGCTCTTCCAGCCCTGCGGGAGGACCATGGAAGAGCCTTTGTCAGAAAGGGGCACATGCCCTCAGGACATGTGCCCCGGGCTTTTATTTAGTACATTCCGCCCATTCCACCCATTCCGCCCATTCCGCCTCCGGGAGGCATGCCGCCCATGGGGGCATCGCCTTCCTTCTTGGGAGCGTCTGCGATCATGCACTCGGTGGTGAGCATGAGCGCGGAAACACTGGCAGCGTGGAGAAGCGCCGTGCGGGTCACCTTGGTGGGATCGATGACACCGGCTTCGATGAGATCACAGAATTCACCATTTTCTGCATTGTAACCGAAGGCGCCTTCACCGCCCTTCACCTGCTGTACGATGATGGAACCCTCTTCACCGGCGTTGAACGCGATCTGGCGTGAAGGTTCTTCAAGGGCCCTGCGCACGATGTTGAGTCCGAGCTTTTCTTCCCCTTCAAGCTCCAGCCTGTCCAGGCCGCCGAGGCAGCGCAGATAGGCCACACCGCCACCGGGCACGATGCCCTCTTCGACGGCAGCGCGGGTCGCGTTGAGCGCGTCTTCCACGCGGGCCTTCTTTTCCTTCATTTCCGTTTCGGTGGCAGCGCCCACGCTGATGACGGCCACGCCGCCCACCAGCTTGGCAAGCCTTTCCTGCAGCTTTTCACGGTCATAGTCGCTGGTGGTTTCGTCGATCTGGGTGCGGATCTGGCGCACACGGCCTTCCAGAGCCTTGCGGTCGCCGGCGCCATCCACGATGGTGGTGTTGTCCTTGTCGATGCGGACGGTCTTGGCGCGGCCCAGGTCGTTCACGTTGACCGCTTCGAGCTTGATGCCCTTTTCTTCGCTGATCACCTGGCCGCCCGTGAGAATGGCGATGTCTTCCAGCATGGCTTTGCGGCGGTCACCAAATCCGGGAGCCTTCACGGCGCACACCTGCAGGGTTCCGCGCAGCTTGTTGACCACCAGGGTGGCCAGTGCTTCGCCTTCCACATCTTCCGAGATGATGAGGAGAGGCTTGTTCATCTTGGCGATCTGCTCCAGGAGGGGCAGCAGGTCTTTCATGTTGCTGATCTTCTTCTCATTGATGAGGATGAGCGGGTCGTTGAGAAGCACTTCCATCTTCTCGGGATCGGTCACGAAGTAGGGAGAGGTGTACCCGCGGTCGAACTGCATGCCTTCCACCACTTCCAGGGTGGTTTCCATGCCCTTGGCTTCTTCCACGGTGATGACGCCTTCCTTGCCCACTTTGTTCATGGCTTCGGCGATGATGTTGCCGATGGTGGCATCGTTGTTGGCGGAAATGGTGCCCACCTGGGCGATTTCCTTCTGGTCCTTGGTGGGCTTGCTGATTTTTTTCAGCTCTTCCACCACGTTGGCGGTGACCTTTTCGATGCCGCGCTTGATGGCCATGGGATTGGCGCCTGCGGCCACGAGCTTGGAGCCTTCATAGTAGATGGACTGGGCCAGGATGGTGGCGGTGGTGGTGCCGTCACCGGCGATGTCACTGGTCTTGCTGGCCACTTCCTTGACCATCTGGGCCCCCATGTTTTCGAACTTGTCTTCCAGTTCGATTTCCTTGGCGACGGTCACACCGTCCTTGGTCACGACGGGACCGCCGAAACTCTTCTCGATGACCACATTGCGTCCCTTGGGACCCAGGGTGACCTTGACCGCATCGGACAGTATGTTCACACCCTTGAGGAGTGCTTCGCGCGCTTTGACATCATAAATCAGTTGTTTCGCCATGAAATGTCCTCCGTAGAAATCTTGTGTCCATTCTTATGGTTGCAGTTCAGTCTTTCACTCGGGGAAATGATCGTCACACCCCGGGAAATCACTTCTCAACGATGGCCAGAATATCGTCTTCCCTCATGATGAGGAGTTCTTCGCCTTCCACCTTGATGTCCGTGCCGGCATATTTTCCGAAAAGCACACGGTCACCGGCCTTCACATCCAGAGGCTTGCGGGTGCCGTCTTCCATGACCTTGCCGTTGCCCACGGCCGTCACTTCCCCCTGAATGGGTTTTTCCTTGGCCGTATCGGGAATGATGATGCCACCTGCGGTTTTGGTCTCCTCCTCCAGACGTTTCACCACAACACGGTCATTGAGCGGTCTCAATTTCATTGGTACAACTCCTTTTTCATCGTTGATAAACAGTTGTTGGACAGTATAGGCTCACGCAAAACACAAACGTATGTGATGCAGCTTCGAGCGCTTTTTTATTAGCACTCACTTTCAATGAGTGCTTATAGTCACTGAAAAATCGTTTGGCAAGGGGGAAAGGGATCAAAGAGGAAAAAAAAGTGAAAAAATGGTTCCCGATGGTTGGCGGGGATTCATTTCCACGCGGCCGCCCATGTTTGCCATGAGCTGATAGGTGATTCCCAGCCCCAGTCCGGAGCCCCGGGACTTGGTGGTGAAGAAGGGTTCAAACACCTTGTCCCGCATCTCCGGGGCGATGCCCGGCCCGTTGTCGCACACATCGATCCTCACTTCACCCTGTCCTTTTCTGGTGCCGGCCCCATGGGAGGAGGACACGCAGAGTTCCATCTCTCCCCCCTGGGGCATGGCTTCCAGGGCATTGAGAAGCAGGTTCCACATGACCTGGCGAAACTGCCCCTCATCGAGCATGAGCACCGGGTCGCACTGAAAACGGGTGCACACCCGGTGTTTGTTTTCCAGCCTGGCCTGCATTTTCAAGGCTTCCAGGATTTCCAGAATGACGGCGCAAACAGAAACCCCCTGCACTTGGGGGGACCTTTGCGCCCCACGTGTCAGCCAGAGAAAATCAGTGATGAGACCATCGATGCGGCCTATCTCCCGGTTCACGATTTCAAGAAGCTTTCCATTCATGGACCGGGGCGAAGATTGAGCCAGGAGCATCTGCACAGACCCGCTCATGGCCCCCAGGGGATTTTTAATCTCGTGAGAAATTTCCGCGGCGATGCGTCCCGCCAGAGCCAGCCGCTCCAGCCGCTGCACATGCCTTTGCATGGATTGAATCTCCGTCAGATCCTGAAAAATAAAAACCCACCCCAGCTTCTCCCCTTCCGAACCGTGCAGGATGGAAACGGTGTACCCCAGAGCCAGCTCCTCACCGGAGGGATGAAGGTATGAAACTTCCGAGCGATAAGGCACCCGCTGATTTTCCTGCTCCGCCTTCCCTTCCCCCCCTTCCCCGGTCAAAGGGTCCCCATCCTGTTGCACCGAGGGCCAGGACTGGGAGTTGATGCGGCTCAGGACGCCGGCGATGTGTTTTCCGTGCACCCGGTCTTCTTCCAGCCCCAGAATCCTTCGTGCCGCCGGGTTGGAAAAGACGACCATGCCGCCCAGGTTCACGGTGAGCAGGCCGCTTTGAATGCTTTCCACGATGTTGTGGTGGAGGGAAGTCAAACGTTCCAGGTCCTTCTTCTGGCGCACCACCTCCTCGCTGGACCGGAGCCACTCCTCCGCAAGGTAGCCGCTCAGGTAGGCCACCAGGAAAAAGCCCGCCACGTTCATGAGCAGCGTGTGAAAATAGGTGGCGATGTCCCGGCCGTGACTCTCGTCCACGAGAACGTGCAGGGGGGTGATCCAGCCAAAGTACTGCAGGTCCAGGAGCAGCCCGTAGGCGAGGGAACAGCCGGCGGCAATGAAAAGCCCGCCCCTTCGGTAGAGGAGCAGGGCTGCGCTGAGGATCACCGGCATGTAAAGGAAGGAAAAAAGGCTGTCCACTCCTCCCGACAGGTAAATGAGGACCGTGACCGCCCCCACATCGAAATAGAGCTGGAAATAAGCCTGTCTCCGATAGTGGCCAAAGGTTCTCACCGCGGCGGCGGCCACGATGGTGAAAACAAAAAGAACACAGGAAAAGGTGTACAGGGACAGGAGTTTGGGGGACAGGAGGTCGACGCTGCGGTAGACCTGCACGAAAAGAGTGAGGGACAGAAAGAAAATGGCCAGGGCCAGGCGAAAAAAGAGGAGTCCCTGAAGTTTTCTCCTGAGGGACTCCTCCGCGCCCCATGAATTTTTGAGGGTTGCCGCCCCTTTCAAAATCAGGAACCTCTCGCCACCACATCGGCCAGCTGAAAGATGGGCAGGTACATGGCCACCAGCAGTCCCCCGATGGTGACCCCGAGGAACACGATGAGCATGGGTTCCAGAAGGGATGTGAGAGAATCCACGGCCACATCCACTTCCTCGTCGTAAAAATCCGCGATCTTGGAGAGCATTTCGTCCAGGGCTCCCGTGGCCTCTCCCACACCGATCATCTGGATCACCATGGGAGGAAACACCTCCGTTTCTTCCAGGGGCTCCGCTATGGAGCGCCCCTCCGCAATGGCCACCCGCGCTTCGCGGATGGCCTTTTCTATGACCGTGTTCCCCGACGTGGCCGCCACCGTGTCCAGTCCCTCCAGGATGGGAATGCCGCTGGCCAGCATGGTTCCAAGGGTCCGGCTGAAGCGCGCCACGGCCACCTTGCGGATGAGCATGCCGAAAACGGGCAGGCGAAGAAGAATCCGGTCCGTGATGTCCCGGCCCCTCGCGGTCCTGCGGAACTGGACAATGCCCACCACCAGAAGGATGATGGAAAGGAAGATCCAGTGAAAGTAACTCTGAGCGAACTCGCTCATCTGAATCACCATCATGGTGAGCGCGGGAAGACTGGCTCCCGCATCGGTGAACAGGCCGGCGAAGACGGGAATGACATAGACGAGAATCACCGCCATGACGAGAAACCCGATGGCCACCACTATGCCCGGATAGGTCATGGCCTTTTTGACCCGCTTTTTGAGGCTCGCCAGCTTTTCAATGTAGGTCGCCAGGCGATTGAGGATGACATCCAGGATGCCCCCCATTTCCCCCGCTGTCACCAGGCTGACAAAAAGGTTGTCAAAAACCCTGGGATGTTTTTTCATGGCCTCGGAAAGGGTCGCCCCTTCCTCCACGTCCCTTTTGGTCTCCTTGATGATCCTTTTGAAGGTGGGGTTGTCCTGCTGATCGTAGAGAATGTCCAGGCACTGGACCACGGGAAGTCCCGCATCGATCATGGTGGCGAACTGGCGGGTGAAAATGACCAGTTCCCGTTCTTTCACTTTCGGCTGAAGAAAGGTGATGTAGTCGGAAATGTCCTTGGGCTTGGGCTTGATGCTCTTGACGCTCATGCCCTTGCGCACCAGGAGCTGCCTCGCTATGGACGCATTGTCCGTCTCGATGTCGCCCTTCTTTTTTCTTCCTCTCCGATCGATTCCCTTCCACACGTAAACAGGCATAAACCGCTCCTGAAGATTTCCATCCCGTTGAGGTTTAAAATTCCACTCGTCAGTTGGCCGAAGTGCACCGGAGCACCTCTTCCACCGAAGTGATTCCCTGCTTGATTTTGAGAACCCCGCTTCTGCGCAAGGTGGTCATGCCCAGCTCCACGGACTTTTTCATGAGCTCGGACGAGGACGCTCCCCGGAGCACCAGGTCCCGGACCTCTTCGTACATGGGCATCACCTCGTAAAGGGCCATCCGCCCCCGGTACCCCGTGTTGTTGCAGCCGGGACAGCCCTTGCCCCGGAAGCACTGGAAAGTTCCCAATTCATCCCCCAGGACCCCCACTTCCAGAAGGGACTCCCGGGGCACCTCCTCCTCCACGCGGCAGTCGGGGCAAATCCTGCGCACAAGACGCTGAGCCAGCACCAGGTTGAGGGCGGAAGCCACCAGGAAGGACTCCGCTCCCATGTTGAGAAGCCGGTTGACGGTGCTGGGCGCGTCGTTGGTGTGAAGGGTCGACAAAACGAGGTGGCCCGTGAGCGCCGCCTTCATGGAAATTTCCGCCGTTTCGAAGTCACGGATTTCGCCCACCATGATGATGTCCGGGTCCTGCCGCAGAAAGGAACGCAAAGCGGCGGCAAAGCTCAGGCCGATGGCATCGTGAATCTGGACCTGGTTGATTCCGAAGAGGTTGTATTCCACGGGATCTTCCGCAGTGGAAATGTTGCTGACGCTTTTGTTGAGTTCGGACAGGGCGCTGTAGAGGGTGGTCGTTTTGCCGCTCCCCGTGGGTCCGGTAACAAGGACCATGCCATAGGGCCTGTAAATGGCGTCCATGAAATGCCTGTACTGTGTCTCGTCGAACCCCAGCCTGGTCATGTCCAGCTGCAGCCCCGACTTGTCGAGGAGTCGAAGGACCACTTTTTCCCCGAAAAGAGTGGGCACCACGGAAACCCGGAAGTCCATCTCCCTTCCCCGCGCCTTGAGCTTGATGCGCCCATCCTGCGGAAGACGGCGCTCGGCGATGTCCAGGCGGCTCATGATTTTGAGGCGTGAAATGATCGCGTTTTTGTAACTGAGCGGCGGCCTCATGATCTCATAGAGAACCCCGTCGATTCGAAAGCGCACGCGCATGGCTTTTTCGTAGGGCTCGATGTGAATGTCGCTCACCTGCTTTCGAATGGCGTCCAGGAGCAGATAGTTCACCAGTTTGACCACGGGAGCCTGTTCCGCCGCCGTTTCCAGGCGCTGAATGTCCAGGTCTTCCGCCTCTTCGCTGAGCGCCACCTCCGATGCGTCATTGAAAAGCCCCAGGACCTCGTCGAGATTCCCCCCGTCGGCAAAGTGCTGGCTGATCACTTTCCTGATGCCGCTTTCGGGAGCCACATGGACCAGAATGCTCTTGCGTGTGACAAACCGAAGGTCATCGATGACAAAAAGATTTCCCGGATCGGCCATGGCGATGTGGAGCGTGTTGCCGGTGACGCCGAATGGAATGGCCTGGTATTTGGTGGCTATCTCCACGGGAATGAGATTCACGACCTCCTTGGGAATATCCAGCCTCGCGATGTCCACTTCCGGTGTCCGGAACTGCCTGGCCAGGAATTCCACGAGCGTCGTTTCACTGAGATAACCCAGCTTGATCAGGATGGTTCCAATGCGCTCACCGCCCTGTTTCTGCTCTTCCAGGGCACGCGCGAGCTCCTCCGGCTTCACCACCCCGGCCTGAACCAGAAGCTCTCCGATCTTTTTCGCCACAACCTTCACCCTTTACCGTTTTTCTGAATTCCCTGAATTTCCTGTGACTGAAACTTCCCCTGCTGCGTGTCCTGCAAGGGCCACAAGGGAAGTTGTGCACCAGCGCCCGCCACTCCCCTGAATGGCGCCACTTTATATTCCGTGCCGGACAATCGGTTTCAACATTGTCTATCGGCATCATTGAAATGGAACTCCACTATATTTGTTCCGAAGATTCCGAGCCCGGCTGTGACGGTTTCCCGGAAAGGCGGACAGGGGCCGAAGAACGCACCATTTTTGTTTGACATCTCCCAGGTGCGCCGTTAATGGATTAGAGTTTGCCAGTCCGGAGCATAATCGGGCGTGATTGTGATGCTTGATTGCCGGGATGGAAGCTTCCAGGAGCCTTTCCATGACTTCACAGGGTTGATTCTCACAGGGCATTGATTCGACAGAAAGGATTGCATCGACGTGGGACAGACTTTGATAATGACCGGAACTCAGGCTGCTGCCCTGGCCGCCAGGCTCAGCAGAGTTCAAGTGATCGCCGCTTACCCCATCACTCCCCAGTCCAAGATTCCGGAAGTCCTCTCGGAGTATGTGGAAAGCGGCCAGTTGAAGGCCGAACTGGTGAGGGTGGAAAGCGAGCACTCGGCCATGACGGTGTGCATTTCCGCATCCATGGTGGGAGCGAGGGTTTTCACCGCCACGGCCGCCAACGGGTTGGCCTACATGCACGAGCAGCTCCACTGGGCTGCGGGAGCACGGCTTCCCATCGTCATGCCCGTCACCAACCGGGGCCTGGGAGCGCCGTGGACCATTCTCAACGACATGCAGGACACCATCGCCCAGCGGGACACAGGCTGGATGCAGTTTTACTGCATGAACAACCAGGAAGTGCTGGACCAGACCATTTTGGGCTACAAAATCGCCGAACAGCTGCTCATCCCGGTCATGATATGCTTCGATGGATTCAGGCTCTCACACACGGTCATGCCCGTGGAAACCCTCACGGAAAAGGAGGTGGACGGTTTCCTGCCTCCCTACAAGACCCCCTACAAAATCGACCCTCAAAACCCCGTGAACATGAACCCTGTGGTGCTCACAGACCCCATTCCCGATCCTCATGGGGAGCTTTGCCCCAGCTACATGGGATTTCGCCACCGCCTGCAGGAAACCTTTGAAAACGCCTGGCCCACCATTCAGGCAGCCACCAGGGAGTTCACTCAATTGACCGGGCGCTCCTATGAGGACTGCCTCTACCGGTACCAGGCCGACGATGCCGAAATGCTCTTCGTGACCATGGGTTCTCTTTCCAGCGAAGCCACGGAAGCGGTGGATGCCTTGCGGGCCGGGGGGACCAGGGCGGGAGTCATCGGCCTGCGCGTCTTCCGCCCCTTCCCCGCCGCCACACTCGCCCAGGCTGTTTCCAGGGCAAAAATCCTCCTGGTGGTGGAAAAAGCCATCAGCTACGGCTACGAGGGAGCTTTGAACACGGAACTCAAAGCGGCCCTGTTCCACGAAAACGGGAATCGCCCCGCCATTTTCAACACCATCGTGGGACTGGGAGGCAAAGACGTCAAACCCAAAGACCTGGAACAGATCGCCCGGGAGTCAGCTCAGGAGGCATCGAAGGGCACAGTCCAGACTCACCCCAGGTGGTTTGGATACGGGATTTAGGGTCAAGGACCGCACACAGAGAAGGAAAGAGGAAAAGATGTCGACGGCCATACTGGATCTGCCAGAAAAAGAATACATCATGCCCGGAACCCGAACCTGCGCGGGATGCGGATTGCCCATCGCCTACCGCTTCATGCTCAAGGCTCTCGGTCCCAACACCATCATGACCCACCCCGCCTGCTGCCTGACCATTCTCCACGGCATGTACCCCAAGACCCCCGTGGGAATCAACGCGGTCAACAACACCTTTGCGAGCACGGCGGCTTCGGCGGCGGGCCTCGCCGCAGGATTCAAGGCCACGGGACAGGATTTCACCGTTCTCGCCATGGCGGGAGACGGGGGAACCTTCGACATGGGCATTCAGGCTCTCAGCGGCGCAGCCGAAAGGGAAACGGACTTCATCTACGTGTGCTACGACAATGAAGCCTACATGAACACGGGCGTGCAGCGATCCAGCGCCACCCCCGCAGGCGCCATGACCACCACGACCTCCGTCGTTCCCAAGGAGCAGTCCAAGAAGGACTTCATCCAGATCATGGAAGCGCACCACCCCGCCTACCTGGCGACCACCTGCTCCTCCTACCCGGGGGACGTGTACAACAAGTTCGCCAAGGCCAGGAACATCAAGGGCACCCGCTTCATTCACCTGGCCATTCCCTGTCCCACGGGATGGGGGTTTCACACCAGAGACACGGTGAAAATCGGGCGCCTGGCCGTGGAGAGCGCTATCATCGTGCTCTACGAAGTGGAAAAGGGAGAAGTGCGATTGACGGGAAAAAGTCTGAGCATGGCCAAAAGCGGGCGCAGGAAACCCGTGGATGAGTACCTGAACATGCAGGGGCGTTTCAGAAAGATGACTTCCGCACAAGTGGAAGAATTTCAGAAACAAACGGACAAACATTGGGAAGAGCTTCTCAGAAGGGCCGGTTTCTGAGGGAGAGCTTTTCTGCACAATTGGGAAAGAAGGGGTGCGAAGCCAGGCTTCGCGCCCTTTTTGAGTGAAATCACCACCAGCGCAGCAAAACGCTTCCCCACGTGAACCCCGCTCCAAAAGCGGACATGACCAGGTAATCCCCTCTCTTCACCCGCTTCTGCTCCACAAGGGCGTCATACAGGCACAGGGGAATGGTTCCCGCCGTGGTGTTGGCATAACGTTCCACGTTGACGATCACTCTGTCCATTCCTATGTTCATTCTTTGAGCACAGGCATCGATGATGCGCAAGTTGGCCTGGTGGGGAAGGAACAGGGCCACGTCATCGCCCCTCAGGCCATTCCTCTCGAGTATGGCGCTGGACACATTGGCCATCTCCTTCACGGCATACTTGAACACCTGGCTTCCCTGCTGGCGCACGAAGTGCTCCCGGTTCCGCACGGACTCCACCGTGGGGGGCCTCAAACTCCCCCCGGCCTTCAGACACAAAAGGTCTCCTCCGCCGCCGTCCGTGTGGTGAATGGAATCCAGAATGCCATGATCCGGGTCGGGACAGGGCTCCAGAAGCACCGCGCCGGCCCCGTCTCCAAAGAGAATGCACGTGTTCCGGTCCTGGTAGTCCATGATGCTGCTCATGACATCGCTGCCGATGACCAGGATCTTCCCGTGCCTCCCCGATTCAATCATCTGGGCAGCTGTGGTGAGGGCGAAGATGAACCCCGAACACCCCGCTGAAAGGTCGAAACCCCATGCCCTGGAGGCCCCCAGTTCCTTTTCCACCAGGCAGGCGGTGGCGGGAAAGGGCATGTCCGGAGTCACGGTGCCCACAATGATGACCTCGATCTCTTCCGGGGAAACATTGGCCCGTTCCAGGCATTCCCGTGCCGCCCGCACGGCCATGTATGAGTTGCCCAGGCCCGGTTCCAGTATGCGGCGCTCGCGGATTCCCGTGCGCGTCATGATCCATTCGCTGGTGGTGTCCACCATTTTCTCCAGGTCTTCGTTGGTGAGCCTTCTTTCGGGAAGAAAGCGCCCCACCGACCTGATGTAAGCCCTGTGACCGCCCATGTCCTGTCCACCTTTTCCTGCTACATCACACCCTTGTACCAGCCGCCGTCAATCTGGATGGACGCCCCCGTGATGTACCCCGCCTTCTCGGACGCAAGGAAAGTGACCAGGGCAGCAAATTCCTCCACCGTTCCAAGGCGCTTCATGGGAATGGAAGACTCCCACCTTTTGATGATTTCCCGGGATGTGGTGCCTTCCTTTTGGGCTACGGCCTCCGCCAGTGACCGCACCCGATCCGTCATGGTGTACCCGGGGCACACATTGTTCACCGTGATGTTGTGCGTGGCCAGTTCATTGGAAAGGCTTTTGGCCAGGCCCACGACCCCGGCACGCACCGTGTTGGAGAGAATGAGCCCGTCGATGGGCTGCTTGACCGAGATGGACGTCATGTTGATCACCCGTCCCCACCCCTTTTCCATCATGGCCGGAACAGCCTCACGGGTCATGACGATGGTGCTCATGAGGTTCAGGTTCACTCCCTGCAGCCACATGTCGTCGTCGATCTCGAGAAAAGTCTTGGATGGAGGGCCTCCCGCATTGTTCACGAGCACATCCACGGTCCCGAAGTGCTCGATCCCTTTCCTCACGAAATTCCTGGCCTGCTCCGCATCGCTCACGTCGGCGGGAACCCCTATGACCTCGGCACCGGTGGCCGTGCGCAGTTCTTCCACCGCCTTGGGCAGTTCGGGATCATCCAGGGCGCAAATGGCCACCTTCGCCCCCTCACGGCACATCTCCAGGCTCACGGCCTTGCCCAGCCCCTGGCTTCCACCAGCCACCAGCGCCACCTTACCCTTCAATCCAAGATCCATTTCCTCTCCTTGTTTTTCAGTGATTTCAGCTTTTGCCATCTTCAGCCACGGGAAGGGGGCAGCCTCTCCTCGTACAGCTGCTGCATTTCATGGGTGTGGGCACCCTTTTCATCGTAAATGAAAAAGGGGGGCTTCACCTTCAGTTCCTCACCCCCGCCCTTCCGGCATTCCACATGAACCAGCCGCCCTGTGCCCGAAGGGTCGCTGTGGATCATGGTGAGTTCCTTGGGGGCGAATCCATGCTCCTCCGCGGACACCACCAGGTGGACCAGGCGCACGGCAGGGTAAATGAGGGCCACCCGGCCTCCCACAGGGAGAAGGTGCCTGGCCGCGGCAAACACCTCCCGGACGGAACCCGTGATTTCATGGCGGGCCCGGGCCTTTTGCCCATGGGGATTCATCCTTCCTGCCTGAAGGCGGCGATAGGGGGGATTGGCCACAAGAAGGTCAAAGCTCCCGGAGGGGTAATGGGCTGAAACGCGACGATAGTCCATGGCATCTATTTTCACATGATTTTCAAGACCGTTTTCCGCCACATTCCACCTGGCCAGCCCCGCCAGTTCCTCCTGAAGTTCAAGGCCCACGATCTGGCGGGCCTGGCCCCGGTGAGCGAAAACGATGGCCACCACTCCGCAGCCCGTTCCAAGGTCCATGACCCTGTCGCCGGCCTCCACACGGGTGAGTCCCGCCAGCAGGATGGCATCGAGGGAGAAACGGTATCCCTCTTTGGGCTGACGCAGGATCACACGGCCGTTGAAGAGGGAATCAACGGTCAAGGATGCCGTTCGTGCCATCAGAGAACCGCTTCCTCCTCCTGCAAAAGAGGACGGATGACCAGCCCGCTGCCCACCTTGGGATAAAAATAAGTGGATTTGTGAGGCATGATGAGTCCCGCCTCCGCCACTCTCTGCACCTGGTCGATGCGCGTGGGGTTGATGAAAAAGCCTAGGTCATAGACACCTCTTTTGACTTTATCCAGGGCATCTTCAAAGTCATGCTTGAAGTGTATGTTGTGCTCATTGGCCAGGAAAGACTCGGAGAGCCCCATGATGTGCTTGAGCAAAACCTGGTCGAGGATCACCACGTCGAGGGATCTCAGCTGGGAGGACACGCCCGCGCGGGCCAGAAAACCGTCGATGGACTCCCTTTTGGACCGGAGAATGTGAAATGAGTCAGAGGCTGCGCTGAGAAGCCCGATGACCGTCTCCTCCCCATGGGCACCCTCGCTCAACCGCCTTTCCCACTCTTCCTGAACTCCCTCCTGAACCCCATAGGTGGAAATTGTGAAAAAATCACGGGCCTTGTGCAAAGCCTCTTCCGGATTGGGGTTCCCGAGATTTTTCAGCATGCGGTGCGTGGGAAGAATGGTCAAGCCTTCCTGGTTCATGTTGGACAGATAGACCATGATGAATTCAAAAGATGCGTTGGGGCCCGCATGAGGATGCTCGCGCCGCTGGAGATTTCTGAAGTTGATGGCCGTTTCGTAACGGTGGTGCCCGTCGGCGATGAAGAGGGTCTTGTCCTGCATTCGGTCCTTCACCTGTTTCAGCAGCGCCGTGTCCTGGACCAGCCACACCCTGTGCTCCATGCCCTTTTCGTCCTGGAAGGCAACCGCGGGATCCCCCCTCTTTCCCTCCCTCAGGAAATGGTCCACTTCCTGCCCGGGATCCCCGTAAAGGGCAAACACGGGGCTGAGGTTGGCCCGGCAGACGTTCATGAGCGCCAGGCGCTCATCCTTCACCGCCTGAAAGGTCTTTTCATGAGGCCGGACATTTCCCGAACTGAAATCCTCCAGGCGCAGGGCGCAAATGAAGCCGCGCCGTGTCTGGCGCTCCTTCCCGGGAAGATCGTAGTCCAGTTCATAGTAATAGACCGAGGGTGTCTCATCCCTGAGCAGAATGCCCTCCTCCCGCCATTGCTGAAGGTTCCGGGCCGCACGCCGGTGAGCGTTTTCCTCTTGGGAGTCCCGGTCCATTTTCATCCCCAGCTCCAGCCGAACCATGTTGAAGGGGCTCAATTCATGAAACCGTTCCTGCTCCTCGGGCGATATGACGTCATAAGGAGGAATCACGACCTTGCTGAGGTCAGGAATTCTGTTCATATTGTATCGCAATCCCCGGAATGGAGCGATTTCTGCCATGGTCTGGTAATCCTTTCACATCTCTGTTTTTGTCAGGGGCAACTGACGGCTCAGCCCAACCTATTGATATGAGTGTATGTAGTGGGGTTTCCTTAGCTAGCACAGCTTGTGCCTTTTGACAAGAAAACAAGAGGCGGGAATCCAGCCTTTGCAGGATCTTCCGGCCCACCGTCTTCGCGGGCGTGCGGGAACAGGACAACACCCAATCCTTCAAATCCACAGCATTGAATCCTGGGGAGGTCTGGCCAGAACAAGTCCCGAAAAATCGGCGGCCAAGTGATGAAAACCCTTTCTGTTCAAAATGCACAGGGCCAGATCGAGCCACTCCCGGGACGCATCCAGCACCGCATGGTCACTGCTCGCAACGACGGAATCTTCATAGGGAATTTCCCGTTCGGGCACGGGCACGGCGCGGGCACTTCCCTTGATTCCCGAGGCCTGAAGGGACTGCCTGTAGAGGGCCGCCAGCTGGCCCGAGCGGCTCATGGGAGCATCGAAAAGGAACAACACGGACAATGGCCGGTGATGGCGCAGGAATTCCACAACGAGCTGCAGAGCCATCTCCGAAGCGGATGAAACACGGAAGGCCGAGGACTGCCCTGCCAGGTCGCGAAGCACTCCATCGTTGGCAAGGAGCAAAGGCCTTTCAAGGAGGGCGCTTTCCAGGGTGATGTGGACATTGTGCCCGTCCACCACCAGCAGCTTTTTCTGCCACGTGGAGCCCCGCAGGCGCCTGTTGCGTCTTTTCAGGGCATTTTCCTGGGAAAAGACCCCCCTGAGAAGGAGCTGCCTCTGCAGGCTCCTGAGGCCATGGCGATCCCCCACCCACTGAAGGGCGGATCGCCTGGGGTACCCCCGGTTCTGAAAATGAAAAAAGTCCATCGCCGCCTGTGCCAGGCTCCCATCCATGAGGGATGGCGGCGATTGCGGGTTATATTTCCAGTCCATTGTCATGAAATCTGTGAAGGCATGAAGGGGAATGTGTGCGGCGAACGGCGGAGGTTCAAAGGGCTGTGAAGGAAAAACCCGAAGCTATCTTCGAGCGTTCATGTCATTTGCTCTCCTCATTGCTCTCCATATGGTTTTCGTATTCCTTTCGAAGTTCTTTGCGCAGCACTTTTCCCACCATGTTTTTGGGCAATGCATCCCGGAACTCCACCAACCTGGGAACCTTGTAGGCTGCAAGTCTCTCCCGGCAAAAGGAAATCACTTCGTTTTCCTCGAGTTTTTCCCCTTCTTTGACCACCACGTAAGCCTTCACCGTTTCTCCACGGTGAGGATCGGGCACCCCCACAGCCACCGCATCCAGGATTTTGGGGTGTTCGTAGAGCACCTCGTCGATTTCTCTCGGATAGATGTTGTAGCCTTTGGTGATGATCATGTCCTTTATCCGGTCCACCACATACACATAGCCATCCTCATCCATCCGGGCGATGTCCCCCGTGCGAAGCCAGCCGTCCTTAAGGGTTTCAGCCGTTTCCTCTTCCATTTTCCAATAGGACTGCATCACCTGGGGACCGCGCACCACCAGTTCACCGTTTTCCCCCCTGGAAAGTTCCTCTTCACCCTTCTCCAGATCCACAATCCTGCAATCGGTGTCAGGCAGGGCAATCCCTATGGACCCCGCTTTGCGGGTCCCCCCCAACGGATTGCAGTGGGTCACGGGGCTGGCTTCCGTGAGGCCGTAGCCTTCGATGATGACACTCCCCGTCATGGATTCGAACTGCTTGAGGACTTCCACGGGCATGGGGGCGGATCCGGTCACGCAGTACCTGATGGACGACATGTCATAGGACCGCACCTTGTCATGGTTCATGATGGCCGAGAAAAGGGTGGGAACCCCTGGCAGCAGGGTCACCTTCTTCTTTTGCAGCGTTTTCAGAAGCCGCCTGATCTCGAACCTGGGCAGGAGCACCGCTTCGCTTCCCGTGTAAAGGGGCATGTTCATGGAGACGGTCATGCCGAAAACATGGGAAAAGGGCAGTATGGACAGAAACCGTTCTCCCCCCCGGTTGAGGTCAGGAAACCAGGAAGTGACCTGAACTACGTTGGCCTGAATGTTCCGGTGGGAAAGCATCACCCCTTTGGCCACTCCCGTGGTTCCACCCGTGTACTGCAGGAGGGCCAGGTCGTCCGGTTTCACCTGGCAGGGGGAAGAAACGGGCTCATGGGAATCCACCAGTTCCTTGAAACTGAGGACCCCATCACCGTAGGGAACCTTGGTGAAGAGTTTGTTCTTCCTGGCATTGAGGGGATAAAGGAGCCGGAGAAAAAGGGGAAGTTCTTCCTTGAG
Organism: Syntrophobacteraceae bacterium; assembly: GCA_003566995.1. Lineage (GTDB taxonomy): Bacteria > Desulfobacterota > Syntrophobacteria > Syntrophobacterales > Syntrophobacteraceae > SLCH01. The sequence continues at coordinate 20,576 of PXBG01000014.1, forward strand.
CGTGGTGACGATGAGGGTTTTTATGGCGGTGCGGGGAAGGGCCTCTTTCACCTTGGGATAGAGATGGTCAAGCACCACGAGAAATTCCGCTTCCGCGTCATTCCACTGGTGAACCATTTCCCTCTGGACATAGAGGGGATTGGTGAGCACCACCACGGCCCCAAGCCGGAGAGCGGCATAATAGGCCATGATGGCCTGGGGGCAGTTGGGCAGCATGATGGCCACCTTGCTGCCGGGACCCACTCCCAGCGAACGGAGCCCCGAGGCCAGCTTCAGAATGCGGTTCCACAGCATGGAATAGGTCAGCTGGGCTCCCAGGAAGCTCGTGGCCGTGTGCCCGCCGTACCTGGAAAGGTTTTGTTCCAGGAGGACCGGCAAACATTCCTCGGGATAATCTATGGATTGAGGAACTCGAGAGTCATAGCTTTCAAGCCACACGCGCTCCATGGTGCCTCCCCTTGTCATTGTGTTCCCTCAAGGCATGGACGGCCGATCCGTCCCCGGGCATGGCCTTCCCTTCACGTCCTGAAAGGGAACCCCATGCCCGGGAGAATCTATTAGGGGGGACCCTTCAAAGCTCAGAGAGTCACCCCTTGAATTATCCCCGGCAAAGGTCAGCGGAAAAGGTCACGAGCAGGAGCTCTTGTATTTTTTCAGCTCTTCCACGAACACGGGCATGAACTGGAAAAGGTCCTCCACGATGCCATAGTCCGCCTTGGTGAAAATGGGCGCGTCCGCGTCTTTGTTCACGGCCACGATGTACTTGGAAGAGCCCATGCCCGCCAGATGCTGAATGGCGCCGGAAATGCCGACGGCTATGTAGAGGTTGGGATTGACCACTTTACCCGTCTGGCCCACCTGATCCGCGTGAGGCCGCCAGCCCGAGTCCACGGCAGCACGGGAAGCCCCCACGGCAGCGTCCAGGACCTGGGCCAGATCTTCCAGAAGACTGAAGTTGCCCGCCTCTTTCAGGCCCCGGCCTCCCGAGACGATGGTTTCCGCTCCCGAAAGCCCCACGCGCCCGGAAGTGTCCAGTTCCAGGGACTTCACCGAAGACCTGGCTTCGGGAAGGGTCACCTCCACCTTGTCCACCTGGGCGGATTTGCTTTCGTCGGGAGCCAGGCAGCCCATCACGTTGGGCCGGCACGAAATGAGGGGCATTTCCCCGTCGGCCCATTCGTTCCAGCAATAGCACTTGCCCGCATAAATGGGCTTTTTGGCCTTTATTTTGCCGTTTTCCACCACGATTTCCGTGCTGTCCTGCACCAATCCAGCCAGCAGTCGTGCAGAAAGGCGGGCTCCAAGATCCTTTCCGTCCACGGAAGCGGGCATGATGACCACGGCAGGATCGCATTTCTGCACCAGGTCGGCCACAATGGGTGTATGGGTTTCCGCGATGTATCCTTCCAGGGCCGGATCATCGGCCACGAAAACTTTTTCCACCCCATAGCGTCCCAGTTCCGCCGCCTTCTCAGCCACTCCGGACCCCACGGCGACAGCCTGAAGAGGCACTCCCAGGGCATCGGCAATGCGGCGGCCTTCGCTCGCCACTTCATGAGTCACCCGCCGAAAGTTCCCGCCACGATATTCTGCAATCACACAAACGCATTTTGACATTTTTTTGTTCCTCCCTTCAGATGACCTTGGCTTCTTCGTGCAAAAGCCGCACAAGCTCTCGAGCCTTGCCTTCGGTGTCGAGCCCGCCGTCGATGATTTTTCCGGGCTTCCTCTCGGGAGGCAATTCCAGGGATACGACCCGCACTTTCGCCTTTTCGGGCGTGAATTCCGCCGCATCCAGGCCCAGGTCCGCCAGCTTCTTGTTTTGAAGAGGTTTCTTTTTGGCTTTCATGATGCCGGGCAAAGAAGCATACCGGGGATTCCACACGGCGTGAGAACCTCCGAAGGTCACCAGAACGGGCAGTGTGGATTCCTGGGTGACCTTTCCCCCTTCCAGGGACCGCTGAATGCTCACCGTCTTGCCATCACACTCGATGGAGGTGGCAAGGGCCAAATGAGGCCATCCCAGGAATTCAGCCACCATGGGACCCCGCTGGGCCATGTCCATGTCCACGGCACGGGAGCCGCAGAACACCAGGTCGGGACTCATCTCCTTGATGGCCGCCGCCACCGCCTGAGCCACCTTGATGCGCCCGCAGCTTTCCAGGTGCTCCTCGTCGATGAAAACCGCATCGTCCGCCCCCATGGCCAGGGCCGTGCGCACAGCCTCCACCACCCTTTGAGGCCCATAGCTGAGGATGGTCACCTTGCCCCCGTGTTTTTCCTTGATTTTGAGAGCCGCCTCCACGGCAAATTCATCATAAGGGTTGATGACCCACTTGAACCCGTCCGTCACCACCGATTTTCCGTCACCGGCGATACGAATGACCGATTCCGTGTCCGGCGTTTGCTTGAGGATTACGACAATGTTCACGCTGACTCCTCCCTTGAGCTTTTTTTATCGTTATGATTCGAGCAGAAAAAACCACTCCAATTGGGTCTCAGCATGTGGCGCTGGTCCGCGATTAAACTGACTTGGTAGCATATCTTCAGGAAAAGATTCAAGAAAAAATCCGCAAAGGGGAGTGGCCGCATTCCCTCTGCACCCCTGTGTTTCAGGGCTTTCATGGGGCATGAAAAGAAAAAAACAGGGCTCCCCGCAGCCTGCTCTCAAGAAGGTGAAGAGGGTGAAAAAAATCCCCGCTCTTTCCATCGGGAAAAAATTCACGCCAAAAAACCGTCGACGGGTAAATGGAGGCTTCGCAGCAGACGGATTTTCCTGGAACCACCACGGGTGCGTTTTCGCAGGGGGGAAGCAGGATCAGTTTCCGGTGTTTTCGATGTGGTCAGCCTGGCACCGGGGGCACAATCCCTGAAAAAGCACCTGCTGGCGAAAAACCCTGTAACCTTCGATCTCCGCAGGCGTCAGGTTTTGAGGCAAAGAAGAGGGCTCTTCCACGTCCTTGATTTCCTGGCACCGGAGGCAGACGAGATGGTGGTGAGGCGAAGCGGTGGCATCGTAGCGGACGACATCCGTGAGAGGACTCACCTTTTGAACGAGCCCCGCTTCAAGGAACCTTTCCAGGGTCTTGTAGACAGTGCCCAGTGAAATCATGGGAAAACGTTTTCTGACCTGCTGGTAGATGAGATCCGCGCTGGGATGTTCCCGGCTGCCGCACAGGGCCTGGTAAATGGCCAGGCGCTGATAAGTGACCTGCAGGCCATGCGCTCTCAGAGTGGCAATGAAATCCTTGTCGCTCATCTCTTTCATGATGGCTACTCCCTGGTGGAGATGAAAACGGAATTGAAGATGAATGAGACCAGCGCAGTGCAATGGCATGGAGAACCGCGAAGCCCGGGCATACATCTTAAGAGAAACCATGTGAGAAACCATAAAGCAGAGGCGCTGGGGTCAGCAAGGCTTTTCCCCCCGGAAAAAACCCCTTTCAGGAGAACTCCCCCTGAACCGCCCCGCATCCTTTTCCCCAAAGATCAGGAGCCTTGCGCTCCACCGGGAACCGCTGCTCCCGCCTGCAAGTCCTTTGGGTCATGTCCCCCGTGCCGCTTCAGGTAGACCATCAAAACCGAAAGGGCAGCGGGTGTGATCCCTGAAATGCGCGCAGCCTGCCCCAGGGACACAGGGCGTATCTCCAAAAGCTTTTGCCGCACCTCGTTGGAAAGACCGGGAATGCTTTCGTAGGAGAAATCCCCGGGAACGGCGACCTGTTCCAGCTGCCTGAAACGCTGGGCCTCCGCCTCCTGCCTTTGAAGGTACCCTTCGTACTTGCATTCCACTTCCACCTGTTCCTTCACCCGCTTCTCCAGGCTTGCGGATGGGGGAGAAAGGATTTCTATGTCGTCGTAGGAGAGTTCCGGCCGCTTGAGGAGGCGGTCGAGGGCGGCCGGTTCCTGAAGGGGCGCCGATCCTTTGAGGGCCAGGTGGGCATTGACCTCCGGGGAGGGACGCAGGTGAGTCCGCCGAAGCCGGCCCAGTTCTTCCTTTATTCCTTCGCGGCGCTCCTTCAATTCCTTCAAAACCTCCCGAGGGAACAAGCCCAGCTCATGCCCTTTTTCCATGAGCCGCAGATCCGCATTGTCTTCGCGAAGGAGCAGGCGGTATTCCGCCCTGGAAGTGAACATTCGGTAGGGTTCATTGGCGCCGCGGGTGACCAGGTCATCCACCATGACGGCCAGGTAGGCCTGAGACCGGTCCAGGATGAAAGGCGGCCGCCTTTGCACCTGAAGGGAAGCGTTGATGCCTGCCCAGAGGCCCTGCCCGGCGGCCTCCTCATACCCCGAGGTTCCATTGATTTGCCCCGCCATGTAAAGGCCCTTCGCCAGCTTGGTCTCCAGGGTGGGACGCAGCTGCGTGGGCTGCACAAAATCGTATTCAATGGCGTAAGCGGGCCTCATGACTTCCGCTTCTTCCAGCCCCGGCACCGTGTGCACCAGCTGAAGCTGAACCTCGTAGGGGAGAGAGTTGCCCGTGCCGCTGGCATAGACTTCCTCCGTGTCCAGCCCCTCGGGTTCCAGAATGATCTGGTGGTACTCCTTGTGCGGAAACTTCATGACCTTGTCTTCCAGGGAAGGACAGTAGCGCGCCGAAACCCCCTTGATGGTGCCATTGTAGAGGGGGGAAAGGTGAATGTGGCGCTTCACGTGTTCATGGGTGTGGCCCCGGGTCTTTCCCAGAAAGCACGAAACCTGGGGCAGCTCGATGCGATCCGTGAAAAGGGAGAAAGGCTTCGGCTGCTCATCCCCCCATTGCTCCTCGAAGCGGGTGAAATCAATGCTTCGCCGGTTGATGCGTGCAGGCGTGCCCGTCTTCATTCGGCCCAGCTGAAACCCCGCCTCCAGCAGCTGCCCCGCAAGATTTTGGGAAGAAAGCTCCCCCGCACGGCCCGCCGGAATGCTTGCCGTGCCCACATGGACCAGGCCCTGCAGGAAGGTGCCCGTTGCCAGGATCACCGCCTCCCCCCCAAAAAACGCTCCCAGTTCATCCACCACACCCCTCACGCGGCCGTTTTCCAGCACCAGGGACTCCACCAGCGTCTGCTTGAAATCCAGGTTCGCCTGGGATTCCAGGCTGTGCTTCATGGCCGCTCGATAACGGACCTTGTCGTTTTGAGTGCGCGTGCCCCGCACCGCCGGCCCTTTTTTCATGTTGAGGATTCGGGACTGAATGGAAGTGCGGTCCGCAAGGCGCGCCATTTCTCCTCCCAGGGCGTCGATTTCCTTCACCAGGTGCCCTTTTCCAATGCCGCCGATGGAGGGGGAACAGGGCATGTGGGCGGTCATGTCCAGATTGATGGTGAGGATAAGGGTCCTGCATCCCATGCGGGCGGCAGCCAATGCAGCCTCGCAGCCCGCATGGCCCGCCCCCACAACGATGACGTCATACACGTTTTTCATTGTCGGTTTCCTGTGGTGCCAATCATTTGCATTGTATTGTTCTGGCTGATCCCTCTCGTGATCTTCAGATCCTGATGGGCTGCGTTCTGCGCTTTCAGACCCTTTTGGCCCTCCTTGCCAGCCCCGAAGCCTTCCATGACCGGGCCCCCGGTCCATGGAAGGCTTCGGGGCAGAGGCCTCGCTTCCGGGGCAGAGGCTTCGCTTCCGGCCACGGCAGCCTTCATGGTTTTTCCCTTCACCGCGAGGAGTTACCCAAATAAAAATTTATGATAGCATTTTCAAGGGCAAAGGGTGAACGGGCATTCATGAGGACAATATTTATCCTGAATTCCAGGAAAATGAACCGCCCCGGCAATTTATTTTTTTTGACCAGGACCATCAGGACTATTGGGTGAACCATGCGGGAAAAACCCTATCGTGATTTCAACGGCTACCTGAGAGAGCGCTTCGGCTGCCGTGTCCAGAAAATCAGCATCGATGCGGGCCTCACCTGCCCCAACAGGGATGGAACCAGGGGAGTGGGGGGATGTGTCTACTGCAACGCCCGCGGATCGGGCACGGGCGCTTCTCAGAAAAAACAGGGCATCACAGAACAGATCCTTCAGGGAAAAGCAAGTCTTGCCAGAAAGTATAAGGCCCGGAAATTTCTTGCCTACTTTCAGTCTTTTTCCAACACCTACGCCCCCCTCAATGTGCTGGCCCCCATGTACGAGGAGGCTCTGCGGGATCCCCAGGTGGTGGGCCTGACCATCGGCACGCGCCCCGACTGCCTCCCCGACCCCGTCCTGGACCACCTGCACTCCCTTTCTGCCCAGGGGAACCTCATTTGGCTGGAAGTGGGCCTCCAGTCCGCCCATGACAAAACCCTTCAAAAGATCAACAGGGGCCACGACTTCGCGGCCTTTGAGGATGCCACCGAACGCATCAGGAAGCGCAACCTCCCCCTGTGCGCCCACGTCATTCTCGGCCTGCCCGGTGAAAGGGCGGAGGACATGCTCCAGACAGCCCGCATCCTCTCCCGCATGGACATTCAGGCCGTCAAGATTCACCTGCTTTATGTGATCCAAGGGACCAGGCTGGCCCGGTGGCACCGTGACGGCATGTACACCTGCCTCACACGGGAGGAATACAGCGCGCTGGCGGGCGGGTTCATCAGCCTCCTGCCCCCCTCCATGATCATTCAGAGGATCACGGGAGACCCTCACCCGGAAGAACTGGTGGCCCCCCTGTGGGCCCTCGAGAAAGGGAAGAACTTCCAGGCCATTCTGGACCACATGGAAGCACACAATTTGCATCAGGGAAAATTTTACACCCCGGTCCCTTCCGGGTAAATTGCAGGGGACCTCCTTGTTATGGGAAAGGTTTTTGGCTATGTAATGGCAGACTCATTTGACGGATCGGGTTTTGCCGAAAATCCCACAATTTTTCAGATGTTTCTCAAGTGTTTCTATGGAGTGCATGATGCTGCAGCGTGCGATTGAATGTTCAGGGCAAAGTCCAAATGCCGTGAGGAGAAGCCAGGCCGGTTTCACCCTCATCGAATTGCTCATCGTGATGATCATCCTTGGCCTGCTGGCCGCCCTCGTGGCCCCCAAAATGTTCCAGAAGGTGGGCACATCCAGGGTGAATGCGGCCAAGGCTCAGATTTCCATGATCGGAACGGCGCTGGACGCTTTCAGGCTCGACGTGGGCCGATACCCCACCACGCAGGAAGGGCTTGACGCCCTTCGAACGAACCCCAACATCGCCAACTGGGATGGCCCCTACCTTCCCAAGAGCGTGCCCCCGGACCCATGGGGGCGGCCCTACGTGTATGAAAGCCCCGGGCAACACGGCGACTACGATCTCTACTCCCTGGGAGCGGACGGACAACGGGGTGGAGATGGGGACAACCAGGAAGTGATGAGCTGGGAATGAGCCGCCACCGCGCTGGAAAGAGAAAATTCTTTGCTTGACTCAAGGAAGCATAAATGGTTTTAATAAAGTTTTTCAAAGAATTGGATTGCGTCCGCGTGCGAGAGTGGCGAAATTGGCAGACGCACTGGACTTAGGATCCAGCCCTGGTGACAGGATGGGGGTTCGAGTCCCCCCTCTCGCACCACATCACAAAAATTTCAATCGAACTCCATGGGGATCGTGTTCTGGGAGAAAGGTGAAAAACGTGGAATTGAATGTTTCCGTTGTCGACCTCAGCGCCAACCAAAAGAAAATTCAGGTAGAAATACCGGCGGAAAAGGTACGGAAAGAAGTTGAAGCACGCTACCGTGACCTCGCCAAAACGGTTCGCATCAAGGGTTTTCGCCCGGGAAAGGTGCCCAAGAGCATCATCAAGTCCTATTTCGGCAAAGACATCGAGCATGAAATTTCCTCCAAGTTCATTCAGGAGACATTTCCCGAAGCTCTTCGCGAAACGGACCTGAAGCCCCTGGCGGAAGCCGATGTGAGCGAGAGTCACTTTGAAGACAACGGGCCTTTTTCTTACACGGCGGTGGTGGAAGTCTGCCCTCCCTTTCAGGTGGAAGGCTACCGGGGCATGGAGCTGAAAAAGACCGACCCAGAGATTCCCGGGGAACAGGTGGACGCGGAGCTGGAAAAGATCCGTGAACAGCATGCCCAGTTGCGCTCCCTGGATGAAGAGCGCCCCGCCAGGGAAGGTGACGTGCTGGTGGTGGACTTCACTCCCTATATCGATGGGGAACCCTTTGAAAAAGGGGCGGCCCAGGACTACCTTGCGGAAATCGGAAAGAACTCCATTCACCCCCAATTCGACGAAAACCTGGTGGGTCATGCTCCCGGGGAAACGGTCACCTTTGAAGTGGACTACCCCGAAGACGCCCCCACTCCCGAAATACAGGGAAAGACCGTTCAGTTCCAGGTGCACATCAAGGAACTGAAGGAAAAGGAACTGCCCGAGCTCAACGATGAACTGGCAAAGACCACCGGGCAGCATGACACCCTCGAGGGGCTCCGCCAATCCATCCGCGAGAAGCTTTTGAAACAGCGGGAAGACCAGGCCAAATCCGCTCTTCGCCAGCAGATCAACGAAGAGCTGCTCGCCAAAGTGGAACTGGAACTCCCTGAAAAGGCCCTGGACCGGGAAGTGGACCGGCTCATCGGAAATCTTCAGCACCAGTTCCAGAGCCAGGGCCTTCAGGTTGACGCTTCCCGGTTCGACACCCCGACCATTCGGGCCGAATACCGGCCCCAGGCAGCCCTCAACCTGAAGCAGAAACTCATCTTTCAGCAGATCGCCAGCCAGGAGAACCTGGAGCTTTCCGAGGAGGAAGTGGAAGAGATTTTCCAGCAGATCGCCATGTATGCCAGAATGGATCTGGAAAAGGTCAAGCGGGACTTTTCAGACAGCGTGCTCGTGCAGCAGTCCAAGGAAGCAAAACTCCAGGAAAAGGTTTTTCAGCTGATCGAGGAATCCGCTGTTTACAGTGCCCCTTCCCAAGAAAAAACACCTGAGCAGGAGGAACAATAGAGCATGTCTGTCATCCCCATCGTCATCGAACAGAGCAGCCGGGGGGAGCGCGCCTTCGACATTTACTCCCGCCTTCTGAGGGATCGCATCGTTTTTCTGGGAACGACGGTCACGGACGACGTGGCCAACGTCATCATCGCCCAAATGCTTTTCCTGGAATCGGAAGACCCGGACAAGGACATCCACTTCTACATCAACTCCCCCGGCGGACTGGTGACGGCGGGCCTGGCCATCTACGACACCATGCAATACATCAAGCCCCAGGTCTCCACCCTGTGCATGGGCCAGGCGGCCAGCATGGCCGCGGTGCTCCTCGCCGCCGGCGACAAGGGCAAACGCTACGCCCTGCCTCACGCCCGCATCATGCTCCATCAGCCCATGGGGGGATTCCAGGGACAGGCCACCGACGTGGAAATCCAGGCCAGGGAGATCCTCAGGCTGAGAGAAGAACTGAACCGCATTCTCGTGAACCACACGGGCCGAAAACTGGAAGACATCCAGCGTGACACGGACCGGGATTTCTTCATGTCCGGAGAGGAGGCCAGGAATTACGGAATGGTGGATGAGGTCATCCAGAACCGCTCACAGGGAATCGTGTGACTCCTCATTGAGCGGCCCCCTTCCCTCCCCCTGCTCACATGCATGAATACAAGAATCCGGAGGCATTCCCCCTCCGGATTCTTTCATGCCCCCTGCTTTGCCCGTGAAGATTTTCCTGGCACCTTCGCCAAGGGAACGCCCCGGCGGCCTTTTGCCCCTCTTCCTTTTCCAGGAAAAATGGCCGGTTTCTTGCTTCAGCCCCAAAAACCTGTCGCACCTCTCAAATGCGGGACAAGAATCTTCGAGCCTTCGTTCCCCTTGCTTTCAGTCCCCGCAAGCATTAACTCATGGCGGTGGTGCGAAGGGGACTTTTCCTTTCCACACCCACCCCCGAAGGCCATTGTCCATTGGGACGGAAGTGGCCTGAAGCACCTTGGGGAATGCCCCTTCGAACCTCGAATGTGATGGGCATCGGGATGCAACCTGTGGTATTCTGGGAGCATCACTTGACTCGTGGGTTAAGTTCAGAGGAAAAGATTCGGAAGTCGGGGAAGTGGATATGCTTCAGCACCATGGTTATAATGTATTTAATGCAGCTGCCAGCCACCCCTCACGCCGGGCGCGCAAAGCCGGGAGGGCAAAGCCGGAAGGTCAGAGAATGATTCCCGGTCACGTCCCGGGATGGTTCGCCGGCGTGATGCAACATATGCTCAAGGAGGAATTGAATGTCCAGAAAACGTGAAGATCGTAACGGAGAGCTGAGATGCTCCTTCTGCGGCAAAAGTCAGGACGAGGTGAAAAAGCTCATCGCGGGCCCCACCGTCTACATCTGTGACGAGTGCGTGGAGCTTTGCAACGACATCATCGCAGAAGAATATGAAAGGGAGGAGTCGGGGAAAAGCACCCAGATTCCCAAGCCTTCGGAAATCAATTCAGTGCTCGACCAGTACGTCATCGGCCAGGAGCGCGCCAAAAAGGTTCTTTCCGTCGCGGTGCACAATCACTACAAGCGCATCGAGATGAAAACCGACAAGAATGACGTAGAGCTTCAAAAGAGCAACATCATGATGATCGGGCCCACGGGGTCGGGGAAGACCCTTCTGGCTCAGACGCTGGCACGCATACTCAATGTCCCCTTCACCATCGCCGATGCCACCACTTTGACCGAGGCGGGCTACGTGGGGGAGGATGTGGAAAACATCCTGGTGAGTCTCATTCAGGCTGCCGACTACGACATTGAAAAAGCGAGCCGGGGCATCGTCTACATCGATGAAATCGACAAGATCGCCAAGAAGTCGGACAGCCCTTCCATCACCCGGGACGTGTCGGGGGAGGGAGTCCAGCAGGCGCTGCTGAAAATCCTCGAGGGCACCGTGGCCAATGTGCCTCCCAAAGGGGGCCGCAAGCACCCTCAGCAGGAATTCATCAAAATCGACACCACCAACATCCTTTTCATCTGTGGCGGAGCCTTCAATCACCTGGACAACATCATTCAGTCCCGCGTTGGCGTGAAAGGACTGGGGTTTGGCGCCGAAATTCACAGCAAGGAACAAAAATCGGTGGGAGAAATCCTGATGCGCGTGCAGCCGGAAGACCTCATCAAGTTCGGGCTCATTCCCGAATTTGTGGGCAGGATTCCCGTGGTGGCCACGCTCAAGGAACTGTCGGAAGATGAGCTTGTCAAGATTTTGACTGAACCCAAAAATTCTCTGGTCAAGCAGTACAAGAAACTGTTCGAACTGGAAGACGTGAGGCTTCGTTTCACCGATGGCGTGCTCAAAGCCATCGCCAAGGAAGCCATCAGCCGAAAATCTGGAGCCCGTGGCCTCAGGTCCATCATGGAAAACATCATGCTGGACATCATGTATGACCTGCCCTCCCATCCGGAGATTCAGGAGTGCATCATCAACGAGGATGTGCTTTTGAACCAGGCCACTCCCCTCCTTCTGTACAGGGGGCAAAACCAGGAATCAGCCTGATGGAAGCACGTCAGGGCCCGTGAAGGTTGGAACCAGGAGAGGATTTGCTTCTCTCCTCTTTCTCCGGGCCAGAAAGTGCCGCTTTCCGCCAGGTCACTTCCGGGCCAATGAAAATGCATGCAAGGACCCCCTTTCCCGTCAATGTTCTGCCCAAAGACCATCGGGTGAGGGGTTTTTTTATATGCCGGACACTTTATGGACCTCACACGAAGAGGGTTACAGCTTATGTTCAAGTTAACGAGAAATCGCGACGACCAGCCAAGTTCAGCGGCAGGAATGTCTCTGCCCCTGCTGCCCCTGAGAGATATCGTGGTCTTCCCTTCCATGGTGGTGCCCCTGTTTGTGGGCCGTGACAAATCTGTCACCGCTCTGGAGAAGGCCATGAGCACGGACAAGAAGATTTTCCTGTCCGCCCAGACCAAGGCCAAGACCGACGAGCCCGCCGAATCGGACATTTACCGGGTGGGCACCGTCGCCAACATCCTTCAGATTCTCAAGCTTCCCGACGGCACCGTGAAAGTGCTGGTGGAAGGAGAGTTTCGGGGACGCATTCAACACTTCCTTCCCAACGCCGAATATTTCCAGGTTCAACTGGAAGTGCTGAAAGACGAAGGGAAGGACAATGCCGAAACGGAAGCCCTGCGCCGCAACCTGCGCACCGCTTTCGAGCAGTATTCCAAGCACAACAAGAAGATCACCCAGGAGATCCTCGAATCCACGGCCGCCATCGACGATGCCGCCAAGCTCACGGACACCATCGCCGCCTACATGCCCTTCAAGATCGACGTGAAGCAGAAACTCCTGGAAACCCTCGATCTTTCCGAGCGGCTGGAAAAACTTTTCGGGCAAATCCGCTCGGAAATCGAGATCATCAAAACAGAGGAGCGCATCAAGGGCCGCGTCAAGAAGCAGATGGAAAAGACGCAGCGCGAATACTACCTCAATGAGCAGATGCGGGCCATTCAGAAGGAAATGGGGGACAAGGACGACCACAAGTCGGAGCTGGATGAGCTTGAAAAGCGCATCAAGCGCAAGAAACTGAGCAAGGAAGCGGCGAGCAAGGTGCGCGCCGAGTTCAAGAAGCTGAAATTCATGTCCCCCATGAGCGCCGAAGCCACGGTGGTGCGCAATTACATCGACTGGATCCTGTCCCTGCCCTGGTTTGACAAGACCAAGGACAAGATCGACATCGAAGCGGCGACGGCCATCCTGGATGAGGACCACTACGCCCTGGAAAAGCCCAAGCAGCGCATCCTGGAATACCTGGCGGTGCAGGCTCTGGTGAAAAAAATCAAGGGGCCCATTCTTTGCTTCGTGGGACCGCCGGGTGTGGGCAAAACGTCCCTGGCGCGCTCCATCGCCCGTTCCATGAACCGCAACTTCATACGCCTTTCTCTGGGAGGCGTGCGCGATGAAGCGGAAATTCGCGGCCATCGCAGGACCTACATTGGCGCCATGCCGGGAAAAGTCATTCAGAGCCTGAAAAAGGCCAAGAGCCGGAACCCCGTGTTCTGCCTGGACGAAATCGACAAGCTCAGCAGCGATTTTCGTGGCGACCCCGCTTCCGCTCTCCTGGAGGTGCTCGATCCCGAACAGAACTTCGCCTTCAACGATCACTATCTCGACCTGGACTACGATCTTTCGGAGATCTTTTTCATCACCACGGCCAACAACCTTCACTCCATTCCCGCGCCTCTGAGGGACCGCATGGAGATCATTCAGATCGCCGGTTACACGGAGTGGGACAAAATGAACATCGCGACCAACTTCCTCGTGGAGAAGCAGTGCAAGGCCAACGGGGTCGATCGGAAGAACGTTCACTTTTCCGGGGAGATGCTCCTCTACATCATTCGCCACTACACCAAGGAGGCGGGTGTGCGGAACCTGGAGCGGGAAATCGCTTCCGTATGCCGCAAAGTGGCCAAGGAAGTGGTGCGAAACGGCCCTGAAACGGTCGTTGAACTGACCGAAGACCTCATTCAGGAATACCTGGGCGTTCCCAAGTTCCAGTACGGAAGGGCCGAAGAAAAAGACGAGATCGGACTGGCCATGGGATTGGCCTGGACAGATTTCGGCGGCGACATTCTGGGCATAGAAACCGTGATCATGCCCGGCAAGGGGAAAATCACCATCACGGGCAAGCTCGGGGAGGTCATGCAGGAGTCGGCGCAGGCTGCCCTGAGCTATGTGCGGTCCCGCGCCCAGCGGTTGGGACTGGACACGGACTTTTACAAAAAGGTGGACATCCACGTGCACGTTCCCGAAGGGGCCATTCCCAAAGACGGTCCTTCGGCGGGCATCACCATGGCCACTTCCATGGTGTCCGCCCTCACGCGAATTCCCGTGCGCAAGGACCTGGCCATGACGGGGGAAATCACCCTGCGCGGAAGAGTGCTGCCCATCGGGGGCCTCAAGGAAAAAATCCTTGCGGCTCACAGGTCTTTGCTGAAGGGGGTTCTCATTCCCAAGGAAAACGCCAAGGACCTGAAGGATATTCCCGCGACCATCCTGGAAGAGGTCCAGGTGGAACTGGTGGATCACGCCGACGATGTGTTGCGGAAAGCATTGGTCCTGGAGGAAGGCCAGGACCTCTTCAAGGAAGTGGAGGACGCTTCCGGGGGGGTCATGTTCGACGCCAAAAAAAGCGGGCCCGACGAAATCCACGCCCATTGATGAAAAAGGGTTAAAAAGCCCTTGACTTTGGAAACGTCATGAGGCATATAGTCAGAACCGTTCGGGATGAGACAGAGATCCAGCTCCGGAAGGTCATGGAGGGCGAATAGCTCAGCTGGGAGAGCATCGGCCTTACAAGCCGGGGGTCACAGGTTCGATCCCTGTTTCGCCCACCAGGAAAAATTAAAGGGGTCGTAGTTAAGTTGGTTATAACGCCGGCCTGTCACGCCGGAGGCCGAGGGTTCGAGTCCCTTCGACCCCGCCAGCAAAAACACCCTGTACGTCAAGGGTTGCGGTTACAGCGAAAGCCAAGGTCAAAAGCCTTGGCTTTCTGCCGTTTTGGGGCTGATGAGCGCTTCATGGCCAAGCGGTGTGACCCTGTGGCAAATGGCGAGCAGAAATGAGCGGAAGGTCTCTCGCGAAGGCCCAGAGGACGCAGACCCTGTGAAAACTTCCCTTAAATCAACGGCGTTGCCCTTCCTGGGCCCACCTTTTTCCAAACCACCGGCGCCAGCTCCCGCACGGGGCACACTCATTGCTTCTCACTTCCTCCACACTCATCACCCATAGGCTTTCTCACAGAGATGCATGTAAGGGAACCGGCAGAAGCCCCCCTCTGCGGCCTCCGCGCCTCTGCGAGAGCAAACCCTTATTTCCTTGCAAAGAGCCAAAACAATGACACCAAATCCTTCATCACCTCCCACCGCCCTTCCCCCGGAAGTCATTCACCTGGGAGGAAAGGACACGGTCACCGGGTCCTGCCACCTGCTGCGCATCAGCGGTCTTCACATCCTCGTGGACTGCGGGCTTGTACAGGGAAGCGACACGGCCGCCCCCATGGAATCCTGGCCCGTGAAGCCTTCCCGGGTGGACTTTGTCATCCTCACCCACGCCCACATCGACCACATGGGAAGGATTCCCGAACTGGTGCGGCGGGGCTTCCGGGGGGAAATCCTCTGCTCCCACCCCACCAGGCTCCTGATGCAGCCCATGCTGCGGGACGCCCTCAGCTTTTCGGACCTGGAACGCAACGAGGCGGAAAGACTCCTTTCAACCATCGACGACCTTTCCTGGGGCTTTGAATACAACGAGTCTTTTCATCTCAAAAAAGGCGCCCGGTTCCGGCTGGGCCGCGCCGGGCACATTCTGGGTTCATCCTTTGTGAAGATCGAGGACGGTTCGGGCTGGTCCGTTATCTTTTCCGGAGACCTGGGAGCCCGGGACACCCCTATCCTCCCCGATCCGGACAAGGCCGACGGCTGCGACCTCCTGGTGCTGGAATCCACTTATGGAGATCGCCTGCACGAAGATCGCCGGGAGCGGACGAAGCGCCTCGGGGAAGTGCTCGAACGCTGCCTCTCCGACGGAGGCAAAGTGTTCATTCCCGCCTTTTCCCTGGGAAGAACCCAGGAACTGCTCTACGAACTGGACCGCCTCTCCCTCGACCGCAAGCTTGGCATTGGAACACGCATTCCCGTATGCATCGATTCCCCTCTGGGGATTGAAGTGACAGGAATCTATTCCCAATGCCGGGAATTCTGGGACCGGGAAGCGAAGGAAATCCTGCACCGTGGCGACGATCCCCTCAACTTCGAGGAACTCTATGCGGTGGTTCGGTTCCGGGACCACCTGGAACTGCTCCACATGGATGGGCCCGTGGTGATCATCGCCGGAAGCGGCATGTGCACGGGAGGCAGGATCGTCAATCATCTTAAAGCTGGCCTGGAGGATGCGAGAAACGACATCCTCTTTGTGGGCTACCAGGCAGCGGGCACTCCCGGACGTGACCTGGTGCGTTACGGACGCCGGCCGGGCGGCTACGTGGAACTGGAAGGGGAGCGGTTCCCCATCAAGGCCAGGGTGCACGTACTGGAAGGCTATTCGGCCCATGCGGACCAGGCAGGCCTTGTGGAGTGGGCCAGAAGCATGGACGGGAACCCGGAAATCCGCCTGGTCCACGGAGAAAAACGGGCCCGGGAAGGATTGCGCCGCGCCCTGAGCGCAAATGGTTGATTTCCTGGCCCCTGCCGGTATTCAGCAGGGAATCCGGCAGGGGGTTCTGCAGAACGCACGCAAGGCTGTTGTGGACATCCTTGAAGTCCATTTCGGGAACGCTCCCCAGAACATGGTGCAACGCATCCATGCCATGGAGGACCTTACCCTTCTCAAAGTGCTCCACCGAAAAGCCGCAACCGTCCCCTCCCTGGAAGAATTTGAAGCCACTCTTGACCCCACATTGCAAAAAATATGAGGAGCCTTGGGCCTTCTGCGCAGAAATCATGGGACTATGAAGACGAGACGATCCGTGTCGCTGGCTTTTTTTCCATCATTTCTTGTTCCTTCCACTGACAGAACCAACGTATTGCGGCCCCTCTGAAGTGGTATTTCCACCTCCTCATCGGTGAAAGCCTCGGGAGAAAACAAGTTGCTGACGTTTTCTCTGTTTAATTCCGCAGTGAATGTGGACGGGTCAATGGTTCTGCCATAATAAACATGGACCACGTAGTTTTTGTCACCGCCCTCAAGTATGGTCTGGGGTTCCGTGGGTTTTTCATATCCCAGAAAAGTATTGACATCCATTGGTCGTCCGCCTTTTCCGTAGAAAAGAGGTGGAACATAATGGAAAAGTTCATGTATTTCTTCGTCCTGCTTATATTTATTGGTTACTTTCCAGAGTCCATGTTCTTTCATAAAAGTAACAGGGATATACTTAATGCTTCCACTATGAGCTAATGCCTCTACAAGCAAAATTACAACATCTTTATATATCATTTGATCCAATATGTAAGACTCTTTAATGTTTTTTTCAAGATTTATTAGACTTTTTTCTCGATCAATTCCTGATTTTTCAAACATTAATATCATTTCTTTGAGTGATTCTTCAGTCATGGTTTCATCAGCCCATTCGATATTGTCTTTTAATAATGCAGATCTTAATGAAAAAAGTGTGTTTTCAGGCGTTATGTAATTAGATTCAATCTTGTCAATTATTTTAATTTTCAATGGATATTTTAAATTTTCTGAAGAGCATATAATTATTGATTGAAAAAAAATAAGAATGAAAAAAATAAATATTTTGTATATTTTTTTTCTATTCATATCTTTTTAATCCTTCTATTTATTTAAGAGACGGTAAATTAACTTTTATTTCTTTGATTGCTTTATCTTCCATTACTTGATGTATAATTTTCCAACTCATAATCGTGTTACCAAATACAACCATTTCTACATCACCCACCACAATGAGCCCATCCCATTTTCCGGAAAAAGCCAATTCCGATGATTTCACCGATATTTCCTCTGAAACTCCCGTAGATCCTTTCAATGAACTGCTTAACATGACCACATCCTCTGGAAATCTTGCACTCACTTCTCCCCCTGCATCTATTTTAGCTGATAATTGTCCTGAACCATGCCAGTGAGTGACATCAAGACAACCAGCATAGCCGCCATGGAATGAGCCACTGGCATTTCCTGAAACAGTTACGGCCAAGGCATCGAGGGTCACGTATCTCTTGAACTTTGGCGGCATGGGAATTCCCATGATGGTGAAGGGTCCCGCATCGACATGCAGTGCGATGCCAGCGCTTCCTTTGGTGGAGGCATTGACGGACTCCCCCCGGCAGCATTCGGCAAATTGAGCGAAGTGCGTGTTCACCCGGAGGTCGGTGGCGTCGCCGACGCCGATCATTTTCAGAGCATCGTTGACAAAGTTGGGGATTTCCAGAGTGATGGAGACTTCCCGCTGTTGGTCACTGTTGACCACGAGAAGGGTCGTTGTGGCATTGTTGAGGTCACCCTCGCCGCAGGAACCCGTCACGGTCACGTCCTGAGTCTGAAAAAGTGTCCAAAGGGTTTGGGGAACGAAACTCACCGTGTTTTCATAGCCCCCGGGAAAGGTGAGAAGATGAAAGTCGTTGAGCG